>NZ_DASQOG010000262.1:0-4796 GCF_035644575.1 Desulfovibrio sp. | reverse complement strand
CGAACGCGTCTCCCTGCCCGATATCGACGTGGACTTTTGCGAACGCCGCCGCGTCGAGGTCATCAAGCACATGGTGGAAACCTACGGCGAAGGCTCGGTGGCGCAGATCACCACCTTCGGCACCATGAAGGCCAAGGGCGTCGTGCGCGATGTGGGCCGCGCCCTGGGCATGAGCTTTGCGGAGACTGACCGCATCGCCAAGCTGGTACCCGCCGACCTCAAGATGACCATCAAGAAGGCGCTGGAGGCGGAGCCGGAGCTGGAAAACATTTACCACTCCGACCCCAAGGTCAAGCACCTGCTGGACACGGCCCGCCGCCTTGAAGGCCTGGCCCGCCACGCCTCAACCCACGCCGCCGGCCTTGTGGTTTCAGACAAGCCCATGGAGGAATACCTCCCCCTCTATCAGGGCAAGCGCGGCGAACTTGTGACCCAGTTTGACGGCCCCATGACGGAAAAAGCCGGGCTTGTGAAGTTCGACTTTCTTGGCCTGAAAACCATGACCCTGATTCAGGACACCCTGGACAACATCACCCTTCAGGGCCACGAACCGCCGGATCTTGACAACCTGCCGCTTACGGATACGGAAACCTACGAGCTTTACGCCCGTGGGGACACGGACGGCGTTTTTCAGGTGGAAAGTTCGGGCATGCGGCAGTATCTGCGCATGCTCAAGCCCTCGTGCTTTGAAGACGTCATCGCCATGCTGGCCCTGTACCGCCCCGGCCCGCTCGGTTCGGGCATGGTGGACGAATTCATCAAGCGCAAGCACGGGCAGGTGCCCGTGGTCTATCCGCACCAGTCGCTTACAGAATGCCTGCGCGATACCTACGGCGTTATCGTCTATCAGGAACAGGTCATGCAGATCGCCCAGATCATCGCCAGCTATACGCTTGGCGGGGCCGACCTGCTGCGCCGCGCCATGGGCAAAAAGAAAGCCGAAGCCATGGCCAAGGAACGCGTCAACTTTGTTACCGGCGCGGAAAAGAACAACATCGACAAGGACAAGGCCAACGAAATTTTCGACTTGATGGAAAAGTTCGCCGAATACGGCTTCAACAAGTCGCACTCTGCCGCCTATGCCCTCATTTCGTATTACACGGCTTTTCTCAAGGTTCATTACAAGGTCGAGTTCATGGCTGCCCTGCTCACCTCTGAAATGGGCAATCAGGACAAGCTGCTCAAGTATGTCTCGTGCTGCAAGGACATGGACATCAATGTGGTGCAGGCCTCGGTAAACCAGAGCCAGCGCGAATTTACGGCCCACGGCGGAAAGGTGGTCTTTGGCCTTGGCGGCATCAAGAACGTGGGCGATGAAGCCATACGCGAAATTGTGGAAGCCAGGGCCGAAGGCGGCGAATTTGCCTCGCTGTTCGACATGTGCTGCCGGGTAAACCTGCGCAAGGTCACCAAGCGCGTGCTTGAATCGCTCGTCAAGGGCGGCGCATGCGACTGCTTTGGCGTACCCCGCGCCGCCATGCTGGCGGCCATTGAAATTGTGGTTGCCCGCGCGCAAAAAAAGGCCAAGGACAAAACATCCAATCAGGTTTCGCTGCTCTCCATGGCTCCGGTTGTGGAAAGCGCGCCTCAACCCGGTATCGGCCTTGACTGCCCCGAAGCCTCGCTGCCCGAAATGGCCGACGACGACAAACTGCGGGCAGAAAAGGAAGCCCTGGGCTTCTTTTTGACCAGCCATCCGCTGCAACCCTTCTCGCGCGAGATCCGCCGCCTGGGACTCACCACGCTGGAAGACGCGCGCGAACTGTTCCCCGGTGCGGAAATCCGCTGCGCGGCGCTGGTGGTCAGCGTCAAGGAAGTGCTGACAAAATCCAAGGGCGAACGCATGGCCTTTGTGGGGATTGAAGACCTCACCGGGCACGCCGAAGTGACGTTTTTTCCCCGCCCTTACGCCGAATGCCGCGATCTTTTGCGCTCGGAACAGCCCATCTGCCTTGTGGCGCGGCTCGACAGCCAGGCCGACAACGGCGACAACGGCGATGTGGATGAAGAAGCAGACGAAGGCCCGCGGGAAATCAAGCTGCTGGGACAGACCGCCCGTTCGCTGGCCGAAGCCTGCGGACAAAGCGACACCCCCATATGCGTGCAGATACCGCAGCACCGCCTTGGGCGCGAAGACATGCTGGCTCTGCGCAACCTTCTGGAGAAATTCCCCGGCCCGGTAGAAGCGCATGCCCAGGTTTTTCTTGATGGGCACGTGTGTATTCTGCACCTCGACAACACTCTGAAAGTACGCCCCGGGCCGGATCTGGATAAAGCTCTTGCCGCCTGGGCTTCATAAAACCATATGTTCCGATTTTTTCTGGTAACAGGCATAGGCTTGGCCGTTATCAACGGCTGGATATCCTGGTGGCTGTGGCGCGCGCTTTCCGGCACTGGCTGGCTGCGCATCGCGCTCTGCATCCTTGTGCTCGTCCTCGGCGCGGCATTTCCCCTGCTCTACAAAGGGCATGGCGACAGCCTTGCCCATGTGTGGGTGCTGCGGGCCGGTGCATTCTGGATGGGCGTGGCTTTCTACGCCTTTGCGCTTGTGCTGCTTGCCGACATCTGGGGCCTTGGCGCACGTTTGTTCGGCGCACTGCCGCCCGCCACTCCACGCTGGGGCGCTGTGCTGCTGGTCATGGGCCTGCCCCTGCTGCTGGGTGTGGGCAGCTGGTTCAACGCGGCCTTTCCCGCGCTGCGGCACTACGAAATCACTGTCCGCACGCAAGGCCCTGTACCCAGCGCCTACGTGGACAAGCCCCTGAAACTGGGCGTTATTACCGACATGCATCTGGGCCGCCTCATCACAGCAGGGAGGCTGAGCCGAGCCGTGGAGCTGCTGGCCCCTG
Organism: Desulfovibrio sp.; assembly: GCF_035644575.1. Taxonomy (GTDB): domain Bacteria; phylum Desulfobacterota; class Desulfovibrionia; order Desulfovibrionales; family Desulfovibrionaceae; genus Desulfovibrio. The sequence continues at coordinate 1,947 of NZ_DASQOG010000262.1, read as the reverse complement.
AGCAACCGGACGCTATCCTCTATGTTGGCGACATCATTGACGACCATATAAAGCTGGATGCGGAAGCCACCGCAGCCGCCCTTGCTGTGGCCCAACCGCGCCTTGGGCATTGGGCCGTGCCGGGCAACCACGAATATATCTCTGGTTCCATCGACAACAGTCTGGATTTTCTGCGCGCTGTGGGTATGCAGGTGCTGCGCGACCAGTGGGCCGTGGTGGACGACAGTTTTGTGCTTGCTGGCAGGGATGATTTGAGCAAGCCCGGTTTTACCGGCATCCAACGGGGCAGCATGGAGGAGATTTTGGCCGACCTGCCAGAAAAATACCGCAGCCTGCCCCTTGTGGTCATGGATCACCAGCCCGCCGCCCTTGACGAAGCCCGTCAGGCGGGCGCTGCGCTCATGCTGTCAGGTCACACGCACAACGGGCAGCTTTGGCCTTTTAACTTTGTGACGGAACTGAGATACGAAAACCCGCTGGGCCTGCTGACAAAGGGCAACTTCCACTCTATCGTCAGCGCAGGCACTGGCACATGGGGGCCGCCCCTGCGTACCACAGGCCGCGCTGAGGTCTTGCTGGTTACGGTGCATTTTGCTTCTGCGGACAATGCCGCAATCACTAGCACTCCTTAGATTATTCCTGCGGGCTGATGCTCTCCCCCTCTGGGTCGTGCCGCCGGAAATTCCGGGTCGCAACGGCGGGCGAGGTATTGGCGTAGCAGTACACGCAGCCGTGGGGGCAGGTGTCGTACTGGCCCACATCCTTGCAGGGTACGCACAGGCACACGGCACGCTGACCTGTGTCGCGCGGATACTCATGCGGTGTGCTGGCAAGGTTAGCGCCTGAGGGCATTTCCAGGGGCAGGCCCAGTTGCCGCTGCGGCGCAATGCCAAAAAGGCGCAGCATGTCCGGGTGCCTGTTGGTGAGCTTGAGGATGAGTTCCGGGTCTGTGCAGCGGTTATGGCTGATGCCCCATGCCGAGAGGTCGCCCTTTTCGCCGCAGGTGCAGGGTTCCGCGCCCATTTCGGCAGCAAGAGCGGCTACCCCAGCTGCCACGGTCTGCATTTCCGCCTGCGTAAAATCACGCCAGGCAAGACCTGCCCGGCGCAGATTTTCCCGCACCTTGCGGTAGTCGGCGATGTCGGCAAAGCTGAACACCAGCTTGCATGTCGAGCCTTTCAGTGCCCTGCCGATGCGGACCATTTTGTCCAGCAACACATGGCAACCGTCAGGATTTTGCGCCAGATGCCCTGCCAGCATCAGGGGGTCAAAGCGCCACACCACCCTTTCCGGCCCTGCCGCGTCCGCAAAACGGCGGAAGGTATCAATGCGTTGGGCAAGCGGCGGCAGATTGGGTTCCCAGCATTCAGCCTCATAATCGTTGAGCGTAAATTCCAGATACCAGGCAAGACCACGCGCCTCCACCTCCGGCAGCAAGGGCAGCAAGGGCTGCGGATTTTTACTCCAGAATACAACAACCCGCGTGTTGGCAAAGGACACAAACTGGGGCCGCCCGTTGAAGGGGTTGATCCAGCGGGCGTATCCGGCGCGCAGCCTGTTGATAAACCAGGGCGCGTAAAAAGCCGGGATATCCGTTGCCCGGCTGACCGCAATGATCTCCGGAGCAACGGCGTTGCTTGCCTGCCCCGATGCGGTGGTTATCTGTACAGTACGCCATCTCATGCCCAAAGTGTTTCAGGGCTGCGCGGCTTCGTCAACTGCACGGGGCTTGCGGCCTGCCTGAAACCATCGCTCTGACGTGCATTTTGACTTATCCGGCGCAATTGTTATGCTTAAGGGCGAGCTCAATCAATAACCTGTAACAAACTGGAAATTCATGTCTTTCTTTTCCTGGATGCAAAGCCTCTTCACGCCGCCCTCCACTGGCGACCCTGATCTGGATGATCCACATCCAGGCTTTGAATGGAACCAGAACGCCCGCATCAT
>NZ_DASQOG010000261.1:0-5791 GCF_035644575.1 Desulfovibrio sp. | reverse complement strand
GACACAGGCCGCCTGACGTTCCTAGGCCCGCCAGCCAGCCGCGTACGATGCGGTCATCGTCACGCAGCTCCACGTTCTCGCCGCGCCAGAGCAAAAGAGACTCCGCACGGGCTCTCCACCCCTCGGGAAAAGAGTGGCAGTCAATATAAGCTGAAAACATGCGCTTTACAAGGGTTTGCCACAAGGCTTCGGCCCATGGAGGCGTAAAAATGGAGGATTTATGCTGGGCGGCAAGGCTTGTTGCCTCCAGAGCGGCCTCTGCCCGCATCTGTTCCACTGGGGGCGACCAGCGCACATTTATGCCAATGCCCGCCAGCAGCACCCCGCCCCGCTCCTCCAGCAGGATGCCCGCCAGTTTTCTGGGTTCGGCTTCCGATGCGCACAATACAAGGTCATTGGGCCATTTCAGGCGCACCTGCCACCCGTCCATTGCCAGCGCCTCCGCCAGCAGAGCGCCCACTGCCGGGGCCGCCGCCGTGCCGTCAAAGGGGGGCACAAGCGGCAGACGCAGGGCCGCATACACATTGCCAGCAGGCGAGTGCCACTGACGCCGCAATTGCCCGCGCCCCGCTGTCTGGCTGACAACCTGAACACTGTCCCACGGCTCAAGCCAGCCCCGCCCTGCAAGGTTTGCAGCGGTATCAAGGCAGGAGCCTACCTCGCCAAAGCGCCAGATACGCGGAACAAAATTTTTGTCAGCGCCAGTGGGGGAGCTTCCCTCAAACGGTTGGCTGTGACATACTGGGGGCATGGAACTCTACCTCGTCGGCGGCGCACTGCGCGACCTTTTGCTTGGGCGTATGCCCACGGAGCTGGATTTTTCCTTTTCAGGAAGCATGGACGACTTTTTGGTCGCGCATCCCGATGCGGTCTGCGTAGGTAAAAGCGTCAATGTCTGCCTGTGGCGCGGGCGCGAATGCATGCCCCTCCGGGGCGGCACCCTGGCATCTGATCTTGCAGCGCGGGATCTCACCATCAATGCCCTTGCGCTCGACAGCGCGGGGCGGCTGTACATGCATCCCAGGGCGGTTGACGACCTGCGCAACAAAACGATGCGTCCGGCTTCGCCCACGGCCTTTACGGATGATCCCACGAGAATTTTTCGTCTGGCGCGCTTTGCCTCCCGCTGGCCTGACTGGCGCATAGCCCGCGAGGCTTTTGAGCAGATGCGCGCCACGCCCAAGGCTTTGCTGGCGGCCATTCCTGCGGAGCGTGTGGCCAGGGAAATGCTCAAGGCTCTGGCCTTGCCGCGCCCGGCGCGTTTCTTTCGTGTTCTGGCGCAAGGGGATTGTTTGTCCCCCTGGTTTGAAGAACACGAGCGCGCACGCTACATTCCAGCAGGCCCCGTGAAATGGCATGCCAACAGCGTGTTGGGCCACAGCCTGCGGCTGATGGACGAGCTCGCGGGCGATGCCATGGCCGTATGGATGGCCTTGTGCCATGACCTTGGAAAAATCTGCACCGACCCTGCTCTGCTGCCCCATCATTATGGGCATGAGGCGCGCGGCGTGCCGCTTGCACTGGCCCTTGCCAAAAGGCTGCGGCTGCCGGCAGTCTATGCCAGGGCTGGCGCGCTTGCAGCAGAAGAACACATGAAGGCGGGCATGTTTGCCAGCCTGCGCACCGGAACGCGCCGCGACCTGCTGTGGCGGGTTAACCAGCTCGGGCTTTCGCGCCCTTTCTGGAAGCTGGCGGATGCCGACAGCAATTCACCTATCAGCAGTTTGGCCTACCCGAGCCTGAAGGCTATAAACGCCGTGCGTCTGCCCGAAGAATGGCACAACCGAGGCGAAGAATCCGCCCGCAAACTGCGCGAAATGCAATGCATGGCCCTGGCGGCACTGAACAGAAAGTGGGCGGCCTAGCCGAATCCGTTATCAGGCCGGGAGCTTTGCGCTGTCAGGCCATTGCTTCGGCTGCAACTACCATAAAATAGTCGCTCACCGCGTCCATCTGCGCGCTGTGGTCAAGCCCGCACAAGTGGGCCATTCCGTGCGCCAGCAGGCGCAAAGCATGCTCGCCCGGCTCCTGCCCGTACAGCAGGCATTCCCTGCGCAACGTATCCAGTGAAAACAGAAGAGTACCGGGGCTGTCGCAGCCACCGGGGAAGGAAAGCACGTTGGTAGGGCCCTGACAGCCCATGCAGCGCCTGTTGGCTGCGCTCATGGCGGCATCATCGACCAGATGCAGTTCCACAGCCGGGGGCACAACAGGCACATTGGCCTGTTCTGCGGCGGCAAGCATGGCCGCCAGAGCCGCGCGTTGCTGCCTGCGGTCAAGAGGCAGAATCCAGGCGGTGGCCGGATAGCGGCAAAAGATGCGCACGGTTGCCTGTTTCTGGCTGCCCCTGACTGCGCCCATGATTCCTATGCCTGCCCCTTTTCTTCCGCGATGGCAGGTATTCCAGCCTGTTTGGCGCTCTCCGGCTGGCTCGTCAGGGCTTTGACTTCAGGCGATTGCGCCGCAGCGGGTTTGTCTCCGTTGCAAGGCTTGTCGCCGCACTGTTTGCCCTGCCCCGTGGGGGTAAGGGCCGTTGCACCATGCGTTGCAGGGGCAGCGCCGTTTTTGCCGTTGGGCTTGCCCTCGGATCTGGCGGCATCGTTGATTTTGGCGTCAGGATAGGCAATGCGCTGATGGAAAATACCCGTCAGGATGCGCTGAAAGTTTTCGCTCAGGAAGTGCAGATCCTTAAAGGTAAGCTCCGATTCGTCCAGCTGCCCTTCCGAGAAAATACCCTTGATGATGGTGTCAATGTGCGACTTTATGCGCGCGGGCGTGGGATCGTTGAGCGTGCGGCTGGAGGCCTCAACGGAGTCGGCCAGCATGAGGATGGCGGCTTCCTTGGTTTGCGGACGCGGCCCCACATAGCTGAAATCGGATTCACGCGGCTTTTCTCCCTGGTTCAGGGCCTTCTGGTAGAAAAAGCGTATGAGCCGCGTGCCGTGGTGCTGGCTGATGATGTCGGCAATATCCTGTCCGAGTTTGTACCGCTCGGCCAGTTCCGTGCCTTTTTTGACATGCGAAAGCAGGATGAGCGCACTCATGGACGGGGCCAGTTTGTCGTGCTTGTTGGGCCCGCCAAACTGGTTTTCGATGAAATATTCGGGATACGAGAGCTTGCCCACGTCATGATACAGGGCCGCCACCTTGCACAGCAGGCTGTTGGCGCCGATGGCCTTGGCCCCGGCTTCAACCATGTTGGCGACCACAAGTGAGTGATGGTAGGTGCCGGGCACAGTTACCATGAGCTCCTGCATGAGAGGTTGCTCAAGGCTCATCAATTCCATGAGGCGGAAGCGCGTGCTGTAGCCAAAGCTGATTTCAAGCACAGGGCTCACGGCAAAGAGCAGAATGAGCGAGAGCACACTGTTGATAAACACGGCCAGCAACTGCGTGGGCATGACGCCTGGGGCGCTTTGGGCCAGCAGGGTTGCGCCAAACCAGATGATGGACTGACCGATGGTCAGCGGTACAATGCTCCACACCACGTCCTGTCGGTTCTGGGCATTGGTCACAAGCCACGTGGCCAGCATGCCGCCGAGAAAATGGAGCAGGAACAGCGAAAACTGCGCCTGAAACATGAGCATGGTAAAGAATGAGATCAACAGCGCCATGGTGCAATAGCGCCGGGCCGCAAAAACCATGGCGACCAGCCCCACTGCCCCTGCCACAGGGTAGCCCACGGCCAGCGTATTGATGAACGAATGGCTGTCTATGCGCATGCCAAGCACGTACACAGCCTTTGCCCCGGCGCTGAAAAGCAGCAGGAGCAAGGAAATGAGCAGCATGTCCTTGCAGCGCAGAGGGGTGCCGGGTTTGCCGCTGGGGGCAACAAAAAAGCCGATGGAAAGCACCAGCGAGCACAAAAAGGCGCCAGCGGCTATATCCCAGTGCATGGGGTCAGAAGCGGATTTATAAAGCGTTTGCAGCTTGATCTGCTGCTCGCGGCTGACCCTTTCGCCCTTGCGCAGCACGATCTCGCCCTTCTGTATCTGATAATACACGGGCTCAACCATGGACATGACGGCAGAGCTGCGCTTTTGGGTAGATTCCCGGTTCAGCGTCAGCGAGGAAGGCATGGTTGCGGAAAGCAGAATATTGATGGCGCGCCGCGACTGCGGGTTCAGCGTGGAAACCTGCCGTATCTGGGCAGAAATTTCCGCCAGATACGATTGCACATCGGGCAGATTGACCACGTCCGGGCGCAGTATTTCTGTATTCGTATCCAGATTGCGCACAATAACGCCAGAGCGGTCAACCCTGGCCGAGCGTATGTCGCCCACAAGGCCTTCTGCCATATGGTCGCGAATCTGGGGCAGCAGCACCTTGAGCAGATATGTCTGCGCCTCGGGCTGGGCGAGTTCCGGCAAAATTTCGTCAGCAACGGTGGGCGTCAGTTCATCCACCAGCCTGTGGAGCGGGCCTTCTACCCCAACATGGTAGTCAATGCCGTTGTTCAAGCTGCGCATGATCTCCACAATACGGTTCTGAAAGGCCGTAAAGGGCTCAAGACTCAGATCATAGACAGGTGGCTGCAGAAGCTGCACCTGTTTGCGCCGGGCCTTGGTGGCCTGCACGTCTTCAACAAGGATGTCGCGGTCGGCAATGACGTCAGAGTCCGCCACTTGCCCGGCAACGTAGACGCGAGGCACTGCCTCAAAGTTGGCCCCTGCAAGCAGGCTGATGAAAAGCAGGGTGAGCACAAGCACCGAAAGCCCCAGACCACAATGGTGGCGGGCCCGCAGCATGCGAAAGAGTGCGAGGATGCTAGCTGGACGTGCCGCTTTTTTCTGCATTATCATAGGCGTTTACGATTGCTCCCACCAAGGGATGCCGCACTACGTCGGCCTTGGTGAAGTGATGCACTGCGATGGTTGGAACTTTGGCAAGGATCTTCAGCGCGTGGATAAGGCCCGAGCGCGGGCGCTGGCCGCCGGGCTGCAAGGGCAGGTCGATCTGGGTGGTGTCACCCGTTACAACCATGCGCGAGCCAAAGCCCATGCGGGTGAGGAACATTTTCATCTGTTCCTGCGTGGTGTTCTGCGCTTCGTCAAGAATAATAAAGGCATCGTTAAGGGTGCGCCCGCGCATGAAGGCCAGGGGCGCAACTTCAATGGAGCCTACCTCAAGCATGGACGCCACCTTGGGCTGGGGCATCATGTCGTGCAGGGCGTCATAGAGCGGGCGCAGATAGGGGTTGACCTTGTCGGCCAGATCGCCTGGCAAAAAGCCCAGGCGTTCACCCGCTTCCACTGCGGGGCGCGTCAGCACAATGCGTTTGACCTTGTGCTGCTGAAACATGGAAAGCGCCATGGCGACAGCAAGATAGGTTTTGCCCGTACCTGCCGGGCCAACCGCAAAAACAAGCTCATTGCGCCGCAGCAGGTCAAGGTAGGTGCGCTGGGCGACATTGCGTGCGGTGACCGTTTTGCGCGGCGTGTTGACGAAAACGGCATCCTTGAAAATCTTTTCCAGATTCAGGCCGGGATCCGCGCGCAGCATCTCGTAACTGCGGGCAATGTCCTGCTGGCTCAGCGACAGTCCGCCGCGCAGCAGCTCGTACAACTGCACAAAAACATTGCACAGCACCTGCCGCGTGTTCATGTCTGGGCTTTCAATAAGAATGCTGGCGCCACGGCTGCCTATGGAGGCCCCGCTGGCTGCGGCCAACAGCTCAAGATGCGCATTGTGAGGGCCAAATAGCTGATTGGCTAAGGCGGGATCGTCGAATTCGACGGTCTCAAGCATGGAGGAATGTACTGCCATAGCCGCTCTCTAGCCTATTTCAGTT
>NZ_DASQOG010000260.1:0-4808 GCF_035644575.1 Desulfovibrio sp. | reverse complement strand
CCAGTTGGCCTGTAAGGAATGGCATGACCTGCCTGCCAATGAGACCAAGCAGCGCGGCACTCATCAGAATCCGCCGGATCTGAACCCCAACAACCTCAAGATTGTTCGTTTTCGCGAGCGTATGAAGCCTGACGGCACCGTCGTGTGGAACTTCTTCCCCGACCAGTGCCGCCACTGCATCACGCCCATTTGCAAGGAAGTGGCCGACTTGGCCGTGCCCGGCGCTATCATCAAGGACGCCAAAACGGGCATGGTCATAGCCACGGACAAGAGCGCCAAGCTGAGCCCCGAGGATGCGCAGGCCGTTATTGATGCCTGCCCCTACAACATCCCCCGGCTGGATCCCAAGACCAAGTGCCTGACCAAGTGCGACATGTGCATTGACCGCGTCACTGCGGGCATGCTGCCCATTTGCGTCAAGACGTGCCCCACGGGGACCATGGCTTTTGGCGAAAGGGAAGAAATCCTGCCCATGGCCAAAAAGCGGCTTGAGATTGTCAAAAAAACCTTCCCCAAGGCTTTTCTGGCTGATGTAGAGGACGTGAGCGTCATCTACCTGCTGGCGGAAGAAAAAGAACACTACTACGAATACGCGGCCTTCATGTAAGGCCTTATCCCCTCTACCCCCGCAGCCATACGACTGCGGGGGTAGAAAAGCACTGCGGGGGCTTGGCAAATCCTTCGCTTTGGTTCACCATCAGGGTACAATACCAGCAGGCACGTTTGCCTTGTTGCGGCGTGAACGTTGCTGGAGCGGCCCCTGGTTTTTGCCTCAACCGGTTGGCGCAGGCTCGCCTTGAATTGCGCGCTCGGCTCCAAGAGCTGGCGTTTGCCAAGGCAGCGTAAAGGTCTGTCAGTCCGGGCCTGATTGGTACGCGGAAATGACAGCACCGCTTGCACCTGCGCTGCGAAATGCCGGAATGAGCATTTTGAAAACATTGGGAGCAGAGCGTCTCAGTGTTGCATAGTTTGGGAAATCAGCCGGGAGTACCCTCGGCATACGGAGTATCAATGGCTGTAAAAAGGCAAACCGTTGCCCAAACCCTTGAAGAAGTTATCACCTGGCGTCCGGTTCTGGCCCCAGTGCTGCGGTCGTTTGAACCGTTGCTCACAGCCCAGGAGGAACTTGGCGATGCTGTGGCCGAAAGCCTGAAAAAGGCTGGGGTTTCGCTGCCGCAGGCTCAACCGCAGCGGATGGAACAGGGTGTTTCAATGCTTGCCGGAGCTTCCTTTGCGGGAGTGGCCCCAGCGGTGCGTATTTGCGCAGAAAAGCTGCTGCCCATGCTGTGCCGTATGGACGCCGTTGTTCCCCACAAGGCCAAGCTCAAGGATTTTTTTCTGAAATCTGACGGGGCTGAAGCCCAGCGAGCAGAAGAGCTGGTTTGCGCCGCTGCCTCGGGCGACAGGGATGCGCTGGCGGCTCTGGCTGAAAAAATTGGCCTTGACCCCCTGGTGCTGGACTTTGTGACAGGGTTCATCGTTGCGCCTATCTTGCGTGGCATGACCGCTCAGGCCGTAGCAGCGGAGGGCGACACCCCCTGGGAAGCCGGCGATGTGTGGCGGCAGGGCTATTGCCCTGTGTGCGGCGCACTGCCCACCATTGGTTGGATGGATAAACCCAGCATTGATGAAAAAAATGCTTTTCTCGCGGGCGGCGGCGGTAAAAAACATTTGCACTGCGGCGTGTGCGGCGCGGACTGGAAATTCCGTCGTGGCGCATGCCCCGCATGCGGCGAGGAAGGCAGCGGGGTTATGGAACTGCTGCGCGAAAGCGGCACTGCTCACGGTGAGCGGCTGGACTGGTGCACCAAGTGCAAGTCTTACTGCCCGGCGGTGGATCTGCGCGAGCGCGAGTCTGTTCCCAATCTGGATGCGCTGGCGCTTGGCATGATGCATCTGGATATGGTGGCCGCACGTAAAAAGCTGAAGCCAGTCAGGCCCTCATTCTGGAACATGTTTTAGCGGCAGCTTGCGGCAAGCACGAAAGCCGTTATTTGAAGCTGCCTTTACTGCAAAATTTATTGCTGGCAGTCTGACTGTCGGGGATTGCTGAGTCGGTTTGTTGAACCGTTTAAATGCTCCTGATGTAGCAGTCTTTAATTATTGCACATACAGGCATTATTAGGGTAGAACAACCGCTGCGGAGAGTGGTGTTGATGGCGGTTTTTCAGCCGCCTGTGGTGCGCCGGGGCTTGCTCCTGCGCTTTACGAACCCAGTAGGAGGAATTGCTGATGAAATATGTGACCTTGTTGCTGCTTGCGTTGAGCCTCGCGTGGGTTGGCGAAGTGCAGGCGCGTGATATCAAGGAAATGTCGCAGGTCATTAAAAAGCCTATTGAAATTCCTGGTGGAACATCCTCGCGTATGAGCGTCATGTTCCCCCACACGGCGCACAAAGGCATCAACTGCATGCACTGCCACCACGAAGTGGGCAGCGACAGCCGCTACGTAGCCTGTACCGAATGCCACGCCACCCCTGGTGCGCGCGAACGTGACCCCATGAGCATGTTCATGGCCTTCCACTCCAAGAATGGCGATCGCTCCTGCTACGGCTGCCACTCGCAGAAGGCTCAGGAAAATCCCGCCAAGTACGGCGCCAAGTTCAAGGGATGCCGTCCCTGCCATATGGCCGCCAGCGCCCGCGAAGCCGCCAAGCAGAAGTAAGCTCACTCCCGCCACAGGTATTATCTGTACTGTATAAAGGCCCCTTTCGGGGCCTTTATGCGTTGCAAAACAAACCAATCCAGGTGTGCTAGGTGCACTTGCAGGTCCGCCAGGCTGGGCATCCTCTCCCATGCGAATCTTCTTCAGTACATCATCGCGCCAATGGTGGCCGCTTCCGGCTGAACCCTGTTGGGCCTGAATAAACAGTAAAGAACTGCAACGTGGCATTGGGCGCAAAAAAAGGGCGTTTTGCAACGCCCTGATTCAATAGCCGAAAAGATTTTAACAAGATATCCGTCTAGAGGCCCAACTGGGAAAGCATGTCGTCAATAGCGCCCTGCGAAGCTCCGGCCTTGTCAGGCCCTTTGAGTTCGCTGCGGCCCTGGTTGAATTCCTTGACCGCCTGACGTGCTTCATCCTGCAATTCCTGAACGTTCTTGCTGGGGTCTTTTTCAGCCGCGTCCAGAATAAGGCCCGTGGAAACATAGAGCTCCACCACCATTGCCTCAATCTGGTTCAGGGCAGAAACAACCTTTTTAATGCGCTGGCCTGTGATGTCCTGAAAGCTCAGGGCGGTCAGCACTGAAGTGAGGTCATCGCCAAGGAGTTTGTTGTTTGCTTCCAGCTCGGCAATGGGGGCCGCATCCGCGCCGCCGTTAAGTAATCCTGCCAGATGCGCCGTATTCTGTTCCTGAAGATCCAGATGCCGCTCCACAATTTCCATGATGGTCATGGTGGCGCTTTCTGTGTCTTTCAGCACTTCATCAAGCTGGCTTGATGCTTCCAGAAATAGCGCATCCGGGTTTGGGGGGGGCAGGGGCTGGCCTTTGGAGGCAGTGGAGATGCGCTCAAAAATCTCTCTCAGACCCTGGCGCATTTCCGTGCTGATCTGCTTGTAAACTGCGGCTTCGGGCTTTTCGTCGCTCATGCCCGTCCCCTTTGCGCGCGGCGCGGTTTAATTTATGCGTTTAGAACCTTTGCGGGTGTATGGTCAAAGGTCAAATGCAGTAAAAACTCCGCCGCGCGAGGGCGCGGCGGAGCCGGGATACTTACTTGTTGGTCTTCAGAAACGTCTTGGCCCGCGCAGCTTCTGGCGAGTTGGGATATTTCTTGATCAGCTCTTCCAGGCGGGCTTTGGCAGCCGCAGACTGATTGAGCTTACTGAAGCTGATGCCCTGCTTGAGGTACGCGCCGGGCGCGCTGGAAGAAGAAGGGTACTTTTTGATAACAGCATCATATGCCAGGGCCGCATCCGCAAACTGGTTGCGCTGGAAATAGCATTCGGCCAGATAGTACTGGGCCTCGGGAGCCTGACTGTGGTCTTTGTAGTTTTTCAGAAAGTCATTGAAAGAACGCTGCGCCTCATCGTACTTGCGGGACTGGTAGGCGTTAACGCCAGCGTCAAAAAGCGCCAGCGAGATGTCCTTTTGGGGAGCCTGAACCTGCGGTTCGGGCTGAGGGCTGGGCTGGCCCCAGGTGCTGGAGCTGGGGTTGATGACGGGCTGCGGGTGTGCCGCTGCTGCGCCCTGATCGCCAGCGGCAGAGGCCGCAGCGTAGCCCACGGAACCCGCGGCCATGCCGCCTGCCGCTGCCTGCCCGTAAGAAGGCTGGCCATAACCCGGCTGGCTGAAAGCAGGTGCCGCCTGGGGGGCAACTTGAGGAGCCGCCTGGGGGGCCGCCTGCGCAAAGGGGGCTGCACCGCTGCCGCCGCTGGTCATGGGGTCGCCAAGGTTCAGGTTCAGCGCCATGCTGCGCTCCACCTGACGCAGAGCTTCATCGTGCGTTCTCACACGGCCCACCAGGGCTTTGGCGCCGCCTGCGTTTTGCAGATCGTCAATCTGGCCCTTGAGCGTGTTGACTTCCTGCCTCAGTGTCTGAATCTGGCTCCAGGCATCAGCCTGAGCAGGCTGCAACTGGCGCAACTGCACGTCTTGCTGCTGCACCTGCTGTTCCAGTGAGATGCTGCCATTACCGCTGCTGGTGCTGCCGCCCATGCAGCCGCCCAAAGGCAGCGCCGCGCAAGCCAGAGTCAGGATGTACATAGTACGGAGTGTGCGCATAGTACCCTCTTTCAATTTTGCACTTTTCCCAGAACTTTTTTTCGTCCGGTGAAAATATAGATGATTCCCCCCACACATGGCAGA
>NZ_DASQOG010000259.1:0-15492 GCF_035644575.1 Desulfovibrio sp. | reverse complement strand
ATTGACGCCGTGCAGCACCAGAATTCGCATGGAAGCCTCGCTTTTCATGTCGGTTTATTGGGGCTGTTGCCCAAGGGCGTCCTCAAGGGCGCGGCGTGATTCGGGCGGCAGGCCCTGCCCCGTCCAGAGGCGGAACTGCGCATCGCCCTGACCAAAAAACATTTCAAGCCCCGATATGCAGCGGCGGCCAGCCGTGCGGGCCTCGCGCAGAAACCGGGTTTCGAGGGGGTTGTACACAATATCGTAGGCAAGGGGTGTTGCCTTGGCAGCGCCCTCTGCGGAAAGTGGCGCAACCCGTGAAAAATCATAAGGGGTGTCGTCTTCCGCCTTGCCGCGCATGCCAAGAGGGGTGGTGTTGACCACCAGCAGGGCCGAAGGCTCGTGCCGGTCTTTCCATAGTAGGGGAGTAAGGCCGAATTCTTCGGCCAGCGGCAGGTGCGATTTATCGGAAGGCGTGGCCACAAAGATTCTGGCAGGGCGTTTTACATTGTCCGGCGCGGCAAGGCCAGCGGCAACGGCACGGGCAGCGCCGCCCGCACCCAGCAGCAGCACGTCCGCCTCGTCAAGGGGCGTATCTGCAAGCGGAGCCATGAATCCGGCCACATCGGTATTTTCGCCGCAAAGGCGGTCACCCTTCCAATAAATGGTATTGGCTGCACCCACCTGACGGGCAAGTGGGCTGACTTCGTCCAGCAGGGGCAAAAGACCAACCTTGTGCGGGATGGTTACGGAGCAACCGCGAATATCAAGCAGGCGAACACTTTCCACAAAGGCGGGCAGTTTTTCGGGCGGCACTTCCCATTTTTGGTACAGTGCGTTGATGCCCAGGGTCCGGAAGCCCGTATTGTGCAAAAGGGGCGAAAGTGTCTGGGCCAGCGGCCAACCGGTGACGCCATAGAGAGCGGTACCATTGGTGGGGGATGCTGCGACGCTCATGCGGGGTGCTCTCCTGCGGGAAAGTGCGAAAAAAGTGTTTCTTTACAGGGTGATCCACATCTGGAGGCAACACTGTACCCTATGGGGAGGTGCGGAGCAATGCTCCGACACAAGGATCGCCCGAATAATCAAAGTGTTTGCGTATGGTATGGGTGCATCTGACTCGCAGCGGTATCCTGTCAGAAATACAAAAGGCCCCGGTTATGCCGGGGCCGGAAAATCATGACGCCAAGGATGGCCCCGCGCCCATGCAGCTACTACCGTTTGAGTTCCATGGCCTTTTGCAACATCTGGTCTGCCGTGGTCACAACCTTGCTGTTGGACTGAAAGCCGCGCTGGTTGACAATCATGTTGACCATTTCCTGGGACATGTCCACGTTGGAATTTTCAATGTTGTACGCATTTATCTTGCCGTAGTTTTCCGTACCGGCAACGCCCATTTCCATATTGCCGGAATCTTTTGTAGCGGCAAAGAGGTTGTTGCCCTCGCGGCGCAGGCCGTCTTCGCTTGTGAAACGGCATACAGGAATCTGCCAGAGATCCATGCTCTTGTTGTTGGAAAACTTGCCCACCACCGTGCCATCGGCGCTGATGCTGATATTGTTCAGCGTGCCTTCGGCGTACCCATCCTGGGTTCTTGTGCGCGTCACCGGAGAGGAAGATGTGTAGTTGGTTGTGGCATCCGCTGCGCGGGTATAGGCGTTGCCCATACTCGCCAGTGCCGTGGGGTCTGTACCCACGCTGGCGGCATTGCCTGGGCTGTTTTGCCAGCCGCTCTTGGCGGTGATGCCCAGATTTACCGTGACAGGCGCACCGTTGACAGTCATCTGGGGTATGCCGTCCTTGGAGAGCGTGGCCGCGTTCCAGTCCGCAAGATTTGTGCTGCCTGCGGTGCTGGGGGTATATGCCGACATGCCGGAGAGTTCACCGTTGGCGTTGAAGCTGAGGGTGCCCGCCATCAGGGGCTGGGCCTTGCCGCCCTTGGCATCGGCATCCGAGGCAATGAGGTACTCCACAGTCGTTCCGGGCGTTGTGGAAGGCGCGCCGTCAAAATATATTGTGGCCGAGTGGCCCGTGCCGTCAGCTCCGTACAGAGTAATGCTCTGCCCGTAGCCGTAGCTGGAACTGTTCATGGGAGGCACGTTGGCGGCATTATACTGACCGATGAGGCTGAAATAGGGATTTGCGGGGTCAATGGCCGTGTCTTTGGACTGCCCCACGTTAAAGCGCATATCAACAGCCGTGGTGGCCTTGGCGGGCATTTTGGCGAATCTGTCAACAGTGACCTGCGCCAGAGCGCCCTTGGTGCCGTCCTCCGCGTACTTGTAGCCCATAAGGGCCATACCGGCAGGCGTGCGCCAAACTCCCTGATTGTCGGGCCGGAGGTCGCCCGCGCGGGTGTAGTACTGCTCACCGGTTTTGTCCGTTACCTGAAAGAATCCTTTGCCGCTGATGGCCATATCCGTAACGGTGTTGGTTGACTCAAGCCCCCCCTGCTTGTACCGCGTGAGCACTGCGTCCATTTGTACGCCCTGCCCTACCTGCCCAAGAGCCACCTTGGAATTGGTCTGCGAATCCCACGATTCGCCTATGTTCCCTTGCTGCGCGTAAAAAACGTCAGAGAACAGAGCTGTTTGCTGCTTGTACCCGATGGTGCTCACATTGGCGATGTTGTTTGAGATAACGTTCATGCCGCTACTCAACGTTTTCATGCCCGTGGCGCCGATAAACAATGACGAGTTCATGCTCTGCCTCCTGTCGGGAGGGAATAATTTTCCCCTGCCCGGAAACGATGCCCCAAACAGCAAGACGTTTCTGTTGTGAAAACGCATGCCGTTGCGCCGCCCGTGTGCGCGGCGCGCCTTGCCTGCGGCGCGTTTGTCGCGCATTTGTTCAGGCAAAGAAAAAGGGCGGGGAGGAAAAATCTTCCTCTCCGCCCTGAATAGAAGCAGAATCCGTGCCAGCCGTAACGCTGCCTGCGCTACAGCGGCGTGCTATTTTTGCAGCGGCAGGCCTTGTTTCTGCCAGCCCGTGATGCCCTCATTCATGTGGAGGATATTGGTTATCCCTTCTTTTTCCATGGCGTCGTAGGCTCCGGCAGATCGGTTGCCCGTGCGGCAATAGAGCAGCACAGGCTTGTCCTTGGGCAGGCCAAGTATCTGCGAGTCAAAGGATGCGCCGAAAAAGTCCATGTTGACTGCGCCTGCAAGGTGCCCCTCACGGAATTCCGCCGGGGTGCGCACGTCAACAATGGTCAGCCCCTGTGGAGGATTCTGCAACAGAGTTGCGGCGTCCTTCACGCTGATATCCTTGGCGGAAACCTGAACGGCAGCCAGCAGGAGAAAGCATACGAGCGCCGACATCAGGCCGTAAAGCCTGCCGTGCGAAGGCGGTGCGGAGTGGGTGTGCGTCATTTCTGCTACCTGTAGTGGTTTGAGATCGGGCTGTGGCCTGCCTGCGATGCTATTTCACGGAGGCGCGGGCCTTGGCAAAGCCGTCGACAGCCTTACGGATCACTTCTTCGCCCACGCAGAATGCCAGGCGGAAGTAACCGGGGCAGCCAAAGCCGGAGCCGGGAACCGCCAGCACGCGTTCTTCGACCAGCCTGTTCACAAAGGCCACATCATCCCCGCCGGGTGCCTTGGGGAAGAAGTAGAACGCGCCTGCGGGCATCTGGAATTCGTATCCGGCATTCTTGAGCACCTCGGCCATGGCCTTGCGGCGGGCGGCGTAGACGTTCAGGTCAACCTGGCTGCCCAGGGCGGCGGCCATGATGTGCTGGCCCACCACGGGCGGGTTCACAAAACCGAGAATACGGTTGGTGAGCGTGAGGGCGGCCATGAGCTCGGCCTTTTCGTGCAGCAGGGGCGAAACGGCGGCAAAGCCCACGCGTTCGCCGGGCAGCGAAAGATTTTTGGAGAAAGAGCTGATGACCACGGCGTAAGGATAGAGCGGCAGCACGGAAGGCACTTCCGCACCGTCATAGGCAAGGAAGCGGTACGGTTCATCGGCCACCAGCCAGATGGGCTTGCCGTATTCCTGACTCTTGTTTTCCAGCAGTTCGGTCAGCGCCTTGAGGTCTTTGCGGCTGTAAATCACACCGGTGGGATTGTTGGGCGAGTTGATCAGCACCACGCGCGTTTTGGGGCTGATGGCTTCTTCAAGCGCGGCAAGGTCGGGCGCAAAGGTGTCGGCCTTGCTCATGACAGCGCGGAAGGTGCCGCCGTGGTTGGCTACATAAAAGCCGTATTCCACAAAGTAGGGGGCAAAGCCCAGCATTTCTTCGCCGGGATTGATGACCGCGCGCAAAAAGGCGTTGAGCACGCCAGCAGCGCCGCAGCCCAACAGCACATCATTGGCGGTAAGGTCTACGCCCTGCTCCTTGCTGAGGTGGGCGGCCAGTTTTTCCCGCGCCCAGACAAAGCCGCCGTTGGGCATGTAGCCAAAAGCAAAAGGTTCGCCAGCGTGTTCGATAAAGGAACGCAAACCGTCCACAACGGCGGGGGGTGCTGGCAGGTCGGGGTTGCCCAGGCTGAAGTCATACACGTTGTCCGCGCCAAAACGGGCCTTGAGCTGGCCTCCGGCCTCGAACATGCGGCGGATCCACGAAGAGTGTTCCAGATACCCCGTAACGCTGTCTGCAAGAATGGACATATACTGCTCCCACTGGTTGTTGTATTCGACCTGACTATTGGTTATGCTTCCAAAAGCCGCATAAAGCAATTGTCATTTGGAGGCCCTGATGCGTTTTGAAATTTTAGGCAAAGCCCGGCGTGCGCTCTTCCCTGTGCTGTGCGCGGCAGCCCTGCTGCCCGCTTGCGCCTCCAAGGAGACGCAGGAAATTCCGGACGGCATGGCCGTTACCGTTACCTTGCGCGAAGTTCACCGCTGTTCCCGGATATCGCCTGAAATTCAGGTGGCACAGATCCCCGGCAGCACTGATTACTATGACGTGCGCCTGGTGGAATTTACCAATGATGGCCAGGACCTGTTCCTTGGCGGTGGCGAGTGGAACAACGACGGCAGCGGCATTATCCCCGAGGGCGGCCTGACGCGTCACTATCGTGGCCCCTGCCCGCCTGCCGGACAATCCCGAAACTATGCCTTTATTGTTTCAGCCATGAGTCGGCAGAACATGCAGCCCCTTTCCGTGCGGCTGTTCCGCTTTACTCAGGAATAATCTTCGCAACCGCGCTTTTTTTGTCCGCTATTGCGGAGTGGGCATGGCGGCCCAAACGGAATTTCCGTCCCGTTGCAGATATGCTGCGCGGGGCGGATTTTTTTGCCGCAGCGCCAGACTTTGCCGGACAGAAAAATTCTGGCCCACTGGTCGTCTGTGCCCCGCAGCATTGCAAGAGTCCAGGGCAGAGGCTTGCCAGTGGGCTCCTGCCCTGTGCAATGCCTTTATGTCTGCGCTTGCCCTTGTAAACGCCAACAGGCGCTGGGGACGATATCTCGCCGCCAGCGCCTGTTGCTTATTCTTTTCTAATAGTCGTCTTCGTCTTTCAGTTCCGGCGGTACAGCCACTGCGCCGGTGATAATGCGGCGTCTGGGAGCGGCAGCCGGAGCTTCCGGCGCGACCGAACGGCGCACTGCCGGTTCGGGCAGGGTATTGTACAGAGCCCAGAAGGGCGGGTACAGCCCGGTCATGATGCCCGGGTTGCCCAGCTTCTGGTGGGGGCTTGCGCAAGCAGTCAGTGCAAGGGCCATTGCCCATACCGGATCAGGGGCATTCCAGCCTGTGCGCGGACCAGATTGTTCTTTTTTGCACAATCTGCCATTTTCATCCAAATCCAGACCAACAGCAGAAAGAAAACTTTCTACCGTTGTGCGGTCTGTACCAGAGGGCAGGGCGGGCAGAACGGCCTTGTCGCCCCTCAGGGCCGCACAGGCGGCCAGAGCCACTGGCAGCGGGGCCCATGCAGCGGGGAACCCGGCAGGCAGATCACCCTTAGCGTACTGCTTCAGTGGCGCAGCGGCGCGTGCGCAGACTTCGCCGCCGTTTTTGCCTGCTTCAAAGCGCAGGTCAAGGCCGAGTTGCTGTAAAAGGTCCCAGCCAGCCTCGGCGGCGGGCAGGGCGGGCCATTGGCCGCCAAGCAGGGCTTCGCCGCCCAGAGCCAGGGGCAGGGCCAGGAGGAAGAGCGCCAGTTCCGGTTCCATGCCAGCCTGAGGTTGGGCAGGCAGGCTGAGCGGGCCAGGATTGACGCGTACTTTTGCGCCTTCCACCTGCACGTCTGCGCCAGCTGCGCGCAGTATGGGCAGAATGCGGGCAACAATGAGCCTGTGCTCGGGATGCGAGCCAAGATCAAGGGTGATTGCCCTTTCGTAGCCGGGAGCCGCCAGCAGGATGCCCTCGGCCAGTTCGGCGGGCACATCGGCAGGCAGTTTGACGGAATCAGGCAGAATGCCGGAGCACTCAAGGCGCGCGGGCAGGCCATCGCTCTTGGGCACCACATGCACGAGGCGCGCGCCCAGAGTGGGCAGGAAGTGCCGCACAGAAGAAAAATCAGCCAGTTTCAGGCTTGCATCGCCAGTAAACTTTGCGCGCGAGGGGCGGCCAAGATAGTGCCCCAGCAGCATGAAAAAGTTCCAGGCGCTGTCGCCCGTGTGTATTACCTTGTCAGACGCGCCAAGCGGAGCTGCCGGGCGGGCGGAAACGCCTTCATCCTCGCGGGTCATCGAGGCGCCTGCCTGATTGAGCATTTTGACGCAGTCAACAATGGGATCATTCATGAGGCAGGGCGCGATATGCAGGGGCTGGCCCGTGGCTGCGGCCAGCATCAGCCATGCGCGCGTGGCCCGGCAGGCCAGGGGGGCAGGCATGTGCAGGCGCACGTGCTTGGCGGGCGGCGCAAGGTTAAAGGCCGTGCGCGGCGGTTCCTGCATTGCCGCGCCGCCGAGCTCGCCGCCTTCATCCGCGCCGTCAGCGCGGGCAGAAGCGGGACGGGGCTGAAATTCCACTTCCTGCATGAGCGAAAAAAAGTGGCCCGAAAGGCGCGCGTCGCGGCTGATGCGGGAAACCGAGGCTTCCCACGATTCACGGATGGTTTTTTCTTCCGTGGAGTCAAGCCGGGGTTTGTCGCCGCGCATGCGGACAAGAATATTATTGCGGCGAAGCAGCAGCCGCAGAATGTCGCGGTCGATTTCGCAAACCACTTCGCGCAACGGCTTGCGGGCGCGCGCATCGCCGGTTTCGTGCCCGTTACGGGGGCCGCGCGGGGCGCGTTGGCCCCGTGCTTCGCGCGCATCGCGGGGAGCGCGGGAATCGTTGGAATTGTCGGTCATGCCTTGTCCTGTACTGATAATGAAATTTGGATAGGAGGGGTCCGCCCGTGGCGCAGCATTGAAAAAACAACAGGTTGCCGACTCATGGCTCGTTTTGCCGCGGGGGCTTCCCTTATCTGCCCAAGCGTGTTAGCTTGAAATGACTTCTCTTGCAAGGGTTGCGCATTGGGCAGCCCCGCGTGGCATGATCCGTTAACTTTTGAAATGGTTGTGACGCAAGAGGGGCGAAAATGTGAAATAGATTTTTTTTCACAAGGCAGTTAACATTTTGAATTTGCTGTAAATCCACATGACGGCTCTGTGAAGTTTCCACGAATTTTTGCAGAGGGGGGTTGACTCAAAGGCTAAGTGCTTGTTACTAATTGCGCAAGCCATACGCCCAACCTTCGTTGTGGAGGCGCTCGGCTAACCCCGGCGTGACGGATTTGCCGCGCGCCTCGCCGAACCCGGCGGGTTTTTCTGAAACACTTTTAAAAGAGTTGGAGGATACGTATGCCGACGTTTGTCGATCCGTCCAAGTGCGACGGCTGCAAGGGTGGCGAAAAGACGGCCTGCATGTACATTTGCCCCAATGACCTCATGATTCTTGATTCTGAGGAAATGAAGGCATACAACCAGGAACCCGATGCCTGCTGGGAATGCTATTCCTGCGTGAAAATCTGCCCCCAGGGCGCCATTACGGCCCGTCCCTATGCAGACTTTGCCCCCATGGGCGGGACCTGTATCCCCATGCGCTCGGCTGACTCCATCATGTGGACCGTCAAGTTCCGCAATGGCAACGTGAAACGCTTCAAGTTCCCCATCCGCACTACGCCGGAAGGCTCCATCAAGCCTTTTGAAGGTCATCCCGAAGGCGCCAACATCGAAGATGAACTGCTGTTCACCGAAACTGCCCTGGTCGCTCCCAAGACCGCCCTTGGCAAGAAGTTCGATG
This sequence comes from Desulfovibrio sp., assembly GCF_035644575.1. Taxonomy (GTDB): domain Bacteria; phylum Desulfobacterota; class Desulfovibrionia; order Desulfovibrionales; family Desulfovibrionaceae; genus Desulfovibrio. The sequence continues at coordinate 7,337 of NZ_DASQOG010000259.1, read as the reverse complement.
TTAAGGACGCTGACAAGACCTTCACCTGCATGGAACACGGCCGCTAGGCTATTGCAACCGCTAGTGCGATAAGGAGAAACAATTATGCCAATGATTCCCGTCAAGGAAGCGACGAAGGGTGTGGCCATTGCCGAGCCTGAAGTTAAGGAACATGCGGTTGACCTGCTGATCGTGGGCGGCGGCATGGGCTCCTGCGGCACCGCTTTTGAAGCAGTGCGCTGGGGCGACAAGCACGGCCTGAAGATCATGCTGGTTGACAAAGCCACCCTCGAGCGCTCCGGCGCCGTGGCCCAGGGTCTTTCCGCCATCAACACCTACCTGGGTGAAAACGACGCCGACGACTACGTCCGCATGGTCCGCACCGACCTTATGGGCCTGGTTCGCGAAGACCTTATCTTCGACGTAGGCCGCCACGTTGACGACTCCGTGCATCTGTTTGAAGATTGGGGCCTTCCCTGCTGGATCAAGGGCGACGACGGCCACAACCTGAACGGCGCTGCCGCCAAGGCCGCTGGCAAGAGCCTGCGCAAGGGCGATGCCCCTGTGCGTTCCGGCCGCTGGCAGATCATGATCAACGGTGAATCCTACAAGTGCATCGTGGCCGAAGCTGCCAAGAATGCTCTGGGTGAAGACCGCATCATGGAACGTATCTTCATCGTGAAGCTGCTTCTCGATAAGAACACCCCCAACCGCATCGCCGGCGCCGTGGGCTTCAACCTGCGCGCTAACGAAGTGCACATCTTCAAAGCCAACACCATCATGGTGGCTGCTGGCGGTGCCGTTAACGTGTACCGTCCCCGCTCCACCGGTGAAGGCATGGGCCGCGCCTGGTATCCTGTGTGGAACGCCGGTTCGACCTACACCATGTGCGCTCAGGTTGGCGCTGAAATGACCATGATGGAAAACCGCTTCGTGCCCGCCCGCTTCAAGGACGGTTACGGCCCCGTGGGTGCGTGGTTCCTCCTGTTCAAGGCCAAAGCCACCAACTCCAAGGGTGAAGATTACTGCGCCACCAACCGCGCCATGCTGAAGCCTTACGAAGATCGCGGCTACGCCAAGGGCCATGTCATTCCGACCTGCCTGCGTAACCACATGATGCTTCGTGAAATGCGCGAAGGCCGCGGCCCCATCTACATGGACACCAAGACCGCCCTGCAGACCACCTTCGCTTCCCTGAACGAAGAACAGCAGAAGGATCTTGAATCCGAAGCTTGGGAAGACTTCCTCGACATGTGCGTTGGTCAGGCCAACCTTTGGGCCTGCACCAACACCGCGCCTGAAGAACGTGGTTCCGAAATCATGCCCACCGAACCCTACCTGCTCGGCTCCCACTCCGGTTGCTGCGGCATCTGGGTTTCCGGTCCCGACGAAGCTTGGGTGCCCGAAGACTACAAAGTACGCGCTGCCAACGGTAAGGTCTACAACCGCATGACCACCGTTGAAGGCCTCTTCACCTGCGCCGACGGCGTGGGCGCTTCCGGCCACAAGTTCTCCTCCGGTTCGCATGCTGAAGGCCGCATGGCTGGCAAGCAGATGGTCCGCTGGTGCCTTGATCACAAGGACTTCAAGCCTGAGTTCGCTGAAACCGCCGAAGAACTGAAGAAGGCCGTTTACCGTCCCTTCTACAACTTCGAAGAAGGCAAGGCCGCTTCGACCGACCCCGTGGTGAACCCGAACTACATCACGCCCAAGAACTTCATGATGCGTCTCGTGAAGTGCACCGACGAATACGGCGGTGGCGTGAGCACGTACTACACCACCTCCAAGGCGCTGCTTGACACCGGCTTCAACCTGCTCGCCATGATGGAAGAAGACTCCTTCAAGCTGGCCGCTCGTGACCTGCACGAACTGCTGCGCTGCTGGGAAAACTACCATCGTCTGTGGACGGTGCGTCTGCACATGCAGCACATCTCCTTCCGTGAAGAATCCCGCTACCCCGGCTTCTACTACCGTGCGGACTTCATGGGCCTGGACGACGACGCTTGGAAGTGCTTCGTGAACTCGAAGTACAATCCCGCCACCGGCGAGACCAAGATCTTCAAGAAGCCCTACTACCAGATCATCCCCGACTAGTCGGCGGCACTGATGCCAAATGGGGGCGGCCGCAAGGCCGCCCCCTCTGCTGCAAGCTCTGGCTTTGCCAGGCTCGCGGCGGCGAAAAACGCGTGCCGGCGGCGGCCCAGGCCCTGCCGGAAAAAGAGCGGTTTTCGTGCCAGCCTGTTGGTGTGCCGATTGTTTGGGCATAGGTGCGCAGCACAAGGCAAATGTTCGGCAAGGGGATGACCGGCAGCAGGCCCCCTTTGTCGGCGGGCGTGGTGCGGGCAGTTTTGTGCGCCGGCGCTCGCAGAGGTCGGCCACGGGGCCGCTCCTTTTTTTTCGCGGCGGGAGTCCTTTTCCTTCTTCAGCCGCTATGCAACAACGCAGGAGGATATCCAGGATGTCCAATGCCATTCTCGTCGTGGGCGGCGGCTTTGCAGGCCTCACAGCCGCCATTGAAGCGGCGGAACTGGGCCACGACGTCTTTATCGTCGAAAAGTCGCCCTGGCTTGGTGGGCGCGTGGCTCAGCTCAATAAGTATTTTCCCAAACTTTGTCCCCCCTCCTGCGGCTTGGAAATTCAGTTCCAGCGCATCAGGAACAACCCGCGCATAAAATTTTTCACCCAGGCCGAAGTGGTCGGGTTTATGGGCGTAAAGGGCGATTACAAGGTGAAGGTGCGCATCAGCCCCCGTCACACCGCCCCGCACAATATTGATTTCAGCCTGCTGGCCTCCAGCCTGACCGGCGAAGTGGAAAGCGAATTCGAGCTTGGTCTTGCCACGCGCAAGGCCCTGCACAAGGATATGCCGTTCGCCTTCCCCAGCCGCTACACGCTTGACCTTGATGCGCTTTCCAAGTCTGACAGCGCACGGGTTGCCGGGGCCAAATTCCTTGATGTGAACGAACCGCAGCGTGATATTGATCTCAATGTCGGCGCTGTGGTCGTTGCTACAGGCTGGAAGCCCTATGATGTTACCCAGCTGACCAATCTTGGCGCAGGCAACGTGAAAAACTGCGTGTCCAACATGCAGCTTGAACGCCTTGCTTCGCCCTTTGGCCCCACCGGTGGCCGCATTGTCCGTCCTTCCGACGGCCGTGCCCCCCACCAGGTTGCCTTTGTGCAGTGTGCTGGTTCCCGCGACCAGAACCACCTGAACTACTGCTCCTACATCTGCTGTATGGCCACGCTCAAGCAGTGCCTGTACATTGCAGAGCAGAATCCCGATACGCAGATCACGGTGTACTACATCGACCTGCGCGCCCCGGGCCGCTATGTGAAGGTGCTGGAAAAGGTCAAGGCGCTGCCCAACGTGAAGTTCGTCAAGGGCAAGGTTGCCGACGCCGTGCAGGCCGAGGGCAACAGGGTGCGCATTACGGCTGAAGACGCCGTGCGCGGTGAAAAGATGACCCTTGATTATGATCTTGTTGTGCTGGCCACTGGCATGCAGCCCTCGCTGGCTGGCGAAAATGCGCCCCTGCCCCTGCCGCTGGACGAAGACGGCTTTATCGCGGGCGGAGAAGAGGCCGGCATTTTTGCCGCTGGTTGCGCGCGCATGCCCCTTGATGTGATGCGCTCGGCGCAGTCTGGCACAGCCGCCGCCCTGAAGGCGGTACAAACGGTGAAAGGGAGGTAGGCGGCATGTCGGGTAAAATTGGCGTCTATTTTGACCAGCAGAACATTGGCGGCGGGCTTGATCTGACCGCTCTGGCCGAACAGACGAGCCAGAAGTGGGGCAGTCTTGTTCCCGTAGTCAAGGTCGTTCCCGTGCTGGCCCTGGCCGTGAGCGAAATCAAGGCCGACATCGAAGCGCAGGGGCTGGACGGCGTACTGCTGTGCGGCGCTTCCCCCCGCGTGGATGCGGACATCTACCGCCTGCCCGTGCAGGTGGAACACGTAAACCTGCGCGAACAGTGCGTGCAGGCCTATAAAAATCCTGACCACACCCCCGTGGATACGGCCAACGGCGCGCCCGAACTGCTGGCGCTCATGGCCCGCGACTACGTGAACATGGGCGTGGTCAAGCTGCAAAAGAGCGAAGTGCCCGATTCTGCCGCCATTACCGGTGTGCCGCGGGTGCTGGTTATCGGCGGCGGCTGGACAGGCCTTACCGCAGCTGCTGAAGCTGCTGAAACCGGCTACGAAGTTGTGCTGGTTGAAAAAGCCGAAAAGCTTGGCGGCGCAGCCAACAACATCCCCATGGGTTCGCCCCTGGCTTCCCCGTGGACGGACAAGCAGCCCACCAACGTGGCCGACAAGGCCAGTAAGGTACTTGGGAACAGCAAGATCACCGTGCACCTGAACACCCGCATGGAAAAGCTGGAAGGCCAGCCCGGCGAGTTCAAGGCCACTTTTGCCACTCCCTCCGGCTCGCAGACCATTGAAGTTGGCGCTGTGGTGCTGGCCACCGGCTGGGTGCCGCTTGATCAGAAATACCTTGCCTCCATGGGCCTTGGGCAGAGCACCAAGGTTGTGGACGCCGCCACGTTTGGCAAAATGCTGGTGGCCGATCAGGTGAACGCCCGCCGCATCGCCTTTGTTCTTGACACCACCATGGCTGAAGAAGCCGTGCGCAAGGCCGCTGAAGAAGCCGAAGCTGCTCCTGAAGCCGCTGAAGCTGCCAAGCCTGCGGAAGGTGAAGAAAAAGGCTTTGTAAAAGCCAACCTCGAAAGCTTCCGTCATGTTGCGTATTCCAACGCGGTCAACAGCGTGGGCATGCTCCGCCTTGCCAATACGGTCTGCGAAAAGACCAATGACACCTGTCAGACCTTTATCCTGTATAAGGACATGACCGTTCCCGGCATTCTTGAACGCTTCTACAAGAAGATGCAGGATCGCCTGGGCGTCATGATGACCAAGGCCGACGTGACCGACATCCGCGAAGCTGGCGACCACATGGTTGTGAGCTGCAAAAATACCCTGCTGGGTATGGATTTTGATCTGGATGTGGATCTGGTCGTGCTGCCCACGGGCCTTGTGCCCACCACGGCCAAGGACGTGACCGTCTGCTTTGACTATCGCCAGGGCCCGGACTTCCCGGATCTGAACCTGTTCGATGGCTTTGCGGATTCCAACTACATCTGCTTCCCCTACGAAACGCGCCGCACCGGCGTGTACGCAGCGGGTTGCGTGCGTCAGCCCCTGACCATGGATGCCTGCGAAGAAGACGCCAAGGGCGCTGTGCTCAAGGCCATGCAGTGCATTGAAGCTGCCAGCCACGGCGTGGCTGTGCATCCCCGTTCGGGCGACCTTTCCTACCCCGTGTTCAACTTTGTGCGTTGCACCCAGTGCAAGCGCTGCACGGAAGAATGCCCCTTCGGCGCTCTGGACGATGACGAAAAGGGAACACCCAAGCCCAATCCGGCCCGTTGCCGCCGCTGCGGCACCTGCTTTGGCGCTTGCCCGGAACGCGTTATCTCCTTCGCCAACTACAATATCGACCAGATCGGCTCCATGATCCGCGAAGTGCAGGTGCCCAAGGACTTCAAGGCCGACGGCCCCCGCGTGCTGATTCTGGCCTGTGAAAACGACGCCTACCCGGCGCTCGATATGGCCGGTGCCCGCAACAAGCCCTGGAGCCCCTACTGCCGCATCATTCCGGTGCGCTGTCTTGGCTCGGTCAACGCCATCTGGGTGTCTGACGCCATGAGCAAGGGCTACGACGGCGTCATGCTGCTGGGCTGCAAATATGGCGATGACTACCAGTGCCACTTTGTGAAGGGCTCTGAAATCTGCTCCCGCCGCAAGGAAAACATTGCCGAGACGCTCAACCGCCTTGGCGTGCAGCCCGAACGCGTGGAACAGCTTGAAGTGGCCATTGACGAATACGACAAGGTACCCGACCTGATCGACGGCTTTGTTGACCGCATCATGGCCATGGGCCCCAACCCGTTCAAGGGCATGTAGGAGGATGGCAGCAATGGCACAATGTACAATCAAACCTGATATGGAGTTTGTCAGGGCGCTGGAAGAATCTGGGGGAGAATCCCTCAAGAAGTGCTACCAGTGCGCCACCTGCTCCGTGGCCTGCCCTCTCGCTCCGGCCAATGCGCCTTATCCGCGCAAAGAAATGGTCTGGGCGTCCTGGGGCCTTAAAGACAAGCTGCGCGCCGACGTTGATCTGTGGCTCTGCCACAACTGCGGCAACTGCTCCGACCTTTGCCCGCGCGGCGCCAAGCCTGCGGACCTCATGGGCGCAGCGCGCAACGTCATTTACCGCGAACTGACCGAACCCACCTGCGTGGGCAAGCTCATGAGCAAGCCTGCTGGCCTGCCCGTGCTCTTCGCCATCCCGGCTGTGCTGTGGCTCTTTGTGTGGTGGATCCGCGCCGGTTTCAACGGCGGTCAGTGGTTCCCCCGCGCAGCCGACGGGCGCATTGTTTTTGGTCAGATTTTTTACGGCGACTACACCATCGACCCCATCTTCATGCTCACCTTCTTTGGCGCGGCCTTGATCATCGCGCGGGGCGTCATGAAGCTTTGGGGCATGTTCAAGCCTGAAGGCTCACTGGCTGTTATTGGCAAGAAAAAGTGCTGGATCTGGCACTTGTGGGACGTGCTGTGGGATGAAGTCATCACCCACCGCAAGTTTGACGACTGCGAAGACGGCCCCGTCACCGGCAAGGAAACCCCCAACCGCAAATTCGGCCACATGCTGCTGGTTTACAGCTTCGCCATTCTGGCCTTTGTTACGGCGGTGGTAGCCATCGGTCACTGGGGTGGCAAGGTTATTCCGCTCATCCATATTGAAACGCCCATGCCGCTGCTCTTCCCGGTGAAGATTCTGGCCAACCTGGGCGCGCTCATGCTGCTGGCCGGTCTTGCCATCCTGACTGTCCGCCGCGTGATGCTGAATCCCAAGTTCCAGGGTTCCAGCTGGTACGACTGGTATCTGCTGGGCATCATCTGGCTGGTGGCCGTCACCGGTGTGCTGTCGCAGTGCTTCCGCCTGGCGGACGCCCTTGTGCCCGCCTTCCTGGTGTACTACCTGCACCTGGTGTTTGTGTGGATGCTTTTCGCTTACCTGCCCTGGTCTAAGCTTGGCCACTTCGTGTACCGCACGGCGGCCCTGGTTTACGCCCGCATGTACGGCAGAAGCTAACGGCGTTGGCCCCTGGCTTTGCGCCGGGGGCCGCCCTTGAGGATGCGCACAGTTCCCCGTGAGCTTTTCTGAAAAAAATACGATCTCCGAGGAGGAGGCCGCCATGTCCGATACATCTCGTAAGGTTTTTCCCGTGGAGTCCGTGCTTGCCCTGGTTGTGGGCAAGGAGGGCGTAGACGTCAAGGAAATCGCCGGTTTT
>NZ_DASQOG010000258.1:0-14124 GCF_035644575.1 Desulfovibrio sp. | reverse complement strand
CATATTTCAAAAAATTGGCAACGGTTTGGGGGGCCTTGTCGGCATAAAGCTCCACAAGAATGTCGCCGGAGGAGGTCTCCAGCAAAACCGTAGGATTGTCGGACATGGGTGCTCCTTGAATGGTTATTCTGCACAGCGGGCATTCGCCCCGCCATTGGCGCGAATATAGGGTATGGAAGCGCGGATGACAATGCCCGTTTCCCGGTATAGGCTCACAGCATGAACCGCAAGACTTCCAAGCCCCAACCGGCAACACTGCCGGGCATGCCGGAACAGGCCGCTGCCAGCACGCATCTGCCGCCCCAGGATCACCTAGGCGAACTGCAAAACGCCCTGCTCGACTGGTTTGCCGCAAACCAGCGCCGCCTGCCGTGGCGGGTCAACTACACGCCCTACGAAGTGTGGATTTCCGAAGTCATGCTCCAGCAAACCCAGATGGAGCGTGGAGTCAGCTATTTTAACCGCTGGATGCAGCGCTTTCCCGACATCGCAACCCTCGCCGCCGCCAGCGAGGAAGACGTGCTGCGTCAGTGGGAAGGCCTTGGCTACTATTCGCGCGCCAGACACATCCTGACCGCCGCCCGCAAAATCATGACGGAACACGGCGGCGTGTTTCCCTCAGAGCTGGAAGCCATCCGCAGTCTGCCCGGCGTTGGCCCCTACACCGCAGGCGCGGTGGCAAGCATTGCCTTTGGCGAAAAGCTGCCGTGCGTGGACGCCAACGTGGAGCGCGTCATTGCGCGCATTTTTGATGTGGACAGCCCCGTAAAACAGAATCCGGCAGCGGGGATCATCCACCGCTGGGCCTTGCGGCTGGTGCCCGAGGGCAGGTCGCGCGAACACAATCAGGCCATGATGGAGCTTGGGGCGCTTGTTTGCGGCAAAAAACCGCACTGTGCAGAGTGCCCGCTGGCCCGGTTCTGCATCAGCCTGCATCTGGGCATTACAGACCAGCGCCCGGTGCCCGGCAAACGAGCCACCATCACGCCTGTCAACGCCGTGACCGGGGTTTTGCGCTGCGGCAACAGACTATTTGTGCAGAAGCGCCCGCCTGCGGGAGTGTGGGGCAATTTGTGGGAATTTCCCGGCGGCCGGGTTGAGCCGGACGAAAGTCCGGAACAGGCCACCGTGCGGGAGTTTATGGAAGAAACGGGCTTTGCCGTGCGCGTGGCGGCGCAGCATGGCATTATCCGGCACGGATACACCACCTACCGCCTGACGCTGCACTGTTTTGGGCTTGAGTTTGACAGCGCAGACGCTCCGGCTGACCCGCCGCAGCCACCGCTGCTTTCAGCCGCAACCGAGGCTCGCTGGGTCACGCCGCAAGAGCTGGATGCGCTGGCAATGCCCGCTGCGCACCGTAAACTGGCGGACAAGCTTTTTGCTCCGGGAAAAGACAGCGTATCTGCCGCAAATGCGGCTGCACCCCGTCAGGCAAATCTGCCCCTGAAAAAAACATAGCAGACCGCTTAAGCTATTCTCTTTAAAAATCAGGGGCGGGCCTTACGGTCCGCCCCTTTGCGCTATTAGTCGGCAATAACCGAAAGTACGCTCTTTTTGGGGTTCTGTTTGCAGACCTTCATGATCTGGGTCAGGTTGTTTTCCACAGCGTTGACATCCAGGGTCGTGTCGCCGGTTTTGGCGCTGGCGTAACCATCAAGCCAGAAATAGAACATGGTCATGGTCTGGGCGTCCAACTGCACAAAAGCACTGCAAGGCAGCTTGCCGAAATCTATTTTGTCGCTCTTTGCCGAGGCAGTCATGGGCAAGGCAAGCATGGCCGCCAGCACGATTGCAAAACATACTTTTTTCATCTTGCACTTCCAGTGTTACAGGTTTCAGGACATACAACAGGTGGCATAAAGAGCACTATGAAGCAGGATAAATCCATTACAGCAATGCCTTAAATCTGGATAAAAATTGAATTAGCACTTTTTATCCAATTATATTAGAGCACTGCGTCTTTAAATATACGCCAGACAGGCACTCTGTTTAACCAGACGCCACGCAAGGTATATGTCCACATTACCCCAGATGCTACACACGGTATAAAAAACACTCCCTTATTTTTTATATTTTGTCGATATGCTGTCATAAATTTAAATACATTCATAAATATAATAAGTTTTGCGACTTGTTGCATTAAAAAAACACAAATTACAATATCTGCCAATAACTCGCATGCGATAATTCACAATTCACACAAGCCAGCCCTGCACATTACCACATAAACATAAAATATTCTGCATTGTAAAAGCCTTGTCCAGCCGGTTTTACTTCTCGATTCTGGTTGTTTCCGAGCAAAGACTTAAAGATTGATTATATTTTCAGTTCACATGCACCCATCAACAAGAAAACGCGACTTTTCAGCCGCGTTTTCTTAGCTCGTCCCCAAGAAGAAAAAGTATGCTCACACCTATTTGCCGGATGCCCCCGGCGCCATCTTTTTGCGCTCCATAACCTTGGCTACGGCCTCGGCCAGCCCACCGAGCGAGGTTTCCTTGTAGCGGGACTGCAAATCAAGCCCGGTGCGGTACATGACTTCAATGATATCATCCAGCGAGATCACCCGCTGCCGCCCGTCTTCCAGCCGCGAGAGCTGGGCGCAGTTGACCGCGCGCTCTGCGGCCACACCGTTGCGCTCGATGCAGGGAATCTGCACCAGCCCCCCCACAGGATCGCAGGTAAGGCCGAGGTTGTGTTCCATACCGATTTCTGCCGCCACTTCCACCTGCTTGACGTTGCCGCCCGTAACCGCGCAGTACGCGCCAGCTGCCATGGAGCAGGCCACGCCCACTTCGCCCTGGCAGCCAACCTCCGCGCCCGAAATGGACGCATTGAGCTTGTAGAACAGGCCAATGGCCCCGGCAGTGAGCAGAAAATCGCGCGCGCCGTCATCCGTGGCGTGGGGGTAAAAATTCAGATAATACAGCAGCACTGCCGGCACAATGCCCGCCGCGCCATTGGTGGGCGCGGTCACAATGCGTCCGCCGGAGGCGTTTTCTTCCGCCACGGCAAAGGCATAGAGCATGGGCCACAGGCTGAGGTCGCGCCGCCCGGCTGCCTGCAGGGCGCTGACCTTGCGCAGCAGGTTGGGCGCGCGACGGCGCACATTGTACCCGCCCGGCAGCACTCCGTCAGTATAGCAACCGCGTTCCACGGCTTCGCGCATGACATCTGTGATGGCTGTTACGCGCTCGTTGACCTCGCTTTCAGACCGCCAGAATACTTCGTTGGCCATAACGATCTGCGCGATGGTCTTGTTTTCGCGGGCGCAGATGTCAAAGAGCTCCGAGGCTTTTTCGTAGGGGTAAGGGGGCGTGGCGTACAGTTCGCGCGGGCTGTCAAAATCATCGTCCGTGCGGATAAACCCGCCGCCGATGGAATAGAAATTCTTGGAGTATATCAGCGCGCCATCAGCACTGAAGGCCGAAAGCGTCATGGCATTGGAATGTTTGGGCAAAAATATGCCCTTGTGCTGACACACATCGCGCTCAAAAATAAAAGGAATGGTGTAGGCGCACATGAGCACCAGATCGGCATTGTTTTGCAGATCCGCCGTGCGCCGGGCCATATGGGCAATGTCCACCTCCTGTGGTTCCTCCCCCTCAAGCCCCGCCAGCACGGCCCCAATGGTGCCGTGCCCCTCGCCGGTAAGCGCCAGCGAACCGTAAAGCTCCACCTTTATCCGGCCTACCATGGGCAGCATACCCAAAACGGCAAGTTCCCCCGCGAAGGCCTTGCCCGCAATCATGGGGCCAATAGTATGGGAACTGGACGGCCCTATGCCGATCTTGAACAGATCAAAAACGCTGAGCATGACGCTCCTCCCGCAAACCGCATGTCAAGGCGCAATGGCCTTTGCCGCAACATATCCCGTAACGGTCACAAGACACAAGCGATTAGCGAAAACTGCCCTACTTTCTGAGGGTAGCAAGGCTTGCCCCGCGCAGGGCAGCAGCCTTGTCCGCCACGCGCTGCATGAATTCCAGCAGATTTTCCTTTTCCTGCGCGCTGAGCACACTGGTCACTGCATCGTCCCATGTTGCAATAACTTCCATTATCTGCGGATACAGCTCCCGCGCCCGCTCGGTGGGAAAAACCGCCGCTGTCCGCTTGTCCACAGGGTTAACCTGCCGCCGGATAAGCCCTTTCTTTTCAAGCTGGGCCAGCGTGCGGGCAACGTTGCTTTTGTTCACGCAGATACGCTCGGGCAGTTTGTCCTGAGTGATGCCAGGGTCGCGGCACAGGTTGAGAATGAACAGATACTGGCTGCTGTTGATGCCAAAAGGCGCAAGCGCCCGGTTGAGGTACATGTAGTAATGTCGGTTGGCCAGCGTGATCCATTTGTAGACTAGTTCCATGACATATCCCTGTGGCTGGTTGTCAGCAGTCACTGCGAGCCGACTCCCAATGGATTGCGGCAGGCAAGGCCGCAAAAAAAGGCTACGCTTGAGGTGCTTGCCTTGACAAGTGCGTGGGCAGGGGGCCATAAATCGTTGCGAGCGCAACGAAACGCCTTGAACCCTGTTATGGAGGTCAGGCCATGCCCAGGAAACACCTTCACGACCCAGCGGCCCAGCAAACGGAAGCAGGTTTCATTGAGGCCTTTGCCGCCATTTGCCGGGGCAACTTTTTGGTTGTCACCTGCATCAACATGTTGTTGATGACGGACTACTATCTCATCTTTGTCACTGGCACGGCCCATGTGCAAAAAACCTTTGGCACCAGCCTGAGCACAGCAGGGCTGACCTCGGGCATCATGGTCATCGGCTGCCTTGTGGGACGATTCCTTTCAGGCAACCAGCTCTCCACATTTGGGGGCAAACCCTGCCTGCTTGCGGGTCTGCTGCTGTTTACCGCAAGTGTTGGCGGCCTGTTCCTGGTGGATTCTCTGCCCATGCTTTTTGTGCAGCGCTTTGCGGCCGGTTTTGGCATAGGTGTAGCCGGAACCGCCACAGGAGCCATTGTGGCCTATGTGGTTCCAGTGCGCTTTCATGGCCTGGGCATAGGCCTTTTTACCATGAGCGCCGCACTGGCTCTGGCTTTCGGCCCCTTTCTGGGCATCTTTCTTTCGCTCAGGTACGGGTACCAAACCCTTATGCTGCTCAATGCGGGCATCAGCCTAGTGTGCCTGGGTATTTTCTGCTTTTTGCGCAACCTGCCGCCCATGCGCCAGCCATCACGGCCAGCCTTGAGCCTGTACAGCTATATTGATCCGCGTGTGGTGCGCTTTTCGCTGGTGGCTCTGGTCGTGTGCCCAAGCTATGGCTGCATACAGGCATTCTTGCCTTCCTTTGCCGCGGAGCAGGGACTCACAGGCACAGCCAGCATTTTCTTTCTGTTTTACGCCGGGGCGGCCTTGCTCACGCGGCCCCATAGCGGCCGCTTGTTTGACCGGCATGGCGAGCATGTAATTTTGTACCCGGCCCTGCTGCTCACGGCTCTGGCCCTGTTTGTGCTTTCGCGCGCCGAAAGCGCCGCCGTGCTGCTGTGCGCGGGCTTGCTGCTAGGCGTGGGTTTTGCCAACTTTCAATCTGTGGGGCAGGCGGTATCCCTCTCGCTGGTTTCACGCTCGCGCTATGCGCAGGCGACCACAACATTCTACATTTTTTTTGATCTTGGCATCGGCCTTGGGCCGTACATATTCGGCCATCTTATTCCCTCAATGGGTTACAGCGGCATGTATCTGACCCTGAGCATCGTGGTTCTGGCTTCGATTGGCATATACCGCATTGTTCACGGAGGCGGGGCACGCTGAGCCGGGGCATGGCGCAGCGGTGCGCACGCTGCGGGCTTGCCTCTTTTTTCCTCCGGTTGTAGGCTGATGGATAAAGATATTTCCCAAGCCACGAGGAATACATGGCAAACAAAACGCCCAGAAAAAAGTCCGCTGATACTCCCACGGCAGCGCAGCCTTCCGCGCCCGTCGACACCACATCCACCCCGGAAACCGCCCCCCAGGCTGAGCAGTCCCACGGCATCAGCAAGGTCAGCAAGGGTGTTTTTTTTGTAGGCATCGCCGTAGCCCTTGTGCTGGGCGTCTATGTGGGCAGCCTTGTGCCGTCCGTGTTCACGCAGGAGCCTGCGCAGCAAGCACCCGCAGGCCAGACGCAGACGGCCCCGCAGGCTCCGGGGCAGCCTTCCGCTCAGCCGTCCGGCCAGGCCAAGCAGGACAGCCAGCCTCCCATTCCGCCCGAACTGACAGCCAAAATCGCCGCCATGGAACAAAATGTCCTTGCCAACCCTAAGGACGCGCATAACTGGACAGACCTTGGCAACCTCTATTTTGACACCGGTCAGTCGCGCAAGGCCGCCAGCGCCTACGAACGTTCGTTGGCTCTTGCGCCCGACAATGCCGATGTGCTGACCGACCTTGGCATCATGTACCGCGAGCTTGGCGAATACGACAAGGCCGTGACGAGTTTCCGCCGCGCCTCCAGCGTCAATCCCCGGCATGAAAACGCCATGTTCAACGAGGGCGTGGTGCTTTACTTCGACCTCAAGCGCAAGGACGACGCCATGAAGGCATGGCAGCGCCTGCTGGCGGTCAACCCCGCTGCGCGCGCCCCTGACGGGCAGTCCGTTTCTGACGTAATCAGAAACCTGCGCTAGGCACAGCTGCGGCCAAAAGCCGTCCCAGCACGACAAACCGCCCCCTGCATCGGATTTGGAGGCGCATTCGCGCCTGAAGGGGGAAAGACCATAGATAGATCGGTGATCTTACAGGCGGAACGACCATGACTCTCACTTCCTCCGGCATTTCGCGTGCGTTGCTGCGCGCCTGCGCTCTTTTTTTGTGCATAGCCTGCGCAGGTATTGGAGCGCCGTCCACGGCGCACAGCGGCATGATTCCGCCCGTGTTGCGTTCTGCAAACACGCCGCTGCTGCCCGACCTGCAATACTTTATTGACGTGACGGGAACCATGGATGTGGAGGAGGCTGCCGCCCCTTCCAACAGCCAGATGTTCAAGCCCCTGAACGTCAAGGAGCTGCCGCGAGTCACCGGAGTGATGTGGCTGCGCTTTACCCTGGCCCCTCTGCCCTCAGGGGGACGCTCGCAGGCCATGCTGCTGGACATGGGGCCGGATGTTCCGGCTGACCCGGTTCTGTATGAACCTGCCGCCAACCCGGCGACAGACAGCGTTGAATGGCGCGAGATTCTCCCGAGCCACCGCAATGTGATGTTGCTGCCCGAGCCGGGGGCTGACCCGATCACCTGCTATATCCGCCTGGACGGCCTGCCGGGCATCTGGTTTTCCCCCATGCTGCGCAGCCCGCAGGACGCAGCCTCCAACTGGGGCAGCCTTGCAGGCACAGCCGCCCTGCTGGCGCTTGCCGTGGTCATGCTGCTGTGCCTTTTGCGCGGGCTCTCCGAGAGGGGCCAGTGGCGCATCTGGACTGCGCTTTACGTGGGCGTTGCCCTGGCGCAGGGCGTATTTGGCATGCCCGCCTACGGCTCCGGCAGCATAACCCTGAACCAGTCTCTAGCGGTGCTTGCCCCTGGTCTGGCGCTCATGCTTCTGCCCCACGTGGGCCGTCATCTTATGCGCACGAGGGGCCGCTCGCCCCTGCTGGACGCCCAGTTTATATTGCTTTCCCTGCCGGGCGCGGCACTGGCCCTGCTGCCGCTCCTTCCCGGTTTTAGCTGGAGCATCCGTTTTCTTTCGCTCTGGCCTGCCTGCACGGCGATCTTTACCCTGAGCGCCCTTGGAGGGGCCATCATGGGCCTTGGCGGCGCACGGCGTTTTCTTTTGGGCTGCCTTGTGCCGCCCCTGTTTGTGGCTGCGGGCGTCATGGGGCTTGATTATGGCTACGCCGCAAATCTGCTGGCCTCTGCTCCTCTGTGGGGCACGGCCCTGAGCGCCCTGCTCATTGCCGGAACAGGCCTGCCGCGTGACGCTGCCCAAACTGAAGAGGCCAACAAGGCCGCAAAGCGTGAATCCGCAGCGGCAAGCAAACGCAACTCCGCCGCGCTGAATGCGGCGCTGATCAGCTCCAGCCTTGGTGCCGGGCCAAACGATGGCCCCATCAGTCTTGATACCCCGCTGGACGACCCCAATCTGCGTCTTTTGCCTCCCTCTGCCGTCACAGGCAAAACCGCCGCTGACTTTTCCGCCCTGCCAGTGGATATTTCAGACAATTCCGATCTGGAACCAGTTGCAGCGCCTGCCAGAAACCAGAAAAAATCCGCCTCCGCCGTCGACCCCGGCATGTGGGAAAACCTGCTGCGCCCGCCGCTGGATCGCCTCATGCGCGAAGGCGCGGCTCTCGGCCATTGCTCCCTGCCACCTGCGGTGCGCCAGTATGCTGAAAACATGCTTGGCGCTGCTGGCGAGCTTGCCAGAATTATTGATAATCCCGGCAAAGAACTGGATCAGACCAGCGTGGGCGAACAGCGCGTGGCCTTCAACCTGCAGCATCTTGTGCGCGAGGCGCACGATGCCGTGACAACCGCCGCCGAAAACTCGGGGATTGGCCTTGCGTGGTACATGCCCCCGCTGCTGGGGCACATGTATGAAGGGCAGGCCAAAGCCCTGCGCGAAATCCTCGGCCTGCTGCTTGAAAGCGCCGTGCGGGCCACCACGAGGGGAGCAGTGCACCTTTCTGTACGGCGTGTGCCCGAAACAGCCGATCCGGGCCATCTGCTGTTTACCGTGACCGATACCGGGGCGGGCATTCCGCCGCGCGACAGATCTTCGCTGGCGCTCACCCGCGCATGGGAACTGGCCGGTTCCAACAGCGGGTACCTTAATGTGGAATGCGGCCCGCAGGGGACATCCATTGCCTTTACCCTGCGCCTGAAGCCGCTGGAGAACGAAACCGGAACAGAAGCTGCGCCGGAACCGCAGCGCGCGCCCACCATTACCGTGGTGGCCGAAAGCGCCGTTGACCGTCAGGCGCTGGCCCACATGATAACCACCCTTGGCTGCAACAACACCCAGGCCCGCAGCATGCGCGAAGCGCTGGAATGCAACCGCGAAGCTCCCGCACTCATGCTGGTGGCTCAGGATCCTCACGATGGCCCCGCAGAGGCGGACGCTCTGGGGCGCTTTGAGGCAGAAGCCCTCAAGGCCGGGCTGCCCGTATTCAAGGCCCTTGCCGTCACCAAGGACAATACCCGCTGGGATGAACTTGCAGACACGGGATATACCCACGCCCTGCTCGAGCCTGTGGATGTGGAAGCCTTTGCCGCTACCCTGCGCGAAGTGCTGGACGAAGCAGGATTTACAGACCATGGCCCGGCTGTGTCAGCAGTATCGGCCCCTGCTCCTGCGGGAAAAGAAAACGATCCTGTGCCGCCCGCAGAGGATATTCCCCTGCCCGCTCACAAGGAAGATTTGTCCGAATCCGAGAGCCTGCCTACCAATACTGCCCCCAGCACGAAGACACAGGAGCAGAACCAGCTGCCTGATCTCTTCGGGCACGACGCCTCCTTGCAGAATGCCTTGCCGGACACTGGCGCATCCATGGATTCTCAGCCGCTGACAATGCCGCTGTCGCATGACGGGCTGCTGTCTTCCCCGCAATTGTTGAATTTTGGCGCTGCCGACCAGTCTGGCATGCTGCTGCCCATGATGGGAGATTCCCCGCAGGCAGAAGAAGACGCGCCCATTGAACTGACGGATCTTTTGCCCCCCGAGGACACTGCGCAGGATGCCGCACAGGCGCTTGCCGCCATGCCGGACACTCCAGAAATTTCCCTTGAGGAACCTGCCGCCGGTATTCCCGCTCCTGCCGATATTACCCTTGCTGGTGCAGCCCCAGTCGAAAAGGAAGCAGCCCCGGCAGAAGAACAAACCGCGCCGCAGCAGGCTGAACCGCTGGAAATTTTGCCGGATGCTCCCCAGCCGGAGCCTCTGAGCATGCAGGCCGATGCAGAGCATCAGCCCGAAGCGCAGCCGGAAATTATTGCGGAGATTTTGCCGGAGCCATCGGCAGAAGAGCCGCAGGAAGCTGACGCGGATACCCCGCAGCAGGAACCCGCGCAGGCGGCGAGCAACACTGACGCAGAATTTATGGCCTCGGCTGGGCTTGAAGGCCCGATGTGGGCGGCAGAAGCCCCTGCTGCCTCGCAGGCGAACGAGCTAGAGCCTGAACCCGCGCGTGAATCCGATGCGGAGGGCGCGGCAGCACACCAAGCGGCCCCAGTCTCGGCAGCCGTGGAACAAGCGGAACTCGTCACAGATACGCCCGCAGCCACGTCCATTCCAGAAGCAGTGGGCAAGATGCCTGAGGCCCTTGAAACTCTTGAATGGCCCGAACCGGAACAGCATCCCGCCCCCACTCCTGCTGCCAGGGAAACAGTTACCCCGGCAGAATTTCTCGAGGCTTCCCTGCCTTCGGATCCAGATATGCCCGAACCACCAGAGCAGCTCGCAGAACAGCCCGCCGCCGAAAGCACCGATCCGCTCAAGGCCATGACGGGCAGGGCTGGAGAAGCCACGCTGTCGCCTGTCAACACCGCGGCCTTTGATGTCCCTGCGCCTGCGGGAAAGGGCGCATGGGATACCTACAGCCTTCAGGATGAATGGGTGGGTGAGCCCATGCCCATTGGCACCCCCATCAAAACAGCCAGCCCTGTGGCGCAGTCTGTGCCCCAATCTGCGCAAGATTTTGCGCAAGGTTCAGTGCGAGGCATGCCGCAAGGCATGCCGCAGACATCCGCACGAGAGGCCCTGTCTGCTGCCGCTGCCACTCGACCCGTTGCCGCGCCCGCCAGAGAAGAAAAAAGCTATGTCGGCCCCAGCCTCGCCCACCCTGGGGAATGGGTGGGAGAACCCATGCCCATGACCAAGCCCGCTAGGCAGGAGGATACCTCCGTTGCGGTCAACCAGGATTCCAACCACGATTTCAAGCAGGATTCCGGACATTCCGCTGATGAAAAACGTGCCAGACAGGTTGAAATGCCCCGCACCGCAACCGGGCGGCTCATTCTCAAACTGCTGGGCAGCGCTGGCGACCGCCCCCTTGGGGCTGACAACGAGCCTCTGCCCGGCGGCAAGCCTGATCTCATGGCGGATCTGGCGGCTATGCCCAGTCAGAGCAATGCGCAGGCCGAGTCTCCGCCACTTGGCACCTCCGGCTCAGGGTCGCTTGCCAGCGTTTCTGCCAACGTTGCGGAACCCCAGCGTACCGCCGCTCATCTCAAGGGCAAGGCAACTGGCAATTCCATCATGAATTTCATTGCCGGTGCGGCTGAAGCGCTGCGCCATAACGGGCATGACAACGACCAGCATGCGCCTCAAGGCGTTCATGCAGGTGAAACAGCACCAGCACAAGCCCCTGTGGCAGAGAGCCATCGTGCGGCCCCTCTGGAGCAGAAAACCGTGGAGCCACAGCCTGTCGCATTTGCGCCGCAGGCTCCTGTGCAGCCCACTGCCCCGCGCGAAACAGATCAAACAATTCCCCAGCTTGTGGCACGGCTTGATGCCGCCATGGACGATGCCCAGCAGGGCTTCAAAAACCGCCGTTGCGCGGTGGTGGGTGATGCTGCCAACCGCATCGCCACGGAATCTGACGCCTTTGGCTTCCGCGTGCTGGCCCGTATGGCCCGTTGTGTGGAGCGCGCCGCCAAGGCCAACGACATGAACGCACTGCGCGACCTGCTGCCCGAGCTGGCCGTGGCGGTTGAACGCAACCGCATTGGCCTGACACCGCGCCGCTGAGCGGCCGCTGCCATCAGGCGCAACCAGCATTAAGATAAACCTTTGAACCAAGGGAAGCCATGTACAAGACCATCCTCATTCCTGTGAGCGGCAAAAACGGCCTCAGCCGTGCCAAATCTGCCCTGAATCACGCCAAAAACCTTGCCAGCGGCGATATTGTCCTCCTGCACATTTTTGAGCCGCTGCCCCAGATTGTGGGCGGCGAAGCCCACGCCGAACTTCTGGCCGAGCAGAAGGCCAAGGGACAGACCCTGCTGAACACTGTGGCGGCGGAAATGGAAAAGCCCGCCGGGTCTGTGCGTTGCCGCGTAGAAGAAGGCACCACGGCTGAAACCATCATTCGCGTGGCGCATGAGGAAAATGCCGACCTTATCATCATGTTCACTGATGGGCGCGACGGGCTGCAAGACCTGCTGCTCGGCTCCATCACAGAGCGTGTGCTGCGCAATACCGACACGCCGCTGCTGGCCATACGCCGCTAAGCACCGCGCCATCCGTTCTGGCTGCGGCGGCGCAATAATGTTTGTAAAGGGTGGTAATTAACCAGTCCCTTGCGCAGACGCCCTGCGCCGCCCGGCCTTTAACCGCGCGCACCCACTGCTGACGCGCTCTCACTGTGGGAAAACAATGCTGCTATTTTTTGAAACACTGGGCCTCATTGTCGCCCACATACTTTCGTGGGTTGCTGTCTGCCACGCCCTGCTTACCAAACATGACCCCCGGGCGGCCCTTGGCTGGACTGTCACGGCCCTGTTTCTGCCTGTTGTAGGCCCCATTCTGTACGCCTGTTTTGGCATCAGCAGGGCAGAAAGCAGGGCCAGCCGCATCATGCGACGGCAGCAGCCTCTGGAGCCGGATTACGCCCACCCGCCCTTTTCCAAGGTTCCACCGGAAAATATCCCTGACAGCATAGCCCGCATGGAGCACATCGGGCGTGTACTCACCGAGCAGCACCTGAGCACCGGCAATACCGTCACCCCTTTGCGCAATGGCGATCAGGCCTACCCGGCCATGCTTGCTGCCATAGACAATGCCAAGGACCACGTTTTTCTCTGCACCTATATTTTCAACGCAGGTCAGGTTGCAACGGCCTTTGGCGAGGCTCTGGCCCGTGCTGCGGAGCGCGGCGTGGACGCCCGCCTGCTGGTGGACGGCATCGGCATGCTCTACTCCCTGCGCAAGCCGTGGAAAAAGCTTGCCAAACGCGGAGTGCGCGTGGCCCTGTTCATGCCGCCGCGCCTGTTTCCGCCCAATTTCAGCATCAACCTGCGCAACCACCGCAAAATGCTGGTGTGCGACACCGTGGCCTTTACCGGCGGTATGAACATAGCAGACGACAACATCGCCGCAGGCAAGACCAAGTATGTGCAGGACATGCACTTTCAGTGCGAAGGCCCCATTGTGGACCAGTTGCGCCGCGCATTTTTGCTCAACTGGGGCTTCTGCACCAATAACTACACCCCCCTGCCGCCAGCCACCACCCTGCCCCGCGGCGACAGCCGCTGCCGCATCATCATGGACGGCCCCGGCTCCGAGGCGGATATCCTCAACGACATTTACTGCGCCGTCATCAATGCGGCCCGCCGCTCCGTGCGCATCATGACGCCCTACTTTCTGCCCTCGCACGGGCTGGTTTCCGCCCTGCGCTCCGCAGGGCAACGCGGGGTGGACGTGCGCGTGGTGCTGCCTGAAAAAAACAATCTGTTCTACGTGCACTGGGCGCAATACCGCCTGCTGCCCACCCTGCTGGAGGCTGGCGTGCGCGTATGGTATCAGCAGCCCCCCTTTGCCCACACCAAACTGCTGGCCGTGGACGGCTACTACTCACAGATAGGTTCGGCCAATCTGGATGCCCGCAGCCTGCGCCTGAATTTTGAGCTGAACATGGAAGTGTTCAACCCGGACGTGCACGACCAGATTACCGCCCACATAGACAGGGCCATCATCACGGGGCGCGAAATCACCAGGGATTACCTTGCCGCCCTGTCCCTCCCCGTAAAGCTGCGCAATGCCGCCTGCTGGATTTTTTCTCCCTATCTCTAACAGCCCACGCAAAAGCCCCCAAGGCGTCTCTCAACCCACATTATGGGCTAAAAAACACCTTGGGGGCATGAGCATGCATCCCTGAACCAAACTGGGGGCTGTTTCTCAATAAAAGATTTTGCGCCGAGGACAAGGAAGCCAGTGTTTTTTACGACAGGAGTGGACGCTTTCTGTCCATGACTGGAGTAAAAAATGCTGGATGACGCAGTGATCGGCCAAAAGAATTATTGAGAAACGGCCCCTAGCCAAATACGCGCACAATGTCCCTTGCGTCCATGTCGGGGTGGATGGGCTTGAGCGCCAGACGGCAGAAGTCGTCAGACCTGTCCATATCCAGCTTGAGTTCGGGGCGGCGCAGCCAGTCTTCTTCCGGATCAAACGTGCCTATTTTAAAGCTGGCGGCATTGTCCCA
>NZ_DASQOG010000257.1:0-3300 GCF_035644575.1 Desulfovibrio sp. | reverse complement strand
GCTTTGGACAACTTCAGCTTTGGCGGTCGCACGCTGCGCGTGAACGAAGCCAAACCCAGAGCCCCGCGCCAGCCCCGCTACTAGGGCGCTGTAACGGACAAAGACACGCCCCAATTGGGGCGTTTTTTGTTGCGCGCACCTTTGGGGTGCCTGAGGGCGCTCCTGCACATTCTAGCGCGGCGGGGCGGTTCGGCAGATACTGTCTGACGAAAGCCCCGCCGCAGCAATTTTGCCTCCTACCGGGCATCCGCCGAATATTTCTCCCCCACATGCTCCACAGACAAACGATGAACCATCCCACGCGTTGCCAAACTCACAGCTAAGCTGCCGCTTACCCCTCTTCAGATACCGCAAATCCCATTGTTCGAAGCAACACGCTCACGCGCTTGCCAGCTGTCCACCCTCCACGCATGTGCCCCGCCTATTCCTGCGCATCACTCCTGCGCCTGCCCCATCATGTGACAAAAACTTCGTTCCGACCGCGCAGAGAACCGACTGACCGTCCCCGCCTCACCCCTTGTTCCCTCCGCGTAAAAACCAGACTGCATTGCTATGCAATAAGACAAAGGCATTGCAGCCCGGTCCCCGGCTCCAGCCAGCAAAACCGCTGCGCGGCACGCCCACCAATTGTTTGCTGTGACAGGGGAAAGCCCCACAAGTCATAAAACCCGCGGCTATTGCATTCCATTTTTTTCTACTGAACCAGCGTACTTTAGCAACACATACTGCATACAATCCCGTCAACTTGATCATTAGCGAGCATAGAAATAAATATTTTAACAAAAATTTTTATTTATAATTTACTTTTATAAACATTAGCGACTACAAAAAATAATTATTGCAATGTTAAGGTTGTTAATTGTAGTGTATTTATAATTTCAATAATAAATTTTGTGGTAAATCTATTTTTTTTGAATTGTATAAACAATCAATGAAATATTTCACATGCGCTATTTACATTTAATAATTATAGCATCTTCAAAAATAACAATGCATTCATTGATCAAACAGTTTCTATTAAATGCAAACATTATTCACACAACAGGAAAATCACGCAAGCACAGCACTGTCGGTAAAAATGCAATCATACTGCAGGGACGCATTCAGGACGGATTATGCCCAGCACCCGCTTTGACCTCACGCACCCCCCATTTGATCTGCTGACCAAGGCAGAGGCATCTGCCCTGTCGGCCTCTGCCAACATCCTGTTTTTCAGCAATGATCAGGAAATTCTTGTCTCGGGGAGTAAGGTTGATGCGCTCTATCTGGTCATGAAGGGCCTTGTTCGTGAAATGTCGGGCGAGGAAATTGTGGGCGCATACCGCGAACACGAGGCTTTTGACTGCCGCGCCTTGGCCACAGGCAAAACGCGGCGCAGGTTTGTGGCGCACGAAGAAGTGCTGCTTTGCGTGTTCCCAGGGCGTGAGGTGCTGGCCCTGACGGAAAAGAACTCGCTTTTCGGCGCGTACTTTTTTGCAACCGTGTCCGACAAGCTGGGCCAACTTGCCCAAAACCGCGACCGCCGCGAATGGCAGAGCCTTTTTGCGGTCAAGATCAGCGATGCGGGCTTTCGCCCCCCCATATTTGCCGAAGCAACGGATACCATTGCCCACGCCGCGCAGCGCATGAAGGAAAGCCGGAGGCGATCCATCTTTGTGCGCGACGGTTCCAGCACCGGAATTTTCACCACCGGCGACTTTTGCGACATCGTGGCCAACGCGGTTTCCAACCAGACGCCGCTCAAGGCCTGCGCACGGTTTTCCCTGCTGAGCTGCGAAAAGGACGACTACCTTTTCAACGCCCTGCTCCTCATGACCCGCCGCAACATCCATCGTATCGTGGTGACGGACAAGGGGCAGCCTGTGGGCGTTCTGGCCATGATCGACCTGCTTTCCTATTTTTCCAACCATTCCCTGTCCATAGCGCGGCAGCTCGAGGCGGCCAGCACACTGGCCGACCTGCACAGCGCCATGCGGGACATGGAAGCCCTGGTAACAACCCTCGTTACCCAGGGCATAAAAACGCCGCAGCTCGCGCGCCTTGTGCAGGTGCTCAACGCGCAGCTCATGGCCCGCCTCTGGCAGATGACGGCCACGCCCGCCGTATTTGCCGGAAGCGCCCTGCTCGCTCTTGGCTCAGAAGGACGGGGCGAGCAGATACTGAAAACTGACCAGGACAACGCGCTGATTCTTGCGGAAGGCCTGGACGAAAAGGAGGTGGAACACTCTGCAAACAGCTTTACGGAGCGCATGCTCAGCCTTGGCTACCCGCCCTGCCCAGGCAGCATGATGGTGAACCAGCCGCTCTGGCGGCACACGGTACGCGGATGGGAGCAAACCTTGCGCCAGTGGGCGGATTCCGCGCAGGGCGAGGGGCTTATGCATCTGGCAATTTTTCTGGATGCGGAGACAGTCTCCGGCCCGGCCTCATGGCTTGAAGCCTGCCGCAAGGCCTTGCGCTTGGCCCTGCACGATGACGCGGCGTGGCTTGCGCGCATGGCCCTGCCCATTGAACAGTTCCCTAGCCGAGCAGGCGAAAGCGGCTTTTGGCGGCAACTGCTGAACCGCGAAAAAAACGCACTGCTCGACATCAAGAAAGCGGGCATTTTTCCCATTGTGCACGGTGCCCGTATTCTGGCGCTGGAGGCGGGCATTGACGCCACCAACACCTTTGACAGACTGGAGGCCCTCACATCACGCAGTACTATTGAAAAATCACAGGCAGATGATCTGGCCGAATCTCTGGCCTTTCTGATGCGCCTGCGGCTGGACGCGGGCCTTGAAATGCTGCGCAAGGGGAACTCCCTGAACAACGAGATTGATACGGCCTCCCTGTCCACCCTGGACAAAGACCTGTTGCAGGACGCCCTCCAGGTGGTCAAGCGCTTCAAGCGCATGATCAGCCAGCGCTACGGGCTGGACAGGTTCTGAAATGCAAAACACCTGGATACAGGCCGTGACGCGCCGCTGGCGCATGCGCGGCCTGCGGGAACCTTACCGTTCCCTGCTGGATCAGGATGACGGCCTGCTTGTGAGCATTGATTGCGAAACAACTTCGCTCAATGTGAAGGAGGCGGAGCTTTTATCCATCGCCGCCGTCTGCATAGACGGCCGGCGTCTTTGCACCAGAGACGCCTTTTACGCGCTGATAACGCCGCAGCATGCCCCTGACGGGCAGAATGTGCGCGTGCACGGGTTGCGCCCGTGTGATTTCAGCACGGGTCTGCCGCTTCAGGATGTGTTGTCGGCTTTTCTTCAGTTTGTCAGAGGCAGAACACTGGTGGGCTATTATCTGCAATAC
>NZ_DASQOG010000256.1:0-5504 GCF_035644575.1 Desulfovibrio sp. | reverse complement strand
GCATTTATCGCAGTTACTCTCACGCCTGCCGGGCAATATTGATGTGCGCATGAGCACCATGGGCCATGTGGTGTGGGTGAGCTGGCACGACAGGCTCGCCCCCGCCGTAGGCCAGACGCTGCTGAATTATGGCGGCATGCTTGTGGGAGAAGAAGCAGAACAGTCAATCTGGTTCTTCTTTACTGACGACGTGTTTCTGGCTCTGGCCCGGCTGATGGTGTGGGGCAATTTTAACGAATTGCCCGTAGCCATTGAACTGTTCCCGGGCCGGTTGCAGTTCGGGCGCAAGCGCGAGGTCAATCTGCTGCTGGACGGCGCCTTGCAGGCCCAGCAGATCGTCGTGACCGATGCCCTTGAAATCTGGATCCATCCCAAGAGCCGCGAGGGTAAAAAAGGCCTGCCCGGCATAACCTTTGAGCGCCGTTCCGGGCGGCAGGGCATGGCGGGTGTGGACTGGGCCTCCATGACGGTTGACGTGCGCATGCCCTATGCCTCCACTCAATCGTGGTTTGCCCTGCTGCACCCCTTGGGCAGCCCGCTGGACAAGGCCTATCAGGTCGGCTGGACGTCCATGTTCAAGCGGCTAGAAGCCCTGCTGCAAAAGCACAAGATCAAATCCATCGTGGACAATACGTTCATGATGATTGCCATAGACAACCTGCAAATGTTGCGCACCTTCATGCGCGACTATCTGCACAGCTTTGACAAGGAAAAAAACGAAGCTGCGGGCTACTGGCCCTGCGTAAGCGTGGTTGCCGACCGCAACAACCTGAATTTCAACGCGGATCTGCCCAAGAAAATAGGCTTGCAGTGGGATAATCTCATGCCGGATTTCCCCTATCTGAGCTATCGCAATGCCTACCTGCTGGGGGAGGGCTTTACTGTTCGCGATCTGCGCTTTACCGGCGAGCAGATGGCCATGGACAGCTGGTGCAACGTGATGCTGGACGAAAACAGCCTCAGCGGCAGGTCTATTGCGCTGTTGATGCCAAGCCGCCTCACATCGCCCAGCCCCTCTGGCATGGGCTGCGTTTATTGCGGTATTCACAGCCACGATTCGTCAGAATGCCCCACGCGTTTTGGGCCTGCCTCCAACAGTCAGGAAGTGTGGGAAAAAATCGGGCAGCTGGATCTTGAAGCCATCAATGAAGGGTTCCGCAGCATAGAAATGACGCTGACGGAAAAAGGTGCAGGCGGCTACGGAGCAGTGCTTGGCGGCGAAGACGATGCCGCTGCGGTGCTGCGCGCCGTGCTTGAAATCAATTCTGCCTGCCAGTTGCGCAACGTGCCGAGGCACTGGCTTTACCGCATGCGCGAGCCGGAGCCCCACGAAGCCGTCCCCACCAAGGATGACAGCCCCGCCTGGGATCTGCTGGACAAGCTCATTGCCACGTCTCCGGCTGAAATGTCGGAGATGGAAAAAAGAATAAGTCAGGCAATTTCCAGGCATCAGCGCGATCCGCGTCTGCATATGGTGCAGGCTTTTGCCCACATTGAGCGCAACGATTATCCCCGTGCGGAAGCGGCGTTCCGCAATGCGGCGGTGCTTACGCCGTCGCCCGCCCTGCAGGCCTGGACAGAATTTTTTCTTGCACGTCTGGCGGAAGAACAAGGGCAGTTTTCTCAGGCCATAGAACAGTATTCACAAATTTGGCGCGTCATGCCCCAGTGGCGCGAGGTCAAGTACCGCGAAATTGTCTGCCAGGTAAAAATGGGTTTTTGCGAGCCTATTCTGGATCAGCTTATAACGCTCATCCGTGAGGAGCCATCGTACTTCAACAGGGTTCTCATAGATCCGGCACTTGAGCGTGGCCGCCTGCTGATCCTATCAGCCCTGTATGACCTGTGGACAGAGGCCAAAAAATGCGCAGATGCCGACCGGGTTCGCGTCAACGAGATCAGTGCCCGCATCAATGCCTGGTTTGCGCCGGAACATCCCGTGCAGCTGCAACTTGGCGAAAAGGTGCGTGAACTGGAAACCCTCGCCAATATCAATAACTATCTTGCCTACCTCAAGGTCGTGGCAGAGCGGCCCAACCTGGAAAGGGAGATGGAAGACTGCATAGCCCGCGAAGTTGAAGACCTCCGCAATCGGTACAAGTACTATCTTGATATTCTGCAGGAAATTCGGGATGAAGCCTCCTGGTTCCCCTTTCCTGCGGCCCTGCGGGAGTTCAGCCAGGAATTTAACGAGAGCGCAGGCATCATCAACCGGGCATTTTCGTGCAACTTCAAGGAGGCCGAAGCCTTCAAGCGCGCCCAGAGCGAAACTCCCCACCTTGCGGAATTGTTACGCAGTCTGCGCAAGCGCCTGCAATTTTTGCGAATGGTGCGCGATGGTACTCTTTTTGGACTTACCCTGCTCAAAACATTCATGTGGCTGGAGGCCTTGGGGCTGCTGCTCTGTTTTGTTGCGGTGCCGGTGGTCTATTTTTGGGGCGAAGCGCTGCACTTGGGCTGGTTGCGGGATATTCTCGGCTCCGAGCCATGGTCGATCCAGAAAATTCTGATTCTCATTGTGACCATGGTTTCTCTGGGGACTGCGGCCCTGCGCACGACGATTGTGTTTGACCGCAAGCGTGAGCGCCTGCTTGAGGAGGCGCGCCAACAGCGAGAGCAGGCGCAGCAAACCCGGCTTGAGCGTATTCGTCACCAACGTCGGCTTGAGGCGGATCGCGCCCAGAAAAAGAAGGACGCGGAGCAAGCGGGGAAGAAGTAGTTAAACTAAGGCCAGCCTCTTGCATAATTTATCAATAATTGTTATTAATAAATCAAGCACTCAAGGAGGAAGCCATGACATCCCTGAAGGATTTTTCTCTTTACAATATAGATTGGAACCTCAGCCCCGAACACGCAGTTACCATGTATCTGGAGTGGGGAAATAACGACTGGCACTCAGAATACCCGCCGGTTCGATCCAAGGAAGACGTTTCCCACTACTTTGTGGTGGACAGCTGGCAGGAACCGCCTGTTATCCGGCTTGTGAAGCGCAATTCTGAAAGGGCGGACGATCTGATTACCGTTCCTCTGCCTGCGGGTCTGATGGAAGACTATCGCAAGGTTCACGGCTCATGGCGCGGCATAAGCGAACCCACGCCCGAAGTGAAGTCCTGGCTCAAAAAGGAGCTTGGACAGGATTGATGTCCAGCGCAGGGTGCCCCTGAAGTGCCCAAAGATACAAAAAAATGTTAAAAGGCCCGCGTAAAGCGGGCCTTTCTCGTGACAGGGAAAAAAGTCAAAGAGGCGGCGTTAGCGCGCTCCAAAGCCGGGGATACGGTATCTGTCTTCAAGCCAGCGCAGCAGAAACGTCGCCAGAGTGACCATTGCCAGATAGTACGCGCCCACAGCGATAAAGACTTCTGTGAAGCGAAATGTGTCAGAGGCCACAACTTTGCCTTCGCCCATGAGCTCAAGGCACGTAACCAGATAGGCCAGCGAACTGTACTTGATAAGATAGATGATCTCATTGCCGCAGCCGGGCAGGGCGCGCCTGGCTGCCTGAGGAATAATTATCCACGAGACTGTCTGCCACTGGCTGAAACCAAGCGCCTGGGCGGCGCGCACCTGCCCCTGCCGGATGGAAAGCAGCGCGCCCCGCACGTATTCCGACTGATAGGCGGCTGTGCAGAGTGTGAAGCTGGTCAGGGCCGCGCCAAAGGGCGAAAAGAATATGCCAAGCTTGGGCAGAGCGTAATAGATCATCATCAGTTGCACGGCCAGGGGCACACCGCGTATCAGCGAGGTGTAACCGTTGCCGAGGCGGCGCAGCCAGCGCGGCCCAAAAGCGCGGGCGCAGCCCAGGAGCACGCCGCCCACAAAGCCGAGGCTCCCGGCTGGGATAATGAGCGCAATCGAAACCAGCAACCCACGGTTCAGGGCTGGCAGCAGTTCGTTGCTGAAAAAGGCCGCGTCCAGCACTTAGGCCCCCATCTCCAGCAGACGCTGGCAAAAATCGCGGGTACGCGTGTTTGACCCTTCGGCCAGCAGTACGGCGGGTGAGCCCTGTTCAATGAGCTTGCCGTGTTCCATGAAAATAATTTCGGTGGCAAGAGCACGGGCAAAATCCATCTGGTGCGTTGCCATGACCATGGTCATGCCGCCGCTGGCGAGATCGCGAATAACGGCAAGCACTTCGCCCACAAGTTCGGGGTCGAGAGCCGAGGTCGGCTCATCAAGCAGAATAACCTTGGGATCCATGGCGAGGGCGCGGGCCATGGCCACGCGTTGCTTCTGGCCGCCAGAGAGCTGCGCCGGGTACAGGCTTGCGCGGCGGGCAAGGCCCACACGGGCAAGTTCTTCCTGAGCGCGGGCGCGCGCATCGGCAGCTGACATGCCGCGCACCTTGCGCAGGGCTATGGCCACGTTTTCTTCGGCGGTAAGGTGATCAAACAGGTTGAAATCCTGAAAGATCATGCCAACCTGAGCGCGAAAGGCGCACAGTGCGGCCTTGTCCGTGCGGTTGAGCAACTTGCCTTCAAGATAAATCTCGCCGGAATCCGGGGGGATAAGGCAGTTGATGCTTTGAAGAAACGTGCTCTTGCCCGCGCCGGAAGGCCCGATGAGCACCTTGAGTTCGCCCCGGTTCACCGTGAGACTGCAATTATCCAGAATGGGCTTGCCGCCCAACATCTTGGAAATGCCATTGACCTGCAATACCGCTTGTTGATCCACGCTCATGCTTATCCCATACCCATGCCTTCCATGCCGATCCCTGAGGAATAGCCGGGTACATGGATTTTTTGTTCCAGATGACGCAACAGTTTCAGCACCACCAGCGTCAGCACAAAATACAGCACGCCCGCTGTGGCGTAGAGGGCCAGATGCTCATGCGTCCTGGCCGCCACAAACGAGGTGCGGGCCATGATGTCTTGCGTGCCGAGCACAAAGCAGATGGCCGAATCCTTGAGGAGAATAGAAAATTCGTTGGCCCAGCCAGGGATGGAGAGCCGCATGGCCTGAGGCAGGATAATGGAGCAGATGCCCGTGCTTTCGCGCATGCCAAGAGCACGCGCGGCATTGAGCTGCCCGTGGGGCAGGCTTTCGATAGCGCCCCTGAAAATCTGCGACTGGTAGGCCGTGCTGGTGCTGCCAAGAACGATGCAGCAGATGAAAAAGGGATCAATGGAAATACCGATGCTGATGAACAGGCCGTAGCAGAGGAACAGCAGCACCAAGATGGGCACACCTCTGAAAAACCAAACATACAACGCCACCAGCCGTCGCAGCCAGGGGCCGCCATAAACCTGGGCCACGGCCATGGGCACGCCAAGCAGCAGACCCATTGTCAGCGACAGGGTGACGTTGCCCACCGTAACCAGACTGCCGGACAGAATGGAGGGCAGGGCGTTGTATACCACAAGCAATGAATTCATGTATGGAGGGTGCCTTTTCCGCACAAGCGCGAACCGTCCGGGTTGCAGGCGGTTCGCGCTTGACGTGTGGGCGCTTGCGCGTCCGTTATTTGCTCAGGTATTTCTGCTGCAGTTCTTTCCAGTAGGGGTCGG
>NZ_DASQOG010000255.1:0-8357 GCF_035644575.1 Desulfovibrio sp. | reverse complement strand
AATCAGCTCCGAGTTCCCGCTGGTGCTTTCTACCGTGCGCGAAGTGGGCCACTACTCCTGCCGCTCCATGACAGGCAACTGCAAGGCGCTGGCGGCACTGGCGGACGAACCCGGCTTTGTGCAGATGAACGACAAGGATGCAGAAGCCCTCGGCATCCGCGATCATGAGCTTGTGTGGGTGCAGTCGCACCACTCCAAGGTCATCACCAGGGCGCAGATCAGCCCGCGCACCAATAAGGGCGCGGTGTACATGACCTACCAGTGGTGGATCGGCGCATGCAACGAATTGGTGGGCGAGGTCTTGAGCCCCATCACCAAGACGCCGGAATACAAGTATGTGCCTGTTCGAGTTGAAAAAATAGAAGATCAGACATGGGCTGAAAGCCATGTTGTGCAGGTGTACAGCGAATTGAAGCAACGCCTGCGCAAGGAAAAGGCCAACGGTACAGCAATGTCCGTAACAGCCTGATAAGTAGCTGAGATCAGGGTTCCCCGCGCAAGGCGCGGGGAACCCCCAAAAAAGAAGAACCAACAGACTTTTTGCAAGCGCGGCCACAGTGCAAGCGCGCACGGCGGAACAGGCAGCGCAGATTGAGAGAATAACAAATTTATCTGTTTTACCAGCCAGTTGTAGGATGGAAAACAGTGCACACCCGGCAAGTGAAGGCTTTGTTTCGGCAGCACCGCAATGCAATGCGAGTGCGCCATCAAGCCCAAAAATCGGAACAGGCAAGTTCCATTGCATTTTTTCCGCAGCATGCCGGGCTGCCGTACCGCAGTACGCGTAAGTAAAATTTCTGCCGGATCAACGGAATGCCCGCCGTTGCCCAAGATGGACACACATAAGGAAGACCATGAAAAAGGTTATAGAAGTATGTCCCTATTGTGCTTCAGGCTGCAAAATCAATCTGCTGA
The DNA here is from genome assembly GCF_035644575.1 of Desulfovibrio sp. GTDB lineage: Bacteria > Desulfobacterota > Desulfovibrionia > Desulfovibrionales > Desulfovibrionaceae > Desulfovibrio. Next base: position 7,442 of record NZ_DASQOG010000255.1, on the reverse strand, counting down.
TTGAAAATGGCCGTGTGGTTGGCGCAGAAGGCGCTAACGGCCTGACCAACCAGGGGGCCTTGTGTCTCAAGGGTTTGTATGGCTGGGACTTTATCAATGACACCAAGATACTGACCCCACGGGTCAAAAATCCCATGATTCGCCGTAAGCGCGGCGGCTCGTTTGAGGCTGTCTCGTGGGATACGGCCATTGACTACGCATCGTCGCGCCTCATGGCCATCAAGGAAGAATTCGGCCCTGATTCCATCATGATATCTGGTTCCTCCCGCTCAACGGGCAATGAAACCAACTACGTGATGCAAAAGTTCGCCCGCGCCGCAGTGGGCACCAATAATGTCGATTGCTGCGCGCGGGTCTGTCATGGCCCCTCTGTTGCCGGGCTTCAGATGTCCGTGGGCAATGGTGCCATGAGCAACTCCATTGTTGAGGTTGAAGACACCAAGTGCATATTCATCTTTGGATGGAACCCTGCGGATTCACACCCGATCATTGCCCGCAGAGTTATCAAGGCCAAGGAAAAAGGCGCAACGATAATTGTGTGCGACCCGCGCAAGATTGAAACCGCGCGCATCGCAGACCTCTACGTGCCCATAAAAAACGGCTGCAATGTGGCCTTCGTCAATGCTTTGATGAACGTCATCATTAACGAGGGACTTGCGGACAAGGAGTTCATAGAAAGGTACACAACGGGTTTTGAAGAACTCAAAGCCATTGTGGACAACTATCCTCCTGAAGCGGTTACGGAAATCACGGGCATTGATGCCGAAACCATCCGCAAGACGGCCCGCATGTATGCGACCGCGCCGCAGGGAGCGGGGATTTTCTGGGGCATGGGCGTATGTCAGTTTTTTCAGGGTGTGGAGACGGTGCGGGCGCTCACTTCCATGGCGCTGCTTACTGGCAACATCGGCAAGCCCAATACAGGTGTTGCCCCGGTGCGCGGGCAGAACAATGTTCAGGGAGCCTGCGACATGGGCGCGCTGCCCAACGTATATGTAGGCTACCAGAAAGTTGTGGATCAGGAAGCCCGCAAGAAGTTTGCAAAAGCCTGGGGCCTGCCTGTTGAAAAGCTCTCTGACAAGGTTGGTCACTACCTGACCGAAGTGGCAAAGCTTGCCACAGCCGGGCAGCTCAAGGCTTTTTACTGCATGGGAGAAGACCCCTTGCAGACGGAACCGGAACTTTCCGCCGTACGCAGTGGTTTCAGCAAGCTTGACCTGCTCATTGTGCAGGATTGTTTTATGACCAAGACCGCAGCCGTGGCAGACGTGATCTTCCCCACCACCACGTGGGGCGAACACGAAGGCGTTTACTCTGCTGCCGACCGAGGTTTCCAGCGCTTTTACAAGGCTGTGGAACCGCAGGGGGATGTAAAGGTGGACTGGGACATCATCAGCCGCATGTCCACAGCCATGGGCTATCCCATGCACTACAACAACACCAAGGAAATTTGGGACGAACTCATCTCGCTCTCGCCCAAGTATGCGGAAGCGACCTATGAAAAGCTCGATGCAAACGGCGGGCTTGGCTATGTCCAGTGGCCCTGTACCAAGGATTCCCCCAATGGCACACAGGTACTCTACGCACAGTCGGACGGCAGCATCAAGTTTGAAACGGACGATGGCCTGGGCCGCCTCTACACGGTGGAATGGGTTCCGCCTGTGGACCAGATAAATGAAGAGTTCCCCATGGTGCTCTCAAGCGTGCGTGAAGTTGGCCACTACTCCTGCCGCTCTATGACAGGCAACTGCAAGGCCCTTGCGGCGCTGGCGGACGAACCCGGTTTTGTGCAGATGAACGACAAGGATGCTGCAAGGCTGCACATTGCAGATCAGGAACTGGTGTGGGTCGCATCGCGCCACTCCAAGGTTATCAGCCGGGCACAGGTAAGCCCGCGCACCAATGAAGGCGCTGTGTACATGACCTATCAGTGGTGGATCGGCGCCTGCAATGAACTGATCGGCGAGGTGCTGAGTCCCATCAGCAGAACGCCGGAGTACAAATATGCCGCAGTGCGGATTGAAAAAATTGAAGATCAAAAGTGGGCCGAACAGTATCTGGTTGAGACGTATACCAACCTCAGGCAACGCCTGCGCAAAGAACTGATAGACGGCTCTGCATCCAAGATTCCTGCCTGACTCCGGTAACCCTCAACCATCTCCCGCGCGGGCACTCCCAAGGTGTAACCGCGCGGGGAACCACAATCATGAAACAGTCGCCGGACCTTTCCATCAGTATTGAACGCACCATTACCCGCATCGGGCCTCAGGGCCGCCGCGAGGTCATGGACATACTCCTGCGCGAAGAACGCTACGAACTCGTCTGCAACGGCAATTGCGTGGCCGAGCTGCACTGCATGCCCAGCCTGCTGCGCGAGCTTGCCGTGGGGCGGCTCCGCACCCTGGGGCTGTTGCATGAAATTTCCGCGCTACGGGCGCTTTCCATTGATGAGCAAAGCCACGTTATAGAGGCATCTGTGGCGGAATCATCTACGCCAGCCGTGAGCGCGCCCAGCGATGTGCGGCTTGCCGCCGCGCAGGTGCACACACTGCAAGTGACCTTCAACGAACGTTGTGATCTTTTCCGCGCCACAGGTGCGGCCCACAGTTGCGCCCTGGCAACCCCGGAAGGCCTGCTGCTTTTCTGCGAGGATATCGCCCGCCACAACGCGCTGGACAAAGTCATTGGGGCCATGCTGCTGCAAGGCCTGAGTCCGGATGGAAAAATCCTCATCTTCAGCGGGCGGCTCGCCTCCGACATGCTCGCAAAGGTTGTGGCCTGCGGGGTGAAGCTGCTCATCGCACCGGGGGCACCCTCGCTCACCTCCGTTGAAATGGCCGAAGCTCACGGCATCACCCTGCTGGGCTTTGTGCGCCGCGACAACATCAATATTTACACCTGCCCGCAAAGGATATGCTGAGATGAACCGCGCTCTGCACTCCTTTGCGGCTGACGCGCAGCCCCATATTTCTACCCCGCCGGAGCGGGAAAGTCTGCCGCTGGAGGAAGCTCTGGAGCTTCTTTTGCAACACACGCCCACAGTTGCAGAGTCGGAAGAAGTACCGCTTTTTGACGCCGATGGCCGCATATGTTTTGCCCATATGCGCGCCGAGTTGCCTCAGCCGCCCTACAACCGGGTTCAGGTGGATGGATATGCCCTGCGCAGCGCCGACATTGCCAGCGCCACGGCGGAACGTCCCGCCATGCTGCTGGTAACGCAGCACCTCTATGCCGGTGATGCACCAGGCCATCCCCTTGAACCCGGTCAGGCGGCTCGCGTGACTACAGGAGCAGTCCTGCCTCCGGGCGCGGACTGCGTGGTGTGGCAGGAGGACACGCTGGCAGATGACCAGACCGTGGTTATTTCCCGCAGTCTTGCGGCCATGCGCAACTGCCGCATGTGCGGGCAGGATATGGAGCGCGGCAGCACCCTGGCCGAGAGCGGCGATGTGCTGCACAGCGGCATCCTCAGCCTTCTGGCTGGTCAGGGCTATACCCATGTGCGCGTATTCCGCCGCCCACGGGTCAGCCTGCTGGCAACGGGCAGCGAGCTTGTGTTGCCCGGCGCTCCTTTGCCGCAGGGCGGCATTTACAACATCAGCAGCACCCTGCTGGGCGTGCGCCTGCGCAAAATGGGCGCGCGCATACTGCGCATGATGACCAGAGGCGACAATCGACAGGCATTGCAGGAGCATCTGACCGAAATGCTGACCGAAAGCGATCTTGTCATCACCACGGGCGGAGCTTCTGTGGGGCCCAAAGACCTCGTGCCCGCCATCGCCTCAGAGATTGCGGCGGAACAGGGCGGCAGCATGCTTTTTCAGAGCCTGCGCCTCAAACCCGGTTCCATGACGCTGGCCGCTGCCCTGCCGCGAACCCTGCTGCTGGGCCTTTCGGGCAATCCTGTGGCTGCTGCCGCGACTTTTGGGCTGCTGGCGGTTCCGGTGCTGAAAAAAATGAGCGGCGCAACACGCTTTGCGCCCCTGCGGCAAAAGGCCGTAGCCCGCAACGATTTTGGCTCCTGCCGCAAGGACGAGCGCCGCATTGTGCTGGCGCGCCTTGAGGGCAGGGATGTGTATTTTGCGCGCGATGCGCAAGGTATGGGGCAGCCCGCCCTGTGCGACGACTGCAACTGTTTTGTGGATATTCCCGCAGGCAGCGCTCCTTTGCGCAAAGGTATGGAGGTAGACGTCATTCTTGCCTGATCCCCTCAGGCAAGCTCGGTAGACAGGCCTATAATCCTGCCCTATGGTGCATGGAGAAATGTTGTGGATATCCCGTCCAGAATCCCCCCCGGACGCACGCCGCCAGCCGGGTTTTTTACAGCCAGCGCCTCAGAGATGGTAAAAAGTACAGCTATTGTCTGGCAGGAAGCCCTGCTCGCAGCCAGCCGGGTGCTGCCCCTGCAAAAAGACATTCCCAGCCTTTTGCGCATGCTGAAAAACTGCTGTGATCCGCTCATGGCCTTTCAGCGCATACACATCGTTATTGCCGCGCCCATGCAGGAAAAAGCGCGGCTCTACATGCTTGACGCGCACGCTGACCGCTCTGCCGTTTCAGAACAAGACCTGATCCCCCAGCAGGGCCTGCGCCAGTTCTGGAGCCAGACCGAGGTGGCCTGCTTTGAAGGCGAACACCTGCGGCGGGAATTTCCCGACATTGCTGATCTTGACCAGTACCGCAATGCCAGCGGCTGCCTTTTTGTTCCCGTTTCCACGCAGGGCGGCTGCCACTGCGCCATGGACTTTGTCAAAACAGACGGCAGCGTGTTCAGCGACGATTCGCTTGTTTTTTTCCGTGTACTGGCCGGGGTGGTTACGGCTTCTGTCACAGCCATCCTCTGCATGGACAATGTGCGGCAGGAAACCGAACACCTGCGCCGTGAACGCGACCACTTCAGCATCCTGGTCGATGTGACCAACACGGCCATCGGCACTCTTGAAATGAACGACATGGTGGCCGTGGTTGCTGGCGAGATACGGCGGTTCTTCGGCATACGCGATTTTGCCCTGCTGCTGCACGAAACGGACGACACGTTTTCCTTCCACTGCGCCCGCCCGCCGCAGTCTACTGAAAATCCTGTGCTGCCAGCGGGTACGTTTTCTCTGTCCAACACCCTGCTCAAGCGCTGCCACGATATCAACGCCCCCCTGCTGGCGCGGCAGGGCGATCTAGCCAGACTTTCGCGCAAAGACCCGGCCTCGGAATTTATTCTTGGCAACGGCAATCAGGCTGCGGGGCTGTTTCCTCTGCATTTCGGCCAGCACTGCCTCGGGGCCATGCTGCTTGCCCACCGCCACCCCGATGTCTTTACCGATGAATCCGTCAGCCTGCTGGCCCAGATCGCCTCACGCGTGGCCATTGCCGTGCGCAATGCCCTGGATTACACCACGATCTCTGTGCAGAAAAACGACCTTGCACAAGAAAACCTGTATCTTTCTGAGCAGATACAGAGTCAGTCGGACATGGGCGTCATCATTGGGCAGAGCGATGCCATCATGCGCGTCTTGCAACAGGTGGACATGGTGGCCGCCAGCGACAGCACCGTCCTGCTGCTGGGCGAAACCGGCACCGGCAAGGAGCTTTTTGCCCAGGCGATCCACAACAGCAGCCCGCGCAAATCCAAGCGCATGGTCAAGATGAACTGCGCCGCAGTGCCTGCGGGGCTTATGGAAAGCGAACTTTTCGGGCACGAAAAAGGGGCCTTTACCGGGGCTGGCACGCAACGCAAGGGGCGCTTTGAACTGGCCCAGGGCAGCACCCTGATGCTGGACGAAATTGGCGACATCCCTCTGGAACTGCAGCCTAAACTTCTGCGCGTCCTGCAATCGCGCGAGATTGAGCGCCTTGGCGGGCACAAGGTCATTTCCGTGGATGTGCGCCTTGTTGCCGCCACCAACCGCAATCTGCAGGAAATGGTGCTGGACGGAACGTTCAGGGATGATCTGTTCTACCGCCTCAACGTCTTTCCCATTGCCATTCCGCCGCTGCGCGAACGCCGCGAAGACATCCCCCTGCTGGCAAAGCATTTTACGCAGCAGATGGCGCGGCAGATGAAGAAAAACATCACCAATATTCCTTCCGCAGCCCTGCGCTGGCTTTGCGACCAGCCCTGGCCCGGCAACGTGCGCGAGCTTGCCAACGTCATCGAGCGCGCGGTCATTCTTTCCAGCGGCCCCAGCCTGAATATCTGCCCGCTGGAGGTTCCCGCCCCTGTTGCGGCCATTTCTCAGCGCAGGCAGGAGGCCAGCGCGCCGCCCGCGCCCGCGCAGCCCATCCGACCAGTATATACGGATGCCCACCACCAGCCCGGCGAAACCCTCAGCGAGCGCGACCGCATAGTGGCCGCCATTCTTGCCTGTAATGGCGTAATGGCGGGATCGCGCGGGGTGGCCGCCATGCTGGGCCTCAAGCGCACAACCCTGCTCTCGCGCATGCAGCGCATGGGCATAGACATCAAGGATGTGCTGGAAACACGCGGTCAATCCCTGCCAGCCTGAATTCTACAGGCATCCCATGGCGGAATTCCCGCCAGTCAAGGCTCTCCCGTCCTCAATCCGTTGCCCTTTGCCAACTTGGCCCCAGATTTCAGGCTCATATAAAAAAAACGCTTGTCCCGCCTTGTTGACATAGCGGGAAGTTCTGTTACCCATTACAATATATCTTGAAAATTCGCGGCCTCAGCCTGTGGCCCGGTCTGCCCTGTTTTTGGCTTCAAGCTGGCCTGTTTCTGTCACGGTCACCGCTGGAGCAGATCAACATTGAACATGTTTGTCTGCTCTGCATGGATTTTTGCAAAAATCCGCGCTGCGAAGTGTCTGCACGGCGAAGGCAATCTTCCATCACGCAAGCATTTCAACGCAAAAATGCTCTAACCGGAGCCGCCATGAACAACCGCACTCTGCTTTACGCCCTGACGCTCACCTGTATTCTGCTGATATTCGGCGCGTGGACGCTGGCCTTTTTCCATTACGGGGCAGCCGTGCGGCAAACCCCGGCACCGCAGGCGCTGGCAACATTACAGGCAGGCCCGGCAGCAGAACCGCAGTTCAATCCGCCCAAACCGCAGGACGCGCCGGAAGATATCCGCGAAGCCGTCATGCTCGGCTACAATATTATCAACGATACGGCGCAGTACGCCCCCGAGCACGTGGGCAACGAACTTGCCTGCGCCACCTGCCATCTTGAGGGCGGCACCAGCAAGGCGAGCATCACCCTTGTGGGCGTTGCGGCAACCTATCCGCGTTTTCTGCCCAGCCACGGCTACAGCGCCGATCTTGCTCAAAAAGTGCAAGATTGCTTTGCGCGCAACCTCAATGCCGCGCCCCCGGCCCTCGACAGCCGCACCATGCAGGCTGTGCTCGCCTATCTGCACTGGATTTCAAAAGATATTCCCGTCTATGCCAAGCTGCCGTGGGCCCTGCCCGCAAAGCTCGACAGCA
>NZ_DASQOG010000254.1:0-4855 GCF_035644575.1 Desulfovibrio sp. | reverse complement strand
ACCACATCTACAAGACCCGACTCCGACAGCTCGCCCACCACAGCGCATATCTTTGTGGTGCCGATGTCGAGGCCAACGATGAGCTCGGACTTATTCATGCCATTCTCCTCAAAACTCCTGTCTCCGGGTCGCAACGGCATGACGCTCTGGCGCATGCCGCAAGTTTCTTACGCTGGCTGGTTAAGTAAAACCCAAACATTGCCGTTAACAGATCGAATCTCGCGAACATTGCGCAGTTCGTGTCTGCGGGCCAGATCGCCCAGGGTCAGACTCAACCGGGAAAGATTGCCCTCCCAATCGTCAGTAGCGATGGAAAGCCGCATCTCCCTGTCTTCAAGATAAATTTCAATGCCCTTGCCGGGGCTCACGCTGACGGATGAAACCGCCCCCGCCTCTATGGGCAGCAAACCGGTTTGCATGCCCTTCATCAGGCGCGTCAGGTACGGCAGTGCGTCTTCTGCCCCCTGGTCAACACGCAGGGTGGGCAGCGAGAGAAAATTCTTGCTCTCAACCGGCGCTATAATTTCGCCAAGCTCGTTGGCGTAATACAGCACCCCGTCCTTATGCACCCAAAAAGAAGGCAACCGTTCTTTCAGCCGTATAACAAATCTGTCCGGCAGAAGGCGCTTAACGGAAACTTCTTCAACCCAGGGCGTCTTGCGCAGGTTTCTTTCAACCTTGGCAATGCTGACTGCAAGGCTGTTGTCGCCCTCGCGTATGCCGCCGTATTGCAGCACCATGTCGTGCGAGAGGCGCACGTTGCCGGTCACGTCAACATGACGGGTGGTGAAAAAATCGCTGGTTATGGCCTTGTTGTAGAGCCAGAGCGATGAATAACACACACCCGCAAGAATCAGCCCCAGGCAGGCCAGCAGCAGAGTCAGCGCGGCAAGGCTTTTCAGCCCGCTGAAGCCCCTGAGCTTCTTGAAAATCCCCGCAACAACCCCGCCCGCACGTACTTTTGATCCGCCGCCGCTTTTTTTGACTGGGGCAGATGCTCGTGTGTAGGAGTTACGGGCTTTACGTCCACTTTTTTTCAGGGCAAGGGGCATGGCACTATCCTGACCTCCGGCTCAAGCTCAATGCCAAACCGTTGCCGCACAGCTTGCCGGGCCTCTTGCAACAAGGCCAAGGCCGCCGTGGCGCTGCCCTTGCCTTCATTGATCAAAAAATTTGCATGCAGGCTTGAAAAAGCCATTCCCCCAAGTTGTCTGCCCTTGAAACCAGCCTCGTCAAGAAGCCTCCCGGCAGACATTTCCGGCGTGGGATTTTTGAATACGCACCCCGCGCTCCAGGCCGTCACAGGTTGTTTAGACTTTTTCTTAAAAAAGTTGTGACGCATGCAATTACAGATGCCATCCCTTTCCGCAACGGTCAAGCCAAATGTGGCTTCCAAGACGATAAAATCATTCTTTTTCCCGTTAATTCTGAGGGTACGATAGCCGTATTGCAGTGCACTTCCGTTGATGCGTTCAATGGTGTTATCTGCAAATACCTGGATGTTATAAATATTTTTGCATGTTTCCGCACCATGGGAACCTGCATTCATGGCAACTGCCCCACCCACGCTGCCGGGGATGCCCACCAGCCCCTCAAGGCCGGAAAGCCCGTTCACAGCGCAAAAACGCAGCAGCCGCGCCATAGGAACGCCCGCTCCCGCGCGAACCAGAACCTTGCCCTCGTGTTCGCCCACAATGACCGGGCCGTCATTGAACAGAGGACGAATCAGAACCAGCGGCAATTCGCCGTCCTGCGCAAGAATATTGCTTCCTGCACCCAGTACCAGAGGTGTGCCGCCAAGGGCCTTGAGTTTATCTGGTAATAGATAAAGGTCTTCGCTCCGCTCGAGTATTATCTCCGCAATGGCGGTCCCTCCCACCCTTAGCGTGGTGCGGGGGGCAAGAAAAGGAGCGGGCATCTCACGCATGGTCTTGTCCCTCCAGCCACGCGGGGCCAAGGCGGGTGATGCTGCCCGCGCCAAGGGTCAACAGCACATCGCCCTCGCGCAGCACATTGGGCAGGGCTGCGGCAAGGTCGTTGAGGGTCTGGTAGTATTCCACCGGGGTTGTGGAAACCTGACGGATGCCCTGAGCGAGACTCTGGCCTGAAACGCCGGGGATGGGCTTTTCAGACGCGGCGTAAATTTCGGTGAGCAGCAGCTGATCCACATTGTCAAAGACCTTGCAGAACTCGCCAAAATGGGCCTGCGTGCGGCTGAATCGGTGCGGCTGAAAAGCCGCCACAATGCGCCGACCGGGAAAGACCTGCCGCGCCGTTGCAAGAGTGGCCGCAATTTCTGCCGGGTGATGCCCGTAATCGTCAACCACGGTCACACCGCCCTTCTCGCCCTTGAATTCAAAGCGCCGCCCAACGCCGCCAAAACCATTCAGGCCCTCGGCGCATTTTTCAAAGCTGATGTCCACTTCCATAGCCGCGCCAATGGCGGCCAGAGCGTTGAGCATGTTATGGCGGCCCGGCTGCGGCAGGCTGACCTGACCGAGCTTGACGCCATTGCGCCACACTTCAAAGTTGTTGCGCACGCCGCATTCAAGCGGTACGGCGCGCAGCACGTTGTCTTCCGCAAAGCCGTAGGTAAGCACAGGGCGCTTTACACGGGCAAGCAGGGCGCGCACGCCGGGGTCGTCGCCGCAGACGATGTTCAGGCCATAAAAGGGCACGTTGTTCATGAACTGCACAAAGGCATCATCAATGCCCTGGCGGGTTTTGTAGTGATCCAGATGGTCTTCGTCCACGTTTGTCACAACATTGATGATGGGCAGAAGACACAAAAAGGAGCCGTCTGATTCGTCAGCTTCGGCTATCAGATATTCGCCGTGTCCAAGATGAGCGTTGGTGCCATAAGCGTTGAGTCTGCCGCCAATAATAACTGTAGGATCAAGCTCCGCAGTATCAAAGATGGATGCAGTAAGTGATGTTGTAGTAGTCTTGCCATGCGTACCGGCAATGGCGATGCCCTGCCGCAAACGCATCAGTTCGGCCAGCATTTCGGCACGGGGGATTATGGCGATGTTGCGTCGGCGGGCTTCAATAAGCTCTGGATTTTCGTCGCTGATGGCGGTGGACTTTACCAGTACCTGAACATCCCCCACGTTTTCCGCAGCATGGCCCACGGCAACGTGTGCCCCAAGGTCGCGCAGATGACGCACAACGGCAGAATCGCTCATGTCAGAGCCGGAAACTTCGTAGCCCTGATTGAGAAGAACCTCGGCAATGCCGCTCATGCCCGCGCCGCCAATGCCCACCATATGAATACGCCGAATCTTGCTGTTCATGCTCTACCTTTAAAGAAAGTCTAGATAATTTGAGGGGTTGAATCCACCCTTGGATATTGGATGCTGAAACCCTGTTTACGCTGTTTGTTCCAGAACGGCGACCACGCGCGCTGCCGCGTCAGGCCGGGCAGCTGCAAGCGCGGCTGCGGCCATGGGTTCGCGTTCGCCGGGCATGGTCAGGAGCCGCAGCAGAATGTCAGACATTCCCTGCACGGCCATGCGTCCTTCAGGCACCAGTACGGCTGCGCCGCTGCGGGTCAGCACTTCGGCGTTGCGGGTCTGGTGATCGTGAATGGCATAGGGAAAAGGCACAAGAACCGAGGGCAGGCCTGCGGCGCAAAGCTCCGCCACAGTGCTGGCTCCGGCGCGGCACAGGGCCACGTCGGCCCAGGCATAGGCCCCGGCCATGTCGTCAATAAAGGCGGAAACGCATTCGGGCGCATACCCCGCCGCCACATAGGCCGCGCGCACACTGCCCTCGTCGGTTATGCCGGTCTGGTGGCGAATCTCCACCCCGGCGCCGCGAAATTCCGCCAGATTTTCAAGCATAAAGGCATTGAGCGCATGCGCGCCCTGCGAACCGCCCACGACAAGCAGACGGCGCGTCTGCCGATGGCGATCCACCTGCCCCACCGCGCTTACGGCCGCCCGCACAGGGTTGCCCGTAAACACGCATTTTTTCATGTCAAAGCCGCTGGTGTTGGGCAACGAAATGCACACGCGCCGCGCAAGCCGCGCCAGAAAACGGTTGCTGGCACCGGCTATGGCGTTCTGCTCGTGCAGCACGCCGGGCACGCCAAGAATACGTGCGGCCAGCATGGGCGCAAATGCGGCATACCCGCCGAATCCAGCCACAACATCGGGCTTGAAGCGGCGCAGAATGCCCACGGCCTTGCCCACGGCAAGAGCCATCTGCGCGCCTGCGCCCACAGCCTTGAAGCCGCGCCCCAACAGACCGCGCACCGGCAGCCCCTCAAAGGGAATGCCCGCCTGACGCATGAGCCGTTCTTCCGGCCCGTAGAGCGATCCCACAAACAGCAAGTTGGCATTGGGATTGCGACGCCGCAATTCCTCTGCCACAGCCAATGCCGGAAAGATATGCCCGCCCGTGCCGCCGGTCGTCAGGATGATGTTGTCCATGTGTCCGCCGTCCTTGAAAAGTTCATGAGCAGGCCCACGCACAGCATGGTGGCCAAAAGATTACTGCCGCCGTAACTCATGAGGGGCATGGGCACGCCCTTGGGCGGCGCAACCCCCATGACCACGGCCAGATTCATGACCGAACCCATTGCAAGAATGGTGGTAATGCCGAATGCGGTAAAGCGGTCGCGCAGATTGCGCTGACCCATGATGATTTTGTAGCAGCGCCAGAAAAGCAGGGCAAACAGAATCATCACTGCGCTTACTCCCACAAAGCCCATTTCTTCGGCAAGCACGGCCATGATAAAGTCGTTGTGCGCTTCAGGCAGATAAAACATCTTCTGCTTGCTTGCGCCAACGCCTACGCCAAAGAAGCTGCCCGAACCAATGGCAAGCAGCGACTGCACAAGCTGGTAGCCCGT
>NZ_DASQOG010000253.1:0-11462 GCF_035644575.1 Desulfovibrio sp. | reverse complement strand
CCTTGACGCCGCCAGCCTTGATCAGGCCGCTGTGGAGCGTGAACGCGAAGTTTACCGCCAGAAGGCCCTTGAAGAAGGCAAGCCCGCCCAGATCGTGGACAAGATTGCCGACGGCGCGGTGAAGAAGTTCCAGAAGGAAGTATGCCTCATGGAACAGCCCTACATCCGCGACGACAAGAAAATCATTGCCGACATCGTGCGCGAAACAGGCAAGACCATCGGCGACGAAATCACGGTTACCGGTTTCGAACGCATCCAGCTTGCTGCCGAATAGGCGCAGCGCAGCGCCGGATTACGGCACATAAGTGTACGCCTTCTGGCCAAGCACGGTTTTATGGGGGGCCTTTGGCCCCCCATTGCGTTTGACAAAGTCAACGCAACCAGAAATCATGAACTGACAGCGCCTTGCGGTGTTGTCGGGCGCGAATGGTTTCTCAAATCCCGCCAGGCGGGAATTGCTGTCTGCTGGGGCCTCTGGCCCCTTTTTTAGTACGGAAACGCGGCATAACCGCCGGAGAAAATATGTGGGATCTGGCATGGGTAACTGACCCCGCAGCCTGGGCTGGTCTGGGTACGCTGGTGCTGCTGGAAGTGGTGCTGGGCGTAGACAACCTGGTTTTTATTTCCATACTTGTGAACAAACTGCCGCAGGAAAAGAAGCGTCAGGCCTTCATGACCGGCCTTGGGCTTGCCCTGCTCATGCGCATGGTGCTGCTGGCCTTCATGGCGCGGCTGGTTGCCCTCACCGACCCCCTGTTTACCCTGGGCGGGCACGGCTATTCTGCGCGTGATCTTATCCTTATGGCGGGCGGCGTGTTCTTGCTGCTCAAGGGCACCATGGAGCTGCACGACAGGCTTGAAGGCCATGCGGGCAGATTCAATACCAGCGGGCCGCAGGCTGGCTACTGGCAGGTAATTTTTCAGATCATCATTCTGGATGCCGTGTTCTCGCTGGATTCCATCATCACGTCTGTGGGCATGGTGGACCATGTGTTCATCATGATGCTGGCGGTGCTGGCTGCCATGATCATCATGGTGCTTGCAGCAGCGCCTTTGCTGGAATTTGTGGAGCGCCACCCCACCGTCATTGTGCTGTGTCTGGGATTTTTGCTGATGATCGGCCTGAGTCTGCTGGCCGATGGCCTTGGCTACCATATTCCCAAGGGCTACATGTACGCGGCCATTGGGTTTTCGGTGCTGGTGGAGGCCTGCAACCAGTGGGCCTTGCGCAGTCGGCGCAGGCGCTACAGCATGCGCGACATGCGTGAATCCACGGCACGGGTCATTCTGAACCTGCTTGGCGGGGGCGTGCCCGGCGGCGGAGAGGCGCAGCTGGAGGCGGCGGCGCTGGCAGGCGATGCCGGGGGCCAGCTCTTTGCTCCCATGGAGCGGGACATGGTGGCCCGTGTGATTCGCCTTGGCGGGCGCACGGCACGTTTTATCATGATCCCGCGCCAGCGCGTGGACTGGCTGGACAGCAATGCCGACCGCGCCACCGTCACGCGTTTTGCGGCGGCCTCGCGCCTTGCCTGGCTGCCAGTGCTGCGGCGCGATACGGACGAAGTGCTGGGCGTGGTGCACCCCGGTGAAATTCTGCAACAGGAGCAGCAGGGCATAGGCAACCGCGAGTGGGATCTGAAAAACTACGTGCGGCCCGCGCCCACCATCTTCGAGCATATACCGCTGACGACCCTGCTGGAAGATTTTCGTACCAATCCCGCGCCGCTGGCCTTTGTGCGGGATGAATACGGCAGCGTAGTGGGCATCATCACCCCTGCGGAACTGCTGAGCGTCCTTGCGGGCCAGATGGGCGACATGCCCGCCGGGCCGGAAGTTTGCCGCAGGCCCGATGGCAGTTGGGTTCTGCCGGGGCGTCTGGCTGTTGACCTTTTTGCAAGCTGGCTTGGCGTGAGCCTGCCTCGCCGTCTGTGCAGCGCCACCCTCGGGGGGCTCATCATGGAGCGCCTTGGCCGCATACCCGAAAAAGGTGCGCGTCTGCGCTATCAGGGTTGGGATCTGGAGATAACCCGCATGGATCGACGCCGCATCGATGAAGTGCGCGCGGTCAAGCTGCTGTTGCCCCATGCCGAAAGCAAAAAGCGTAAAAAATAAAAATTCGGCCGCACTGGTCTGACATGTTGACAGCTTGCCGGGTGCGGGCGTAGAGTTTCAACCATGAGCATGAACACACAATCTTCTTTCCGCCACGTAGCGCTGCTATCCATTATGTGCGCCGTAGTAGTACGGTGTCACACTTTGCGCGCGTTCTGAGCAGGGAAGATCTAAGGTAGTATTGCAAACCCCGCCGGCGCGAGTCGGCGGGGTTTTTTTAGTCCGCACCGCCGCCGACAAGCCTCACCATCGAAAAGGAGTCTTGCGGCGATGTTACGTCTTTCGGGAGCAGAACTCACCATCCGCCTGCTGGAAAACCAGGGTGTCACGCACATTGCCGGCATCCCGGGCGGTTTCAATCTTCCTCTCTACGATGCCCTTGGGCGCAGTGGAACCATCCGGCATATCCTTGCCCGTCACGAGCAGGGCGCAGGCTTCATCGCTCAGGGCATGGCAAGGGTTACGGGCCGCCCCGGCGTTATCTTTGCCACTTCCGGCCCCGGCGCCACCAATACGCTCACGGCGCTCGCCGATGCGCGCATGGATTCCGTGCCCTTGGTCTGCATTACCGGGCAGGTGCCCCTGAGCATGATCGGCACCGATGCCTTTCAGGAAGTGGACATCTACGGCATGTCCATTCCCGCCACCAAGCACAACTTCATTGTGCGCTCCATTGACGAACTGCTGCGTGTGATTCCCGAGGCCTTTGCCATTGCCGCAGGCGACCGCCCCGGCCCCGTGCTGGTGGATATCCCGCGCGACGTGCAGGTTGCGGTTGCTGAATTGCAGGAGCTGCCCGCCGCCGGGGCACCCGTTCCCATGCCCAAGCCAGACCCGCAGGCCCTTGCCCGCGCGGCGGAAATGATGAACGCCGCAAAGCGCCCTCTGCTGCTGCTGGGCGGCGGCACGTCTTCTCCCGAGGCTTCGGCGGCGGTGGTTTCCTTTATGGAGGCCCGGCGCATCCCCGCCGTCATGTCCTTGCGCGGGCTGGGCACAGTGCCGCACGGGCATGAACTGGCTGTGGGCATGCTTGGCATGCACGGAGCGCGCGCTTCCAACATGCTGGTGGACGAATGCGATCTGCTCATGGTTGTGGGCGCTCGCCTTGGCGACCGCGCCACGGGCAGGCTGGACGGTTTTTGCCCCAAGACGGGGCTTGTCCACATTGATATTGATGCCTGCGAGGTGGGCAAGCTGCGTATTCCGCAGGTGGGCATTACGGCGGACGCGGCAGAGGCTCTCACTGCTTTGCTGCCCCTGTTGCGCAAGACTGACCATGAACCATGGCTTGAGCGCGTGGCCGCATGCAAGGCGGAGCACGGCCTGCGTTTTGACCGCACGGATGAGGTCTGTTCTCCCTACGGCATCATCAAACACGTGGCGGACGCCCTGCACGGCAAGGGCATTGTGAGCACAGATGTGGGCCAGCACCAGATGCGCGTGGCCCAGGCCTACCCCATGATGCAGCCCCGGCAGTGGCTCACCTCCGGCGGGCTGGGAACAATGGGTTTTGGCCTGCCTGCCGCCATAGGCGCTGCGCTGGCAAAACCGGAGGAAACCGTGGTCTGTTTTTCCGGCGATGGCAGCCTGCTCATGAATATTCAGGAAATGGCCACAGCTGTTGAAAATCAGGCTAATGTCAAGATTATCCTGTGCAATAACAGTGGATTGGGGCTGGTGCAGCAACAGCAGGATCTGTTCTTCGGAGGGCGACTGTTCGGCTCGACCTTCACGGCAGGCACGGATTTTGTGCGCATTGCTCAGGGCTTTGGTATGCCGGCCATCTGTCTTAACAACGAGCGCGACCCCAGGGCCGTGCTGGAAAAGACCTTGGGCACGCCCGGCCCATGCCTGCTTGAAGTGCGCATGAGCGCAGAAGAAAAAGTTTTTCCCATGGTGCCGCCAGGAGCGGCCAACAGTCAGATGATAGAGGGGGTTAACGCATGAACGGTTCAGTGACGAGCGCGCTTACAACGTTGCACTTGAGCGTCAACAATCATCCTGGTGTGCTTTCGCACGTGTGCGGCCTCTTTGCCGGCCGCGCCTACAACCTTGAAGGCGTGCTTGTTACGCCGGAAGCTGACGGCGATACCTGCCGCATGTGGCTGGTGGTCAAGGACGACGGGCGCATGGAGCAGATTGTCAAGCAGGTGCGCAAGCTGCACGATGTGCTGGATGTGCAGGTGGGGCATGCGGAACCGACGGTCTTCAACCGCCTTGCCGGTTGCCTTGAATGCTGAATAAAAGCAGGGCGCGGTGCGTAACTACATAACACCGCGCCCTGCGTAACGAGCCTTCCATAGGCTGTGCCCCTATCTGCCTGCGTTTGATGGACGCGCGGCAGATAGGGGCACGGCCATTTTTTATTCAGCCAGCAGGCTGGCCCCCGGCCCGCCGTCATAGGGCACGCGTTCAAAGACCTTGCGGCGCGGGGTCAGGCTGATGTGGTAGTACTGGTTTTGCGGAATATAGATAAAGGGCACGTCTTCGTTGCGCTGCCGGAGAAAGAGCGAAAGCAGCACCCGGTTGATGGCCTGATGCCCCACAATGATCAGGGGCGCATCCCCAGCCAGAAAAAGCGCCCGCCGCAAACCGCGCTGTACCCGCTCGCGGAGCAGGGCGTAGCTTTCGCCATTGGGGTAGGTGTATGTGTATTTGCTGGCGTTGCGGCCTTGGGTGACCTCGGGCATGCGCTCGCGGATTTCGCTGTAGAGCATGCCCTCGCAGTCGCCCGCCCAGATTTCGTCAAATTCCTTAAAGGCCATGGCGTGGGCCTCGGGCCGTTCGGTCAGCAACGGGGTTGCCGTTTCGTGCGAGCGTATGCGCGTGGAGGTAAACACCCACTCAATGGGCTTGTTGCGCAGGTGGGCGGCAAGGGCAAGCGCCTGAGCGCGGCCTGTGGCAGTGAGCGGCGGGTCGCCGCCGATGCGGCCCCGCAGGTTGAATTCCGTCTGGCCGTGGCGCGCCAGATACAGGCACTGAATCCACACGCTGACAACCATTTCGCGGATAGCGGGGTAGTAGGGTGAACTTTCGCAGGGACGTTCGTCCAGAATGCGGTTGGCTGTGGAATCAACGCGTAGCCAGTATTTTTCGTCCTGCAATGGCTCGTAAATGGTTTCATAGTAGCTGATGCGCTTCATGAAGCTGGCAAGGGCTTCTTCTTCAGTATACGAGGCATATTCCGGCAGGGTGGTCTTGCGGCGTATGCAGGCATTGAGCAACAACTGGTCTTCATTGACGCATTCCACAAAGAGCACCGGGTAGTCGGTAAGCGTGGTTTCTATAAGGTGTCTGCGCGCGCGGCTGACGTTGGTGGCGTCAAGAATGGCCACCTCGCCGTCCTTGGCCAGCCATTCGCGGGCGATTTCCATGTTGCGCATGCAGATCATTTCGCGCGCTTCACGGCCCAGCTTGTTGTTGGGATCGTAAAAATTGGGGTCGGTGGACTCCGCGCCAATGAGCGCGCGGCGCATGTCGCCGTTATTGAACAGCTTTGCGGCAATGCCCTCGGTCACAAGTCCGTCGCGGATGCGCTTTGCCAGAGTGGATTTTCCCCTTGCGGGCAGACCGACCATGGCGACATAAAGTTTCTGCATACGACCTCCGTTGCCGCATGGTAGGAGAAAAGAGAAAAAAATAAAAGAACTCTGCGGGATGGGGCGGGTCGCTCCTTGCCTGCCCGCGAGAGCGGTAGTATCATGTAATAAACATATTTACCCGCTGAGTTTTGCCATGAGCATCACGGCTTTTTTCAGAACGCTGTCATCCCGGTCACACTGGGCCATCCACAGTGTCTGGTTGGTCGTGCTTGCTGTCGTCCTGTGCGCCAATGTGGTGGATGGTTATTTTCAGCTCCAGGAAAATGAGTTGCGTCTGCTGCTTTCTGAAAGCAGCATTGCCGTCAATATTGTCAAAATGGAAGTGAGCGGCATCACCCATCTGCTGGACACTGTGGAAAGCGCCGCCATTGCCCACCAGGACGAAGACCAGCTTGGCGACAGGCTGCAAGATCTGGTGCGGGATAATCCCTTTGTCGCCGCCATATCTGTCGTTTCCAACGGTGCACCCCGGGTTTCCACTGGCGCTGTTTCTTCTTCGTCCTCAGCCGTTTTTTTCCGTTCCACCGCAAAGGACGGGCTTCCCTCCGTATCTGTAAGCATTGCCCTGAGACCAGAATTCTGGGGATACAAACTGGCGTATGCGTTCAGCCGCGCAGATGCTAAAGTTGCCGTCTATACGGCCTCTGGACGCCCATTGCTGCCCTTTGCCTACCTGGACAACGCTGAAAATGCATTTCTGGCGGAGAGCATTGCAAACATGGCGCCCGATGCGGCGGCCTTGCACACCCAGCCCCTGCGGGCTGGTGGGGCGCGCGCCATGCTTGCCTTGCAGCAGGCGGCAGCGCCCTTTCTGGAGGGCGGCCCCCTGGTGGTGGGAACAATCATCAGCGGCGAAAACAGCTATGCCCACTGGCGCAGTGATCTGCTCATCCAAGTGCTGATATGGCTGACTGCGGCTGTTCTCTCAACTTCACTCCTGATGATAGAAGCGCGCAGACGCCGCCGTTCTGAACTTTCCACAGAAAAACTGCAAAGCGCCATGCGCTCGCGCGACAAGTTCATCAGTATCCTGATGGACCACGCACCCATCATGGTTTCCTACTGGGATGCGGAGCGGCGGTGCCATTACGCCAATAGAATGTACAGGGCATGGTTTGGCAGAGGTGAGGAGGAGATCATCGGCATTGATCTGCAATCCTTGCTGGGCGAAGAACTGCTTGCCAGATGCGCCCCCCTCATTGATGCGACCCTGCGCGGCGAACCACAGGATTTTGAACAGGAAAGGGTAA
This sequence comes from Desulfovibrio sp., assembly GCF_035644575.1. GTDB lineage: Bacteria > Desulfobacterota > Desulfovibrionia > Desulfovibrionales > Desulfovibrionaceae > Desulfovibrio. The sequence continues at coordinate 4,498 of NZ_DASQOG010000253.1, read as the reverse complement.
GGGCCGACGGCTCAACAGGCTATGTGCTGTCCCGCTACATACCGGATATGGATGGACGGGAGGTGCGGGGTTTTTTTGTTATCGCCTCTGACATTACAGAACTCAAACAGACGCAGCAGAGTCTGGAAAAACGTATCGAAGACCTGTACTCGCTGGCGACCACAGACGCGCTTACTGGCTTGAACAATCGCAGGAACCTGCTGGAAAAAGTTCAGTTCGAGATTGAAAGAGCCAGGCGCTATGACCTGAACATGGTTTTCTTTATGCTCGATATCGACCATTTCAAAAAGATCAACGACACTTTCGGGCACGATACGGGCGATGCCGTGCTGAAAGGGCTTGGCGCGCTGCTGCATGACACCATGCGTACCTCTGACCATGTGGGACGCCTTGGCGGCGAAGAATTTGGCATTCTGCTGGCCAGCGTTGTGCCCCAGCAGGCAGAGGCCATTGCAGAGCGCTTGCGCAGGCGCGTGGAAGAAATGGTCGTATGGCACAATGAAAAAAATATTCGTTTTACCGTCAGCATTGGTCTGGCGGATTTGCAGATGGATGTGGAAAAGCCCCTGGAAGACATGATGAAGAGGGCAGACCTTGCCCTTTACCGGGCCAAGAACAGTGGACGTAATCGCGTTTGCCTTGCGGACAATTTGCTGCCGCCCGCCGTGGAGAACTCTGAGGGTCAGGGTTTTGGCGCATAAAAAGAACGCCCTTGTGCGGCAGGTCTGCACCTGCTGCACAAGGGCGTTCTTCAAGTATCCAGGCTGATTGCGCCTTAGCGCACCTTCAGCTTGAGAAAGCGCTTTTTGCCGAGCTTGACAACGTATTCCCCGGCTGCAAGCGGGGTGATGGCGTCTTCGCAGCGTTCTCCGTCAATGGAGAGCGCGCCTTCTTTCATCAGGCGTTTGGCTTCGCCCCGGCTTTTAACAAGGCCTGCGGCATCAAGAAACACCGGGGGAGTGCTGTCTTCGCCGCAGGCGCACTGGTGCTCGGGCATATCGTCCGGCACCCCGCCGCCAGCAAAAACGGCATTAAAGCCCTGCTTTGCTTCATCGGCGTCTTTTTCGCTGTGGTAGCGGCTCACCATCTCATGGGCAAGATTTTCCTTGGCGGCCTTGGGGTGCAGCTCGCCGCTGGCCACGGAGGTCTTGAGGGCTGCAATGTCTTCAAGGCTTTTGGCCGAGAGCAGTTCATAGTAGCGCCACATGAGCTCATCAGAGATAGCCATGACCTTGCCGAAAATCTGGGAAGGGGCTTCGTCAATACCAATGTAGTTGCCGTAAGATTTTGACATCTTGCGCACGCCATCGGTGCCCTCGAGCAGGGGCAGGGTCAGGATGCACTGGCTTTCAATGCCGTAGTGCGCCTGGAGGGTGCGGCCCACCAGCAGGTTGAACTTCTGGTCAGTGCCGCCCATTTCCACATCGCTCTTGAGGGCGACAGAGTCATAACCCTGACACAGCGGATACAGAAATTCATGGATTGATATGGGGCGCTGCTCGCGGAAACGCTTTTCAAAATCATCGCGTTCCATCATGCGGGCAACGGTATAGCTGGAAGCCAGCTTGATAAAGCCCGTGGCGTCCATCTTGCCCAGCCAGGCCGAGTTGAAGGCAACCTCGGTCTTCTGCGGATCAAGAATCTTGAAAACCTGTTTTTTGTAGGTTTCCGCGTTGGCAAGAACCTGTTCCTCAGTGAGGGGGGGGCGGGTTTCCGAGCGGCCGGAAGGGTCGCCTATGCGGCCCGTAAAGTCGCCGATAAGAAAGATGACATGGTGCCCCAGTTCCTGAAAATGACGCATCTTGTGCATAACAACCGTATGCCCAAGGTGCAGGTCAGGAGCGGTGGGGTCAAAGCCCACCTTGATGCGCAGCGGCTTGCCGCGCGCAATCTTTTTGCGCAGTTCGTTTTCGTCAATCAGCTCGGCCATGCCGCGCTTGATGGTGGCCATTTGGCGGTCAATATCCGTCATCACCCTTACCTCTGTGCTGGCTTCGGTAAAAAACGCCGGACCAAAAAAGAATATGCGCCGACGTAGACGGAAAGTGATACCCCCAAGGCGGCGATAGTGTCAAACCATGCCGCAGAGAATCAGCCTGCCTACAGGCTCAGCAGCGAGGCAACGCGGCTGGCGCTCAGCCCGCCGTGAACAGAAAGCGCGTCCATGGGATTTTGCGAGATCATGCTCATGGTGTCGTCAAGCACGCCGTCCACTTCGTCATCCGCCAGCAGATTAGGGGCGCTCAGGCTGACAACATCGCGGGAAGGCGTGCTGGCAGCGGTGTTTTCATCTTTTTCCATGGCAGGGAAGGCAAAGGCCGGAGAGGGGTTGAGTCCGGAAATTTTCATGGCTGTATCCTTTATGTTGATGACCTGCATGGGTCAAATTTTCCGCATGGCGGCAATACAGCCATAAAAGATGCAATTTTGGGGCCAGAAAACGCGGATTGGAAGAAAGCGCAGGGGGTGGGGCCGTGGTAAAAGCAGAAACGATGCGGGGACTTGTGCCTAGGCAGACTCTTGCTGATCCTTTGAAGCATCGGCGTATTTGGTGAGGCACTGGCGCAAACGGGGGGAGCCGCCCTTGACGTTGAGCCAGCGCAGCCTGGCGCGGCGGGCGCTCCAGTCCAGTTCTTCCTGAAAGCGCAAGCGCACGGGAATACCCTGTGCGTCAGGGGCCTTGCCAAAACCTGCCCGCTTGGCAAGAAAAACATAGGGAGGCGCAGTAACAGGCACCACGCTGGGCTGGAGAAAAAACAGGTAGGTTGCATCGGAGGTGAAGGACGGTATCGCCAGCTCTTCCGGCATGCAGACGCATGCCCCGCCTTCTGAAACATCCATAATGCGCGTGGCTGGCGGTGGCACCCGGCTGTACTCCCCAAGCATGATGCGCAAATCATTGGTGGTGTCGGGGCGCTCCGGCGCGAGCAGTACGCTCGACATGCGGCTGTATTCAGCGCGCCAGGGTATCCTCTTGCTGCTGCGCAACTGCCGTACAGTCACATGGCGTGAAAAGCGCAGACTCAAATACAGCATTTCGCCATTGGGCCCCACAGCTGTTTCGAGTATCTGCGCGCTACCGTAAACGCCAAGGCGCGCCGCCATATCCTGCGCAATGTGCCGTTTGACGCTGAAGTAAAATTTGCCCTGGTTTACTACAGTCTTGGGGTTCTGGGCCTGCATGGTCATGGAACGCACCACAAGCTGCGCCTCCCTGCCGTTGACCTCGCGTACCAGACCCTCCACAGATATGCAGGCAGTCTCGCCGCACCAGATAAGGCAGCATTCAAGGTGTACATTGGCCCCGGTGTTTTGTGCATCGGCCAGCGCCTCATGGCAGCTTGAGTTCCAGAGGCAGAAGGAAGCGTCTGAATTCATGGGACAGCCTTGAATGAGTTGGTAAAGCCGTGTAGATATATCAATACTGGTATTATGTCAATGTGTTAGTGGTATTTGCTTGGATAATATACAGTCCGATTGTGCCTAAGCTGTTACTTGTAACAGGCTTTTTGCGAGATGTATCAGATTGCATATGTTGTGTTTGGTGGTGGCGGGCAAGCCGCGACCTGTTCCAGATTGCTGGTCGCGTTGACGCCATCAACGCTCAGAAGCTCGCCTTCCATAAGGAAGGCGAGCTTCTTCAACATCCAACCAGGCAAAGCCGGCATATCCCCATTTTTTAGCAGACGCGGGCTATGGGGATGTGTGCGTCTCCGGATTTATGCCTTAGCCTTCTTTTTTGACTTTGGATTTGGTCATGGCAAGGCCAATGCCCTCGAACAGTTCGAAGATGGCAAAGCCGTACCACAGGGTGTACAGCACGTAGAAAACCAGCATGCAAACCATCAACAGAACGTGCTCGGACACCTTGGCGGCGGTCACGCTGTAGAAGTTGTTGCCCGGCTCAATGGCGCGGCGCAGTACATGGTCCACCACCTGCGACTCGGCAATCAGGCGCTGCTTCTGCAGTTCCTTGATGCTGGGCGAAAGCAGATACCACCATGCGGAGGCCACTTTAAGGGCATTCTCCCCACCGTATTTCTGCGAAACCTTGTCTGCATCGTTGTGATACAGGGCATCGGAATCGTCAGTGGCGGAGGCGAGGATTTTGCCAAGGTCGCCTGTAAAGGTGACCTTGCCGTCAGTTGCGCTCACGTCCGTGGCGCCCGCAGTTTGCAGGGCCATGGCGGCAACGGGGGCAAGGGCGGCCTTCTTGAGCTTGACCGTAATCGTCACTACCTTGCCGTCAACCTTTTTCAGGTTTTCGCGAACGCCGGGGATAAAGTAGGACGAACCCTTGGAGAGCTCGTTGAAGACGTTATCGGCGTATTCAAGGCCGGTAACGTGCTTGCCGTTTTCGTCACGCAAGATGGGCATGAGCAGGGCGGCAAACAGAACCAGAAACGAAATGAGCATCAAGCTGCCCCGGAAGAAAGGGGCTTTGGCATGAATAAGCATGATCAGGCCTCCCCTCTAAGCTTGCCGAGGTTGAAGAAGA
>NZ_DASQOG010000252.1:0-15350 GCF_035644575.1 Desulfovibrio sp. | reverse complement strand
ACCGGCTCAATCTTTTCGGTGCTGCCGCTGCCCGACAGCACGAGAGGCGGGCCATCGCTGACTGAAGATAGTTGCGGCGCATAAAACGCGAGAGGCAGAGGCCCCACGCCCCCGCCTCTCTATGAGTGGAGAATTCGTCATGGATTGCGGACTGCCATGCCCCCTATCATGTCACGGAAAAGTGATGCTAGTGGTTTGTGTTCTGCAATGCAGCGTTAATGTTGCATTGAGAACGCATGGTCGTTCTGCATCCGGGCCGGAGTTCAACGTAGAAATCCGTCCGGTTTATTGTTCGGGCGCGTCAGGAACGCGCCTCACAAGAGCCAGGGCCAGCAAGGCCGGAGACATCCTGGGCATCTGGGCAGGCTTGCGCAGCTGCCGCCGCACAAAACCCGCCATGTCCAAAGCCATATCCGCGTCAGTCAAAGCCGAGCGGCATGCCTTTTTGTTTTCTTCCAGAACTGCAAGATACCGCTCAACCAGCCTCAGATCACGATTGCGTGATGGGTCATCGGCCAATTCAGGCGGCGAGGCTCCCAACTGGAAAACGTCACCGATGTGTTGCGACATGACCATTCCTCCATGAATGGATCACTTGCTTCCTTGCAAAGGGGTTGGCCCTGTCCGCCTCCTTGTTTGGTTTTGTACCGTCTCCCCTTCCCCACTCGTCAAGATTTTTATCGGAACATTAGGCCAGATCTTTAGGGTAGCTCTAAAAAAAAGGCCCATTGCATGCCCGCAAACGCAAAGTAAAAGTGAGGAACAAATTATATCAGTCATGTAAAAGAGATACGATAAAACTGTTACTTGCAAGTAATTTCGATCGCAGCTACCATGCAGCAACTCAGATGCCTGACGAGGAGAACCTATGCCAACACCTATATTGCACAAGGAAAGCCTGATCCCGGGCAAAACCAGCAAACTGGTGCTCCACGCGCCGCAAATCGCGCAAAAAGCGCGCCCCGGCCACTTCGTCATGCTGCGCATGAGCGAACAGGGCGAGCGCATTCCGTTGACCATTGCAGATACTGACCGGGAAAACGGCACCATTACCATAGTGTATCTGGTTATGGGCAAGAGTACGGCCATGCTTGAAGCACTCGGCGTTGGAGATGCCATTCTTGACGTCTGCGGCCCCCTGGGCCACCCCACCCATATTGAAAAACGCGGCACGGTCGTATGCGTGGGCGGCGGCACCGGTATTGCCGCCATGCACCACATCGCCAAGGGCCATGCCCGCATCGGCAACAAGGTCGTGGGCGTTATCGGCGCTCGCAGCAAAGACCTGCTGCTCTTTGAAAACGAGCTCAAATCCTTTGTGGATGAACTGCTCGTTTCCACGGACGATGGCAGCTACGGTCACAAGGGCCTTGTTACCGAGCTTCTGCGCGACCGGCTTGAAAAAGACAAGGACGTGTTTGAAGTCGTGGCCGTCGGCCCCGTGCCCATGATGGCCGCCGTGGCGGAAACCACGCGCCCCTTTGGCGTCAAGACCACGGTCAGCCTCAACCCCATCATGGTTGACGGCATCGGCATGTGCGGCGCCTGCCGCGTCACCGTCGGCGGCAAAACCAAGTTCGCCTGTGTGGACGGCCCCGAATTTGACGGTCACGAAGTGGATTTTCCCGAACTGCGCCGCCGTCTGGCCGCCTACCGGGAGCAGGAAACCATTTCCATTGAAGAATACCGGAGAGTCAGCCATGGAGAATAGCAAGCCCAAAAAGACCGTGGCTCCCCGTGTGGACATGCCCTGCCAGCCCGCAAAAGTGCGCCGCGCCAACTTTGAAGAAGTCGCCCTTGGCTACACCAGGGAAATGGCCCAGACCGAGGCCAGCCGCTGCCTTCAGTGCAAAAAGCCTCTGTGCGTCTCGGGCTGTCCTGTTGAAGTGCCCATCCGCGACTTTATCCATCAGGTGGCCGAAGGCAACATGGACGCCGCCTACCGCATCATCAAGACCACCAACAGCCTGCCCGCCGTGTGCGGTCGCGTGTGCCCCCAGGAGCACCAGTGCGAAGGCAAGTGCGTGCTCAAGGCCAAGGGTCAGCCCGTGGCCATTGGCCGCCTTGAACGTTTTGTGGCAGATACGTATATCGCCACCACCGCCTGCGAACAGGTGACCGGCACCAATGCCTGCGCCATGCCCCTGGGAGCCAAAAAGGTGGCCTGCATCGGCTCCGGCCCTTCATCCCTGACCTGTGCCGGCGTGTGCGCCACTGCGGGCATCAAGGTCGATGTGTTTGAAGCTCTGCACGAGCCCGGCGGCGTGCTTATTTACGGCATCCCCGCCTTCCGCCTGCCCAAGACCGTGGTCGCCACGGAAATCAACGGCCTGCGTCAGGCCGGTGTGGACTTCCACCTCAATTCCGTGGGTGGCCGCACCATTGATATCGACGACCTGCGCAAGGAATACGACGCCATTTTCATCGGCGTCGGCGCTGGCCTGCCCGTCTTTCTGGGCGTTCCCGGCGAAAATCTGGTGGGCGTGTTCTCCGCTAACGAATACCTCACCCGCGTCAACCTTGGCCGCGCCTACAACTTCCCCTCGCAGGACACTCCGGCCTACCCCGGCAAGCATGTTACCGTGTTCGGCGCGGGCAACGTGGCCATGGACGCGGCGCGCACGGCCCTGCGCATGGGCGCGGAAAGCGTGCATGTGGTCTATCGCCGCACAAGGGCCGAAATGCCCGCCCGCCTGGAAGAACTGGAACATGCGGAGGAGGAAGGCGTGCAGTTTGCCATGCTTTCCGCCCCGTTGCGCTTCAACGGTGATGCGGAAATGCGCCTTCAGTCCGTAACCCTGCAGCGCATGGAGCTGGGCGAACCCGATGCTTCTGGCCGCCGCAGGCCTGTGCCAGTGGAAGGCTCGGAATACGATCTGCCCACCGACCTTGCCATTGTGGCTCTGGGCACCCGTTCCAACCCCATCCTCCTCGAGGCTACCCCAGAGCTCAAACTGAACAAATGGGGCTACATCGAGGCCGATGAGGCCACCGGCGAAACCTCCATTCCCAACGTCTTTGCGGGCGGCGACATCGTCACCGGCGCGGCCACGGTCATTCTGGCCATGGGCGCGGGGCGCAAGGCCGGACAGGAAATAGTCAAAAGAATCGCAGGCTGATTGCAGCCCGGCATCTGATAAAAGGGGGGCCTCCGCTGGAGGCTCCCCTTTTTTCATGGCCCATTCATAAAAAAGGCAACAATTCAGCCTGTCCATTGGCTCCGGCTTGCCAGACCTGCAGTTCGCGGTCATACTCAAACCAGAGTTCACACCAGCATCAGACCTGCCGCCCCCTGCGCCAACACGGCAGGCCCTTTTATATCGACAACATCCCCTTTCAGGGGCCGGGATGTCATTCTCCGGCGGGCCAAGGGCGCGGCCCCGGCATATCAGGAAGATCAGCATGATTCTCGCAGACCTGCACACGCACACCAAGTATTCGCACGGCGGCAACACTCCGGCAGAAATGTACGCTGCCGCCCAGGCCAAGGGGCTGGAGTACATGGGTTTTACCGAGCATTCGCCCCGGCCCGTGGGCTTTGACTACACCCACGAATACCGCGAGCAACTGACCCGCCACCTGCCGGACTACGAGCGCGAGGTCTGCGCCCTCAAGGCCGCCAACCGTAATGGCCCCTGCCGTGTATTGTTTGGCATGGAAATGGACTGGCTCGAAGGGCAAGAGGACTACACCCGAGCCTCCTGCACCGCCTTTGACTTTGATTACCTGCTGGGGAGCGTGCATTTTATCGGTCATTGGGGCTTTGATGATGGCGCTGAGCCATGGAAAGCCTTTTCGCAGGAAGAATGCGACAAGCAGTACCAGGCCTATTTTGAAGCCTGGGAGCGCATGATCCTTTCCGGCCTCTTCAATATTGCCGCGCACCCAGACCTCATCAAGATTTTCTCTGTGGAGCAGTTCCACATCTGGCTGGCAAAGCCGGAAAGCATGGCGCTGGTGCAGCGCGGCCTTGCGGCCCTGCAACGCATGGGCATGAGCATGGAGATATCTTCCGCTGGTCTGCGCAAGGCCTGCCGCGAAATTTACCCCGCCCCGCCCATAATGCTCATGGCCGCGCAAATGGGCCTGCCCGTGAGTTTTGCCTCTGATGCGCACGGCATCGATGACGTGGGCTACGGCTTTGCGCGGCTGGCCTCCTACGCGTGCGCCTTTGGCTTTGCCGAATACACCATTTTTAATCGGGGCCAGCGGATTGCGCTGCCCCTGTAAAACGGCGCATGCCTTTGACACCACGGATCATTTATGTCCGAAATTATCGTATCCATTGATGACGTAAGTCTTTTCCTGCCCGGCGATGCCAGCCAGAAGCATGTGCTGCACAACATCAACTGGCAGGTGCGGCGCGGCGCGCACTGCGCGCTCATTGGCCCCAACGGTTCGGGCAAGTCTACCCTGCTGCGGCTCATGCGCGGCGAGCTGTGGCCCGCCCACGGGCGCATCCAGTGGCACGGGCCTGACGGCCCGGAAGACTCCCCCCTTGCGGGCAGGGGCATGACAAGCCATGTCTCTCCTGCGCAGCAGGAAAACTATCAGCGGCAGGCCTGGGATCTCACGGGCCGTGACCTGCTGCTCACAGGTTTTGAAGATACCCCGCTGGTCTATGCCGACAGCACGGCCTACAGGCGGCAGGCTGTGGAAGACATGGCAGCGCGCCTTGACGCCGAAGGCCTGCTTGAACGCACGGTGCCCACATTTTCGCAAGGCCAACTGCGTCTTTTGTTGCTTGGACGCGCCCTTCTGCGCGCCCCCACCCTGCTGCTGCTTGACGAGTGCGATGAAGGCCTTGACGAACGCTATCGCCAGATTTTCTTTGAGACACTCGGCGAATACGCCAGCCGCTGCACGGTTGTGATGACAGCGCACCGCGCCGCCAATATTCCCGACTGGTGCACTGGCCGCCGTTATGTGCGGAATGGCCGCCTGCTCACAGCGCCGCCCGCGTCTGAGGCCAGTGAAGAAGCGCCGAAGACGCAGAAGACCGACAATGCCTCCGGCGTTGCGGAGCATGTGCTCAACGGCGGACACGCCATGCTTGATCTGGATAACGTCACCGTATTCATTGATCGGCAGGAAGTGCTGCACGACATCAGCTGGTGCATGCATCAGGGCGAAAACTGGCGCATCACCGGGGCCAACGGCTCTGGCAAATCCACCTTGCTGCGCCTGCTGGCAGGTGATGAATTTGTTGCCGCCGGGGGGAGATTTGACCGCTGGCTGCCCAGTCAGGGCGGGCAGGTAGATACCCTTGAAGCCCTGCGCAAGGGCGTGCGCCTTGTATCCGATCTTTCCCAGGCTCTGTACGGCTATTCCCTCAACGCGCTTGATATGGTCTGCACAGGTTTTGACAACAGCATAGGCGTATACCGCCGTTTTTCTGATGCCGAGCGGGCCGAGGCCGCAAGCCGCATGGCCCAGATGTTCCCCGATGAAAACGCCGAGAGCCTGAAACAGCTTGGTCGGCAATCCATCCGCCATCTGTCCACGGGGCAGTTGCGCCGCCTGTTCCTGGCGCGCGCATTGGTGGGCGGGCCGGATATCCTGCTGCTGGACGAGCCCTGCTCCGGCCTGGATGCGCCAAGCCGCGCCCAGTACCTACACCTACTGGATCAGCTTGCCCTGCAGGGCGTCCAGATGGTTTTTGTCTCCCACCATAATGAAGACGCCCCCCTGTGCATCAACAGGGAGGCGCATATGGAAGGCGGACGCCTGCGCGTAGTGCTGTAGGGCCTAATCCTTGCCCTTCCCAAACTTGGAGCGCGCTACTTCAATAACAACGGGCAGCACGGAAACAATGATGATGCCGTAAACAATCAGGCTGAAGTTCTGACGCGCCCATTCCAGGTTGCCGAGGAAGTACCCGGCGGAAACCAGCCCGCCCACCCAGAGCACGCAGCCCGTGATGTTGAACATAAAAAACGTGGGCGGATGCATCAGGGCAATGCCCGCCACAAAGGGCGCAAAGGTTCGCACAATGGGCACAAAGCGGGCCAGCACAATGGCCTTGCCGCCATGGCGCTCATAAAAATCGTGCGCCTTGAGCAGGTGGGACTTTTTGATAAGCCGGTTCTCGCGCGAAAAAATGGCCGGGCCCACATGCCGCCCGATAAAGTAATTCACCGCATCGCCCAGTATGCCCGCCGCCAGCAGTACGCCCATCACTTCGCCATAGCCCAGCAGCCCGGCCCCGGCCACCACGCCGGAGGCAAACAGCAGGGAATCGCCCGGCAGGAAGGGGGTTACCACAAGGCCTGTTTCGCAAAAAACAATGACGAACAGTATGGCGTAAAGCCACAGCCCGTACTGATCGGCAAGCTCAAACAAATGCACATCTATGTGCAGAATAAAACTGACAAAGCTGCTCAGTAATTCCATAAAGGCAGATCTCCCTCATCGGGCGCATTGGCGCGCCTTCGGTCTGCTCTTGTACCCCAAGGCCGCTTGTGGCACAACACAGCCATGCGCGTACTCACCACAATAGCTGTCCTTGCCCTGCTCCTGTTCGCTCCTGCCGCCAATGCCGCCGACACCTACATGGTCGGTTTCAGAACGCTTGGCCAGTGGTCGCCGGAAACAGGCCTGCGCCTGGATGTGAATGTGTGGTACCCATCATCCCGCCCGCCGCGTGACCTCAACTATGCCCCGTGGGAGATTTCCGCCTCCCGGGCAGGCAAGGCGATGGACGGGCGTTTCCCGCTGCTTCTGCTCTCGCACGATACCGCAGGAACGCGTTTTTCTTACCATGATACCGCCGCATGGCTGGCATCGCTGGGTTTTGTGGTGGCTGCCCCCAATCACCCTGGCGACAACATGGACAACATGGACAACCTGCTGACCTGGCAGCAGCTTGAAAACCGTGCGCATGAACTTTCTGGCAGCATTGACCTGCTCCTGCATGATCCGGAAGTGGAGCCCAGCATTGACGCCTCGCGCATCGGAGCAATCGGCTTTGGCGTTGGCGGCGCGGCGGCTCTGCTGCTGGGCGGCGCGCTGCCAGACTGCGAGGGCTGGGCCAGCTATTGCTCGCGCACAGCTCCTAACGACATGTATTGCAATACCTGGGCTCGCGAACGCATGGAATCGCTGTGCAAAAACCTGCCGCTCACACGCAGCCTTGCTGACACGCGCATCCGCGCCATTGCGGCGGTGGCGCCCGGTTTTGGCATGCTGTTTTCGCGCCAGTCGTTCCACTGGTTCTACCCGCCGCTGCTGATTATGGCTGCCCCCAATGACAGCCTGAACAACCCGGCCCTGCATGCGCGGCGCATATTTGAGCTTATGGATAAAAAGCCCCGCTGGCTGAGCCTGCCGCAGGCCGACACGGGCGCGCTCATGGCGCCATGCCCCGAATCTCTGGCCATGGAATTGCCAGAACTGTGCCGCTCGGTCACGGAAGAAACACGCGTGGCAATCCACAGACGCATGACGGAATCCCTGGGCGATTTTTTTCTGCACTACCTCGGCAACGCCCAGAATCTGCCCCAGATTCCGCCGCCGCCCGACCTGACGCCGCAGCCGCAAAAAGCCGCGCCAGAGCCAGCCACGCAGCCTGCGCCAAAATCCAAAAAGCGCCGCCCAGGCTAGGCTTGTAAAGGCATATTACATGCGCCTTTTCAGCCGCCTTGACAATTGCCGCGCGGCTCACTAAAGGGTGTGGCATGGCGGTAGAATCATACCGTAACATGCAAATTTCCCTATCCGGAACAGGATAATATGCGGAACACAATTTATTTGTTCTGTTTTTTACTGGCTGCCCTCGTCCCCGCAACCGCCTGGAGCACAGACAGCCAGGGATTGCCGGAACAGCAAGGCTGGGTAGTTATGCCAGCTGGCGCACGCCCTGCCTACTTTGGCATACACGGCGGCACCATGCCCGTCAGCCTGCTTGTGTACGGCGATGGATCTTCGCTTGTGACCTTTGTTGGGCGCACCGGCAACGATTTTATTGATGTGCTGCGCAAGGCCGAAATATCCATGCCAAGCCTGCTCAACGCCACCTCACAGCGTTCGGCGGCTGGTAAAAACGTCTCGCCTTCGGCCAATGCCACCGCAGTGCTCATGGCGGGTTCTTCTTCCAGCAGCCTTCCGGTGTTCAACGTCAGCGGCGAGAGACTCTCACACATGGATGTTCCGCCCGGACAGCTTCAACCCTTCGGACTTTCCGACAAGGCGCTGTCTATCGAAGGCGAAGTAACAGCCCCGCAGCGACTGTCCACAGTGAAGCAGTATCGCCTACTTTTTCAGCCCCAGTATCTGCAACCGCGGCGCAATCAGCGCTAGGCTAATTGCAAAAAACAACTTTTACTTTTAGCAAAAAAATCAAAAAAACTTTTTTACAGTTCACAGAGCATCATGAGCAGACAGATTAAATAATTTTAGCTTCAAACGCGGATTTTTTAAACTGCTTATTGCTACAGCCTGCCCTGAACAAGAGCGGGCTTTTTTTTCGCCTGCTTGATTTGAATGTTTATAAAAGATAAACTATCTTTATGCAGAACATTTTGTCTCAGGAGCCAAGCTATGCCGCTTTCAGATCATTTGGAACTTATGCAGAGCCTCTGTGCCAAAGCAGGACAGGATCATGAGTGCCCCTTCGAAAAGCACTTTCGCTCAGGCCTTATGTCACTCAAGGAATTCAGCACGGATTATGATGCCATAGTTGACGAACACAACCCCTTTTATCAGGAATTTACAAAATACCTGAACCAGGATGCCCTGGAGACTGACGATCTGTTTTCGCTCTTTGAATGTCTGGTGATCTTTATCCGCATGCGCCAGATGGCACGCTCCGGGCTTGAACTCAGCCTCAGGGAACAGAGCGTGCTGGACTATTTTGAATCGTGCGGTGAGTGGGCGTCGCGTGACAATACGCTCGTGAGCAACTGGTATTGGAAGCAACTTCCAGATAAACAGCGTAGCCACTAGCAAAACAGGATTCCACAAAGAGTTATCCGGGCATCTTCACCAGACGCCAGCCTGATCTATGAGCAAAGGCCGCCCAGCAATGCTGAGCGGCCTTTTCAACATATGTGCTACGGCTTATGCCGCCAGCATTCTAAAACACGCCAGGATTAAGCATCACCAGCACGGTGCAGATAATACCCACAATGGTGCCGTGGAGCATGAAGGGCCAGAACGTGCGTTGCGCAGGCCTCACCATCCAAAGCCGCGCAACACGGAAAGTTGATAAAATATAGGTGCGGCCCTCCCCACAGTGGAGAACCGCACCTTCCCTCAACTTTCCTGCGGAGGAAGAGCCTCGGCTCGCCACCCGCAGGAAGATGTTTCGTTGGATTACTTCTTCAGATTTTCAGCAAGAAGCTCGGCAATATGATCGACCTTGATCTTGAGGCCCTGCTTTTCAGCACCGCCACGGATCTGCATGACGCAGCCGGGGCAGTCCACCACCAGGCGATCAGCGCCGGTGGCCTTCATGTTGGCGATTTTCTTGTCCAGCAGCTGGGCGGAGATTTCGGGGAACTTCACAGAGTAGCTGCCGCCAAAGCCGCAGCACACTTCTTCTTCCTCGCAAGGCACGTATTCAGCCGCATCGCCAATAAGGTCGCGGGGGGCCTTTTTGACGCCCAGGCCACGGCACAGGTGGCAAGCGGCGTGATAGGTGACCTTCTGCGCGGACTTGTTGAAGTCCTCGGCCTTGAGGCCCAGCACGTCATGTACGAAGGAGCTGAAGTCGATGATCTTGGACGCAAAGGCCTGAGCTTCCACAGTCGAGAAATCATTGTCGAGAATTTCAGGATAGTGGTGCGTAAGATGACCGGCGCAGCTGGCGCACAGCGTTATGATGTAGTCGTAGTTGCCGCCACGGAACGCGGCGATGTTCTGTTTGGCCACATCCATGGAGGTTTTGCGCTGGCCCATCATTTCGAGGGGCAGGCCGCAGCAGGACTGTTCCATGGGGAAGTCCACGGCCACGTTCTTGGCGGCCAGAATCTTCACGCAGGCTTCCAGTTCTTCGGGGTAGATGAAGTCCTGGGCGCAACCGGCGAAGATAGCCACACGATAGGTGGGGTTCTGCACCTTGGGGGCCAGTTCGGGCCAACGGTCACGGAAGGACTTGTTGGCAATGGCGGGCAGAGCCTTGAAGTTGTGCTTGCCAAGGAAGACGGCTGGCAGATGGCGCTGGAACTGCGCGCCGCGCGTGAAGGGCTTCTGGGCGAAGCTGGCGAACTTGAGCAGCTTGTGGAACAGCTTGCGGTTCTTCATCACAGCGGAAAGCAGGTTGGCTTCGATGGGCGCGCCCTGTTCCACGTTGAGGCGCGAGCGCACTTCGCGGATAAGACGCGGCAGGTCGATGCCGCCAGCGCACACATTGGCGCACGATTCGCAACCCATGCAGTTCTGGCTGAGAATACGGGCGCGATCCTTGCCGTGGAAGAAGTAGGTAAGGATCAGGCCGATGGCGCCAATGTAGATGTAGCCCATCTTGTGGCCGCCCACGAGGCGGTACACGGGGCAGACGTTGGCGCAAGCGCCGCAGCGCACGCAGCGGAACACCTGCGAGAACAGGGGATCCTTGGCGATTTCGGTACGGCCGTTATCAAGGAAGATAACGTGCAGAATTTTTTTGTCGTCGGCATTGGCCGCGCAGGGGCCTGCGCCGCACATCCAGGTAACATAGGAGGTAAGGCGCTGGGCGGTGGCGTTGCGGGGCAGTACCTGAAGAGCCACCAGGGCATCGTCCAGCTTGGCAACGAGCTTGTCCAGACCGGCAATGGCAACGTGCACACGCGGCAGGGTCGTAACCATGCGGGCATTGCCTTCGTTGGTCACGGTGGAGATGGCGCCGTTTTCGGCCACGGCAAAGTTACAGCCGCTCACGCCCATGTCGGCGGCGATGAACTTGCGGCGCAACTGCACGCGGGCCACCTTGACCAGACGCTGCACGTCAGAATCCTGCTTGACGCCGGTGGCCTTGGTGAAGTCGTCGGCCACCTGATAGCGCGAAAGGTGGATGGCGGGCATAACCATGTGCGAAGGACCTTCGTGGCGCAGCTGGATGATCCATTCGCCAAGGTCGGTTTCGTCCACGATCAGGCCGTTGCCTTCCAGCGCGGTGTTCAGGCCTATTTCTTCGGCGGTCATGGACTTGGACTTGACCACCTTCTTCACTTTGTTTTCTTTGGCAATGCGAACGATCATGTCGTTGGCTTCGGCAGCGGTGGCGGCACGGTGCACGTGCACGCCGCGCTTTTCAGCTTCGGCCTTGAACTGAGCGTACAGCTCGTCCATGTGCTGACAGGCGTAGTCCTTGGCGTCGGCGATCTGCTTGATCAGCGCTTTCTCGTCCACTTCCTTGAATACGGCTTCGCGGTTGGCGCGGTAGGCCACTGCAAAGGTATCAAGGGTGCGACGCAGAAATTCGTCGTTCAGGGCTTCGTCCAGTTCCTTATGATATCCCGATGAGCTCTTGAGGGCGTCATGCATGGGTTAGTCCTCCAGCAGAATGATATGCAGTTCCAGCGGCCCATGCACGCCCACGGCAGCCACGCGCTCAATGTCGGCGGTACGGCTGGGGCCAGTCACCAGGGTGGTGTACGTGGCAGTACCTTCGTTCATGCGCTCGCGCAGCAACTGGGCTATGGAGGGCAGATCGGGGTAGATGGTGGACTTGCGCAGCATCAGCACGGAAACTTCCGAGATCATGCCCGTAAGGCGCACGTCTTCGCTGTCGGTATTGAGCAGGCAGGTGCCGCTGGCGGCAACGCCAAGCTCGGCGGTGGAAACCCCCACGTCAATACCGGCAAGATAGTTGCGCAGCCCTTCGCGGATGCACAGAAAACCTTTTTCTTCACAGGCCGCTGCCAGCGCGGCAAAATCGGCATCGCCAAGCTGCGGCGCTGCCACCACACGCTGCACGCGCGTGGGAACCTTATTGGGGCCAAGGGGGCCTTGCTCCGTGCCGGGTTCGTCAGCCAAAAGCTCCGCGGGAGCCTTGTTGGCGCAAACGTCCACAACATACTGCAAGGCGGCTGCCATGTTGGGCACTTCCTGCACTACGGCGTTAACTGCCGCAGCCTTGGCGGAAAAGGCTTCTACCAATTCCTGATGTGTCATAAACAACTCCTTTTTCAAAACACGCCGGGTTCTTGAACCATGCAGCTTCGCCGCGAAAAGTAGTGCGCAGAGGGCCGGATTCGCCCGCTGCCATTGTTTGCGCTCATATCCCTGCGAACGGCGTAACACGCCCATAGCTTCAGAAACAAACCCCCACGGTTCTTCTTCAGATGGGCATTCTGGCAGAATAACCGCCGGGTTGATAAACGCGGCGGAGGAACCACAGTCCCCCGCCGCGCTCACATGCTACTTCAGGCTTTCAGCGTACAACTCCACAGTGTGCTTGACGCGCACGGAGTCGTGGTTGTGCGAAAGCACGTCCTCAAGCTGCATCATGCAGGCAGGGCAACCGGCGGCCACAATCTTGGCTCCGGAAGCTACCACATTGTTGCGCTTGCGCTGGCCGATCTTGCGCGAATAGTCGTAGTGGAAGAGGTTGAACGATCCGCCGCAGCCGCAGCAGCGGTCAGCTTCGGCCATTTCCGTAATCTTGTAGGCCGGGTTGGCCGCAACTACGGAACGGGGCTGGCTGACAACGCCAAGCGACTTCTTGAGGTGGCACGAATCGTGGTAGGTCACGCTGACGGCGTTTTCCTGAGCCTGCTCGGCGGGCTGCACCTTGAGCACATCCACCAGGAAGGCATTGATGTCCATGGCCTTGGCGGCCAGTTCTTCAATCTTGTGCTTTTCGGCAGAACCCAGACGGTGCGCGTAGCGGGGCCACAGTTCCTTGACCGTGGAGGTGCAGGAACCGCAGGGGCTGAGAATATAGTCGAAGTCGCCGTTTTTGAGGGCTTCCACGTTCACGCGCATCTGCTCCACCATGCCCTTGGCATCGCCGGACGAAAGCGCCGGAATACCACAGCAGGTGAGGTTTTTGGGCATGAATACGGCCACGTTGTGATAACGCAGCACCTTCAGGCAGGCTTCTGCCATATCGGTGTACATTTTATCGCCCACGCAGCCGGGGAAGAACGCCACCTTGAGCCCGCCAGCGCGGCGAGGCTCGTCAAGCGCGCCGTAACGGGCGTGCAGAGGCGTTTTTGCCAGGGGGTGGATGTGGCGGTCGCCCAGCATGAAGTTGAGCAGAGGCGCGCATACGGTACCCTGCGCGTCGTTGCTCGAGCCAAAGATAAGGCCCTGCATGGGCGCGCCAACGCGCATGGCGAAGTTGAAGAGGCCAGGCTTGGTCAGAAGCGAACGGAATATCATCTTCTTGACCGGGTGCAGGCCGATGAACTCGTTTACGATTTCACGGGCTTCCATGAAGACGTCCATAATCTGGACGCCGGGCGGGCAGGACGCCTGGCAGGAACCGCACAAAAGGCAGCGGCCCAGTTTTTCGGCCACAGCCGCAGGGTCCTGAATCATCTCATGGGCCAGGTTGTCAATAAGGGCCAACTTGCCGCGAGCCACGTCAGCTTCCATACCGGTGGCGCCGAACATGGGGCACACGGCCTGGCACATGCCGCATTTCATGCAGGCAGTGATCCTGTCGTCCAGAGCCATAAGGCGCTGGGCCAGTTCGTGCATAGTACTCATGAAACGCTCCTGGAGCGGTTGAATTTTTGCTCTTGCCCGGTAGCTCCCGCACAGGGCGGGCAGCCTCCGGAAAAGACGGGGGCCAAAAGACCCCGCCTCTGCAATGCCGGAGCGAACTGCCTAGATGCCCACCAGCTTGGTGGAGTTAAGCAGTCCCTTGGGGTCAAGAGCCCGGCGCAGCCGCTGCGAGAACAGAATGGTGCCGCGTGAGGTTTCCTTTTCCATCCACTTGGACTTGGCGGTGCCGATGCCGTGTTCGCCGGAGAGCGTGCCCTTCAGCTTGATAGCCGTATCGAACATTTCGTCGATGGCTTCTTCCACGCGCTTGAATTCGTCGGCGTCGCGCTTGTCGCACAAGAAAGTGGGGTGCAGGTTGCCGTCGCCAGCATGACCAAAGGTGCCCACTTCAAGGCGGTACTTGGCTGCGATGTCGTTGACGGCCTTGACCATGGCGGGGATCTGCGAACGCGGCACGGTGGCGTCTTCAAGCACGGTGGTGGGCCGGGCGCGGGCCAGCACGGGCAGGGCCATGCGGCGGGCTTCCCACAGCTTGAACTTTTCGGCGGCGTCCTTGGGCACGTGCACTGCGGTGGCGTGGTTGGCCTTCAGCACCTTTTCAACGGCTTCGGCGTCGTCAGCAACCTGGGCGGGGTGGCCGTCCACTTCGATGAGCAGGATGGCGCCCGCTTCGCGCGGCAAACCAGCCTTGGTGAAGTCGTCAACGCGCACGATGGTGTTGTTGTCGAGGAATTCGAGAGTACAGGGCACAACGTGGGCGGCGATGATGCCCGCCACGGCGTCAGCGGCGTCCTGCACGTCAGAGAACACGGCCATCAGGGCCTTGGAGGCCTTGGGCGGCGGCACGAGCTTGAGAATGGCTTCAGAAATAATGCCCAGCGTGCCTTCAGACTGCACCATCATGCCGGCGAGGTTGTAGCCGGTAACGCACTTGACCGTGCGCGAACCGGATTTGACCACTTCGCCCGTGGCATCGAAAAATTCGATGCCCATGAGGTAATCCTTGGTAACGCCGTACTTGAGGCCGCGCAGGCCGCCAGCGTTTTCAGCAATGTTGCCCGCGAGGGTGGACACTGCCTGGGAACCCGGATCGGGGGGGTAGAAAAGATTTTTCTTGGCAACCGTAGCCGCAAACTCAGCAGTAATGACGCCCGGTTCCACCACAGCGTAGAGGTCGTCAGAATTGATTTCAATGATGCGGTTAAGGCCGGTGGTCAGAATGACCACAGTTTCGGACTTGTCCGGGATGGTGCCGCCGGAAAGGTTGGTTCCCGCGCCGCGCACGGTCATGGGGATACCGTTGTCATACAGTTTTTTCACGCACTGGCCGAGCTGTACCTTGGTAGTGGGACGCACCACCAAAGAAGGCATGACCGGCGGCAGCACCGCAGAATCATACGAATAGCTCATGCGGTCGGCTTCGGAACTGAACACGTTTTCCTTGCCGATCATGTCTTCAAAATCCTTAATCAACGCCTGGCTTGCCATAAGGCCTCCTTAAAAGTCCGTCATGAACGTCTTTATGGTAAGGCACAGACCTCGCGCCCCTTGCGCGGGCCTGACAGATTTGGATTCCCATACGGTTGTTTGAACAGTCGGTCAACTTTTTTACGAGAATGAAGTCGTATAGCGTTGTTTGACAAGTTTGCAAAGGGCACGAGCCAAAAAACTTTGGTATCACAGTCTGACATTCTCGC
>NZ_DASQOG010000251.1:0-9971 GCF_035644575.1 Desulfovibrio sp. | reverse complement strand
ATTCTAGGCAGCATTTTGACCTCCCGCTTCCATGCCCTCCACCATTGCCGCCAGCAGCAGGCCGCGCACGATGACGCCCTGGAGCCTCTGCCGCTCGTCAACAACGGCCAGCGGATAAGGAAGCTCAGCCATGATGGGCATTACTTCTGCAATAGGGGTCGAGGGCGCGACGGTTGTTATGTCGCGCTGGGTGATGGCGGCAATGTCCGTCTTGCCTTCGGCCACCATGCGCTCGGCATCGGCGGCATACAGAATGCCCGCAAATCGCCGCTGCGCATCAAGGACAAACAGGGAGCTTATGGAATGCGCGGCCATCTTGCGCAAAACGGAATGCGGCCCGTCAAGGCCCAGCACGGCCCAGTCTTCCGACCTTTTCATGATGCCGCCCGCCGTGAGCACATGGGTGACGTCGGCGGAGGCCACAAAGCGGGCCACATGATTGTTGGCTGGCGATTGCAGTATCTGCTCCGGCGTGCCGGTCTGCACCACCGCGCCGTCCTGCAACAGCACTATGCGGTCGCCAAGCCGGAAGGCTTCATTCAGATCATGGGTGATAAAGATGATTGTCTTGCGGATATCCTGCTGGAGCGTCAGGAGCTCCTCCTGCATTTCCTGCCGGATAAGCGGATCAAGCGCGCTGAAGGCTTCGTCCATGAGCAGCACTTCTGGCTCCATTGCCAGGGCGCGGGCAAGGCCCACACGCTGCTTCATGCCGCCGGAAAGCTGCCGGGGGTAGGCATTGGCCCATTGGGAAAGACCAACGCGTTCGAGCATTTCGCCGCTTTTTTTCAGGCGCAGGGCCTCACCCACCCCCATGGCCTCAAGGCCAAAGGCCGCATTTTGCAGCACGGTGCGGTGTGGAAAAAGGGCAAAATTCTGAAAGACCATGCCAAAGCAGCGTTGCCGCACACGGCGCAGCTCGCGCGGTTTCATGTGCATGATGTCCTGATCATCCACCAGCACGGAACCAGCCGTGGGCATGATAAGGCCATTGAGGCAGCGTAGCAGTGTGGACTTGCCGCTGCCGGAAAGCCCCATGACCACAAGCAGCTCGCTCTCCGCAATATTGAGGGAAACATCACGCAAGGCAATGGTGGAGCGTGTCTGCCGCAAAATATCTTCGCGGGAACGCCCCTTGGACGCCAGTTGAAGGGCATGCTCCGGGCTTGGCCCAAAGACTTTGAATAAATTCCTGACGGAGATCTTCGCCATATACTCTCCTTCTGCCGCAGCAGAAAACCGCTGCGGGTGTAGCCCCTGGGAAGGGACGAGTATATGGAAGCACGGCCAAATATGGCCGTCAAAACGAACGGGCTGGAGTCATCAGCGCAGACAGCACCAGCTCTTGAACGCCTCCTCGGTTATTACCGAACTTCCATAATGTTAAGACAAAATCGTTAAACAACCACAACAGAAAAAATAAAGACTCTACACGCATGATTCTATATCACACGTCTATGATCTTTATAGTTTCTGTACCGATTTGAGTACGCTACTATAAATTTTAAATTTATGCAAATATGGCAATTTACTTCTGTACAATATAAAAAAACTTGCGTGCTACATCATAAATTTATGCAAAGCATGCAAATCACATAGCAGCGCCCTCAAGATGAAAAACACATGCACTCGCAGGCAGCAAACAGCTGAAGAAGAAGGGGGAAAGGCGTTTTCAGCAGCGGGCAATCGGGAGTTCATCCCAGCTGGTTGTGAGGCGGGGGGAGCGGTGTTCCTGCCGCATATGCCAGGGAGCCTCGCCCATGCCCTGCGCGCCAAAGATAACCGTATCGCGGCCAAAACGGTTATTGATATTGTCCAGCGAGCGCATGAGGCTTTGCCGCCGCCCATCACCGCCGGATTCAAGCCCGGCCGCAAGGGCCAGCAAACTGCCCTGCACGGCATCGGCCCGCTCAAGGCCGTAGAGCATCACCCCGGCCTTGGCATAGGCAAAACCGGGCAAAAATATGCGCTCCAAACCCTCCAGCGCCGTGCGGATGAACATCTGACTGTCAGCCGTAGGCAGGGGCAGGGGGCACTGGGCGGTCTGGTCGTAAAGCCGCTCCCCTGCTGCCGCCTGACCGGGGCGCGCCGTGCGGATATGAACGCCAAGCCCGCTGGCCACAAGGCCCTCGCGCCGCAGCCGCGTGGCCGCGCGCACGGCAAAGGTGGAAAGCGCCTGCGCCAGCATGGCCTTGTCGTGGATGCGCTGCGCAAAGGAACGCGTGGACATGAGTGTTTTACGCGCTACAGGAGCGGTCTCGTTGCCAAGGCAGGGAACACCGCGCAATTCCAGAGCCGTGCGCCAGCCTGTCACGGTGAGCAGACGGCGCAGCATGATGTCGTCAGCGTTTTTCAGATGCAGGGCCGTGCAGATGCCCTCGGCCCACAAGCGTCGCGCCTGCCGCCGCCCCACGCCCCAAACATCCTCAACGGGCGTACCCGCAAGCACGCGGTCGATGTCGCTCTCTTGCCGCGCCAGGGAAAACACGCCCCCGTAGGACGGATGCTTTTTGGCCACATGTGTGGCAATCTTGGCAAGGGTGCGAGTTGCTCCAACCCCGACGGAAACAGTGATTCCCGTCCAGCGCTGGATGCGTTGCCGCACATCGCGGCAAAACTCCGGCAGGTTGGCCCGCTGGGGAGCCTCAAGACGCAAAAAAGATTCATCAATGGAGTACGGCTCTACCTGAGAGCAGCATTGTTCAAGGATGTCGACCACCCGCGCGGAAATATCGCCATAAAGCGCGTAATTGGAGGAAAATACCGCCACGTTCAGCGCGCGCAACTGGGACCGCAACTTGAATTCCGGCGCGCCCATGGGGATGCCCAGAGCCTTGGCCTCAGCCGACCGCGACACGATGCAGCCATCGTTGTTGGAAAGCACCACCACAGGGCGCTCGGCAAGATCGGGCCGGAACAGTTTTTCGCACGAGGCGTAAAAATTGTTGCAGTCCACAAGCGCCCACAGGGACGCTGGCGAATCAGAGCTTGTGGACGACATAGGTAACAACGCCCCAAATGTGCACAAATTCGCTTTCCGTGATGTCGATGGGGTCAAACCTGGGGTTCTCGGGGGCAAGCACGACGCGCCCATCGCGGCGCAGCAGACGCTTGACGGTCAGCTCCCCTTCCAGCGCGGCGATAACCACCTTGCGGTGCCCGGCCTCTACCGAGCGGTCAACCACCAGCAGGTCTCCGTCATGGATACCCGCGCCCAGCATGGACTCACCATGCGCGCGCAAAAAGAAGGTGGCAGCCTCGTTGCGCACCATGTGCCTGTGCAGATCCAGCTTGCAGTCGAGGTAATCCTCCGCCGGAGAAGGAAAACCCGCCTCCACAGGCGCAAGATACAGGGGCAGCCCCGTCCTGTGGTCAGAAATGACCGCTGCCGGAGCCAGCAGTTCCAGCGAAGACGAAATGAAAGCCATACCGCCTCCTGTGGATCGGTTCACCGCAGCCCAATGGGTGCGGATGGCAAAATCTGCAAAAATGCGGGCATAACCGCGCGACCATCAGTTTTTAGCTTATTTTACCCTTGCAAGCAACGCCTGAGATTGATACCCTGAATGAAAAGTTGAAACAACCCCGCCGAAAGCGTGTGCGGCAATCACCCATTCGCGCGGAAGCGAGGAACGCATGCCCGAAAAATCAGACTTCAAAGAAACATTGCAAAGGCTTATGCAGGCCCTCAGTGTGGTCAGCGATGCGGAACTGGCAAGATCGCTGGGCATCACCCCGCAATCCGTGAGTGGAGCGCGCAAGCGAGGCGAAGTGCCGCCTGCGTGGATTCAGACCTGCGCCTCCCAGACAGGCGTAAACGCCCACTGGCTTTTTTTTGGCAGCGGGCCCATGCGGTTGCCGGAAGCGGCGGATGGCGAACTGCCCAGCATTCAGGCGGATTTCGAAACGGATCTCATCAGTGTGCCGCTGGCAGAAGCGCGACTCTCTGCCGGAACGGGCAGTCTTGAGGTCAACAGTCACAGCCAGGGCAGCTATGCCTTCAGGGGCGATTTTTTACGCCGCAAGGGCAACCCCCGGCGCATGGTGCTCATGCGTGTTTCTGGCGACAGCATGGTGCCGGAAATTTTTGACAACGATCTGGTGCTGCTGGATCGTGGCCAGACGGAAATCAGCCCTGGGCGGCTTTATGCCGTTGGCTTCGAAGACGCCATCTATATAAAACGCATCGACAAGCTGCCCGGCAAGATTGTTCTGAACAGCGTCAACCCGGCCTATCCGCCTGTGAGCCTTGACCTGCGCGGCGACTGCGCCGAGCAGTTCAGGGTTATTGGCCGCGTGCTGTGGTCTGGAAGGGAATACAGGTAAGAATGCTTGCGCACGACACCCGGCGCGCGTACACTTTCAACATATAAGGTTTTTTCGCCAAGGAGTCTGGGATGTCGTCTGCTCGTCAATCCTTTGCAACATTCTTTGCCAATTTTGCGGCATTCAGTGCGCTCTGTGCAGTGCTGCTTGTTGCCCACCCCGCTCTTGCCGCAGAAGCTGCGCCGCAAGCTGCGCCCCCAGCGCAGCAGGACGCCAGCGCCGCCGCTGCCGCCGACAGCCCTGACCAGCAGGATTCCGCCCTTCCGGTGGAGAATCTGTTCAGCCAGACCTATCAGGCCTGCATGGACGAAGCTGCGGGGGTGACAACCGGCATGCAGGACTGCATGAATGCGGAACAGGAACGCCTTGAAACCCGCCTGAACGCGCAACGCGCGCGCGTTGTCGCCACCCTTAACCCGGAACGCGCCAAGGCTTTTAATGACGCCCTGGGCGCGTGGGATGCCCTGCGCAAAAACGGCTCCCTTGCCATGTTTGACCCCAACGGCGGCACCCTTTCACCGCTTATGGCTTCGCTCTGGTATCTGGAACAAACTGCCCGCATGGCGCGCTGGGTAGACGTCTTGCAGGAAAGCGTCGAGCAGTAGCGACACGAAACCCGGCATCGGGCTGGCGCAAATCAATGACATGCAAAGGCGCATCCATGAGGGTGCGCTTTTTTTGTACTCGACCTCTTGCGCAACAGGCAAAGCAAAGGGTCCACAGGCAAGACAGGTTGCCAGGCCCATAGAAACAGGCTGGCAACTTATTGATATTACGATTTTAACAAGTTATTATATTTTAATTTGCCGTCTCGCGTAGTAATGATTGTCTCGATTAATGGCGAGAACAAACTTTTTACAAAGGATGATGTCATGGATTCCAGCCAGGCGCTTTCCCAAGTTGAAAGATTTATTGTTGATGGACTTGCTAACCTTTCAGAGGCGATTAAACTTCATATTCCATTTGGTATTACAAAAGATGGGAAGTTCATAAAATATATTCCAGAACGCTGCCTTACAACGTATTTTGCGAGCACGCTCATAAACAATGGATATATTGTCTTCAATGAACATAGTTACAGCAAAAATGATGACGAAGCCGGGACAGCAAAGCTTGATCTTCTTGCCAGAAAAATCAGTACGGTAAATGATGAAGCCATTCAACTTATGGTCGAAGCAAAAGGGAATCTGGATGCAGGCTACGAGTCAATTGTTGCTGATATTGCAAGAATGAGAACGAGGCATCTTGATCCTGAAATTGGTTCAGGATTTAAATCCAACAAACCGGAAGAAGAGTTCGGGCACAGGTTCAACATTGTACTGACAACTGACTGGGGTTACAAAGAATTTTCAACATGGTGGCTTGATAATGAAGATGCCCCGAGCATCAAGAACCATGATGGAAACACGGCAAAGACACGAAAGGTTGATTGCTGGAAGCCCCTGAAAGATGAACTGAAGCATGCCAGGCGAGGCGTTCATCACCTGTTGACAAACACTGAATATAAATACTCTGTTAATGCGCTCTATGCCATTTTTTCAAAGTAACAAACGCAAACTTGCAAAACTTGCCATGATGCCGAGCGGTTTGCCGCATACAGCAATAAGAGCGCCTGATGGAACTCCTGTTATTCTGTAAAAGCATGCTTCTCGGCCTGGCTGTGGCAGCTCCCCTTGGCCCCATCGGCGTATTGTGCATAAGCCGCGCCCTTGAACGCGGTTTTTGGGCTGGCGTAGCCGGAGGGCTGGGAACGGCCCTGGCCGATGCCGTCTACGCAAGTATTGCGGCGATCGGCTTTTCAGCCTTGACAGCAACCTTGGCAACGCTTGCCCCATGGCTCAAGCTTGCGGGCGGTCTGTTCATGCTGTGGCTTGGCTGTAAAAGTCTGCGTCCAAATCCCCGGCGGGCGGCAGCGCCAGCCCGCACCAATGAATTCAAGGAACTCTCCGGCACTGTCGCATCAACATGCTTTCTTACGCTCACCAACCCGGTGACCATCTTCTCCTTTGCGGCACTGTTCGCTGGCCTCGGCTTGACCGACACGCCGGGGACAACCAATGCCCTTGCCGTTGTTGCGGGCGTGTTTCTGGGGTCTTTGCTGTGGTGGTTCTTGTTGAGCGGCGGAGTTGCTCTGGCTCAGCGGCGCTTGCCCGAAGGATTTTCCCTTTGTGTATCAAGAATGTCCGGAGTAATCCTCATGGGATTTGGCTTTTATGCGCTCGGCTCTCTGCTTTACACGGTAATTCTGCAACCTTGAGATATTGCCACTATCGGAGCTTTCCCCACCATAACGGGGCAAGGTGCAAACGTAAGCATGCCGCATCTCACCACTGCCAGTACTGATTGAAAAGACCACAAAAAGGGCCGCAGGAACATGTATCAGTCCTGCGGCCCTGTGCATAACAGCATGTCGGTGCACAAGCTAACCAGCTTCAACACTTCCTTTTAATGCCCTGTAGTCCGTTTTGCCGCTGCCCAACAGCGGGATGGCCTCTACCATCACAATGCGCTTTACCGCATACAGGGATGAAAGCCCCGCCCCGCGCAGAGCTGCGTTCACTTCAGGCAGGGAGAGCGCCAGCGGGGTGAAGAGCATAATTGCCGAGCCGCTTTCTTCCGCAGTGGCTTCCACCGCCAGCGCAGGCCCTTGCTCCGGCGCATCGCCGCGCTTGCCGAATATTTCAAGCAACACTGATTCGATCTGCGGCAGAGAAATCATTTCTCCGCCAATCTTCACAAAACGCTTGAGCCGCCCCTGAAAGGTCAGGCGGCCGGTTTCATCCATGCGCACAAGGTCGCCGGTGCGGTACCAGGTATGGCCTTCAAACTCCACAAAGGGCGAGGGCGCATCACTCAGGTAGCCGCCAAAAATGCTGGGGCCGCGCACCAGAAGCATGCCGGTCTGCCCCGCTTCCACGCGCCCCCCAATATTGCCGTCTTCTTCGCGCACCAGGGCCAGCGTTACCGAGGGCATGGCGTACCCTATGGTTCCACACACGATGTCGCCCGGCCTGTTGACGGAAACCACCGGGGAGCATTCCGTTACGCCATAGCCCTCGCAAAGCGCCGCTTGCGGGCATTGCGCGGCAAAAGCCCGGTAGACGTGATCCTGGCATTTCTCTGCCCCCACAAAGGCGCAGCGCAGGCTTGCCAGATTTTCTGTCCCTGCTGCCCGGTCAAGCACTGCTCCCAAAAAGGTTGGCGGCGCGGCCATTAGCGTGAGCCTGTAATCGCGCACCAAAGCCGCCAGCGGGCCGGGTTCTGTAGGGTTTGGATGAAAGGCGGCGCGGATGCCCAGCGACAGGGGCAACACAATATTCACCATGAGGCCGAAGGAATGGAACGGCGGCAGCATGGCAAGCACGCTGTCGCCCGGCTCAAGGTGCAGCACCTCCACAATATCGCGGGCATTGGCGAGCAGATTGGCGTGGCTCAGGGGCACGGCCTTGGGCAGGGATTCCGAACCGGATGTAAAGAGCACTGCCGCTGTTTCCGGCACCTTGTAGTCTTTCAGATTACGCAGCAAGCGGGCCTTAAGCGCGCCGCAGAGCTTGTCCCATATGGTCAGCGATGCCGCCAGCTTGTCCAGCAGCACCCACTGCACGGGCAGGGATGCAAGGCCCAGCCCCTGGCGTTCCAGACGATCCTGCAAGGCCGTCGCGCTGAGAATATGGCTGACCCCGGTTATAGCTATGCAATGGCGGAGGTTGGCTTGCCCCACCGTCCAGTTGAACAGCACAGGCGTCTTGCCTGCCAGCAGGGCCGCAAGCCATACCGTAACCACTGCGGGCGTGGCGGGCAGCATGATGCCAAGGCGCTCGCCGGGCAGCGTCCGTAAACGGCGAGCCAGAATCAGTGCGCCCATGAGGATGTCCCTCCGGCTGCGCAGGCTTGCGCGGTCTGCCAGCAACGACGGGGCAGGAGCGCAACGCACCTGGGTCAGAAAAGCATCGGCAATGGTTGCGGCGTGTTCGGGTATGGCAAATTTCTGGTCAGCGGCAGGCGCAAACCAGCCAGCAGGGGCGGGAGCGTCCGCATTGGCCGCGCCAAGCTGACCACTCGCCGCCAGCAGGCAATCACGCACAGTAACCAGAAGCTCCAGATTCGCTACGGTTGCACCCTGCGCGCCTTCAAGGCTGAGGGCCAGATCCATGAGGGCCAGACTATCCAACCCCAGATCGCCGCCCAGGGTCATGTCCTCCGAAAGCGGCTGATCTTCCGGCAGGCCAGCCGCCTCACGCAGGGCCGCATACACGGCGGCGCGCACTTCCGCAGGGATATCCGCCGCCTCTGGCGCGCGGTTTTGCGGCACGGCATCCAGAATCCGCGCCTCGCTGCCCTGCCAGAAATAATGGGGAATCCCCTGCGCCGGGCGCTCCGCCTGATTATAGAACTGCTCCAGCCAGGGGTTGAGCACGCGCTTGTCGCCCGTGCGGGGCAGATCAGCGGCTTCCACAAACTCCACTGTCACGGGGCGACGCGGGGTGAAGAACAGCAGGTTGGCAACTACCGCAAGCGCGCCACGCAGCAGCACCTTGCCGAAATGCGGCGCTTTGCCTGTGGCTCCGTAGCCGAAAGCACTGCCCCACAGCCCGGTTGTGCGCACCAGCACCACCCGCAGGCCGGGCATTTTTTGCAGAATAAGCGCTGCCCCGGAGTTGCCGCCAAGGCTTTCCCTGGCTGAGCGATAAATCCTCCCTGCGGGGTATAGCAAAACATTGTCCCCAGCCTGCAAGGCATCCAGCACGGATTGCATGCCAGCCTCAACGCCCTGCCGGGCCTTGACCCCATCCTTCATGGCGTCAGGAATAAGCACGGCGCGCAGGGCCTTTGCCGCCAGCCGCCCAAGCGGGCCTTCCATCTGGCGCTCGTCTGCAAGGGGGCGCGGCGCATGGTTCGCCAGCAATGAATATACAATGACGGGGTCAATCAGCGCGGGATGGTTGGGCATAAACAGGATTGGGCCGGGGCCGGATATGGCTTCAAGCCCGGCCTCGGTCACGCGGTAGCGCAGGCCCAGCAGCAGGCGCAGGCAGAGGCCCACAAGGCTGAAGCGCTTGCCGCAAGAAAACATGCGCGCAATGCTCACAGCGGCCCAACTGATGAACACCAGCGCCGCAAGGCCGCTGCCAGCCAGAAGCCAGGCCGGAGGCACCTTGCCCAGCCATGCGAACAGCAGCCCGGAAAGAAGAATGCCGCTGAAGCACGAAAAGTTGGAAATCCCCAGTGTTTTTCCTTTCTCCGTGGCGGCTGGCCTTACCTGAATAAAGCTCACAAGCGGTATGAGATACAGCCCCCCGCAAACGCCGGAAAATGTCAGCAGCAGAAAAAGCCATGCAAATTGCAGCGTCTCCGGCAGCAACGGGGCAAGGCCCGAAAGCATGAGGCCAAGGCCAAGCCCTGCGCCAGCGGGAACCATAATGCGCCGCCAGCTTGTGGCCTCGTACCGCCCGGCCAGAATGGAACCCACGCATATGCCAATCATCATCGCCACGGAAAGCAAACTCGTAACGGTAAGCGAAAAACCAAGCTGGATGATGCCGAGATTATTGATGCACAACAGGGCAAAGGACGACAGGCAGTAGAAAAAAGCTTCCCCTGCCAGCGTGAGAAACAGGTGCGGGTCGCGCCTGCGGCACTCCAGC
>NZ_DASQOG010000250.1:0-18657 GCF_035644575.1 Desulfovibrio sp. | reverse complement strand
AAAAAAAAGTTTTTGTATTCGGGTAATACTTGTGCTAGTTAAGCCGTAAGGTGTGAATGATGAGTAGCAGTAGCCTACAGATCGGCGCATCAGCCTTGAATGCCTTTTCGTGGGGCACGGCTGTTACAGCGCATAATGTAGCCAACGTCAGTACGGCTGGTTTTGAGCCGCGCCGTGCCGTCTACTCCAGCAATGCCAACGATCAGGGCGTCAGCTTTGAAGCCGCGCTGAAAGACGCGGGATCAAAAGTCGGCCCCAGCTCGGACTGGAATGCCGCCAACGCAGTTCTTGATGTCACTTCCGGTATTCCCCTGGAAGCATCCGCCCCCAGCGGTACGGATCTTGCGCGGGAATTCACTCAGATGATCTCCACTCAGCACGCCTATGAGGCAAACGCGCAGGTAGTGCGCACCAGTGATACCATGCTGGGTACGCTTTTAGACATCAAGGCTTGACCAACTACAGACAAACGGGGTTATTCCCGTTTTTTTTGCGTGACCCCGCCGTTGCCTTGTGCTGCGGCGCAACCCACACGGAGTGCCGATGGGTAGATGCCTTAAACTGTGTGCGCTGACTCTGGCTTGCGCCATGACATTTGGCTGCGCAGTAAAAAACAACCAGCGTGGTGACTACAGCACACAAGCGGAACAGCGTTTTCGCCGTTCTTATGAAGCTGCTTTTGACAACAACGAGCAGCAGGGCAGCCAGCAGCTTTTGCGCAAGGCACGGTCTGCCATCGGCACCCCATATGTTCCCGGCGGCATGTCGCCGGGAGGATTTGACTGCTCGGGATTTGTCTGCTGGGCTTACAAAAGCGTTGGCGTGAGCCTGCCGCGCACCGCCCGTGAGCAGTCCGTTGTGGGCAAGCGCATCAATAATGTGGAAGAGATGCAGGTTGGCGATATTGTCGCCTTCCGCCACCCCCGCCGGGGCTATCACACCGGCATTTATGTGGGCGACGGCAAATTCATCCACAGCCCCCACCGCCGCACCACCGTGCGTATCAATTCTCTGGACGACCCCTATTTCAAAGGCACATTCCTCGGCGCCCGGCGCGTCAAGATGGACGGCACCGAAAATCTTGTGGCCGAAGCCCAGACCCGCCTGAACGACTACGTGGAAGAAAAAGCCGTGCGCGATATTTATCGCAGCCACAAGCCCTCCTCCCGCGCCAGCGTTGCCAGCAACGACGACCACAGAAAGAGCAGCAAGGATCGCGGCAAGGAAAAAGACAAAGACCGCTCCAAGGACAAAAATCCTTCCAAATCGCGCGACCAGTTCGTGGAAGTGGCCAGTCTGGATAAAAAGCACTCCACCCGCAAGATTGAGGTGGAAAAGGCCGACAAGTCGTCCTCCAGGTCTTCAAGCAAGGCGTCCGTCAAGGAAGACAAGTCGGACAAAAAGAGCAGCGCATCTTCGTCCAAATCCGGCTCTTCCAGGGCTGAAGCTGAAAAGTCCGATCGCAAGAGCGAGGCCCGTAAATCTGACGCCCCCAAGGCTGAAGCGCGCAAGACGGAAAGCCACAAGTCCGAAGCCGCCAAGAGCGACAGCAAGTCTGGCTCTTCCAAGTCCAGCGCCTCCAAGGGCGAATCGACCAAGCACGAGTCTGCCAAGTCTGAATCCGGCAAGAAGGACAAAAGCGACGGCAAGGCGGCTTCTTCCAAGTCTGATGATGGCAAAAGCAAAAAAACTCCCGCCAAAAACCGGGATTAGAATTCATAGGACATAGTCGATGCTTCCTAATATTTCTCCTGCAGAAGCACTGAAAATGCTGCAGGATAACAAGGCTCGCCTTGTGGACGTGCGTGAAGCGGACGAACTCGCGGTCTTGCGTGTTCCCGGTGCCGAAGCGGCCCCCCTTTCGGTCATTTCGTGGATGGATCTGCGCCCCGCCACCGCTGAACTCCCCATCATATTTACCTGCAATTCCGGCAACCGCACCACCAAGAACAGCGACCTGCTGCAAAAGCTTGCGGCTGGCCCCGCATGGCAGATGGAAGGCGGCGTCAGCGCCTGGGCCAAACAGGGGCTGCCAGTAGAAACCTCCAAACAGACGCTGCCCATTTTTCGCCAGATTCAGATTGGCGCTGGCGGTCTGGTGCTGGCTGGTGTGCTCGGCTCCCTTGCGTGGCCCTCAATGCTGTGGCTTTCGGCCTTTGTGGGCGCGGGGCTTGTATTTGCGGGCGTGACAGGCTTTTGCGGTCTGGGCATACTGCTTTCGGCCATGCCCTGGAACAAAAAATAGTTTTATGCACGCCGCGCCTGTTATTCGCGGCAGGCTGGCCCCCAGCCCTACCGGCTATATCCACCTTGGCAATGCCTGGGCCTTTTTGCTCGCATGGCTTGCCGCCCGGGCCAGCTCTGGCGAGGTGGTTCTGCGCATTGAAGATATTGATCCGCAGCGCTCCCGCCCCGAATACACCGCAGCCCTCATTGAAGACCTGACCTGGCTTGGCCTGGATTGGGATTATGGCCCGGACAAGCCGGAACCGGCTGGCGGGCGCATAGGGCCGTTTGAGCAAAGCCGCAGGGCGCAGCATTATGCGGCGTCCATTGCGCAGCTTGAGAGCGCAGGCCAGACCTATCCCTGTTTTTGCACACGCAAGGAATTGCGCAGCATGGCAGGTGCGCCGCATGTTGATGATGCTGGAGCGCCCTACCCTGGCACCTGCCGCAGCCTGAATCAGACGCAGCGACAGGCCTTGCTGGAGTCAGGCCGCCGCCCCTGCCTGCGCTTGCGCTGCCCGGACGGGCCTGTGGATTTCACCGATACTGTGTTTGGGCCGCAATCATTCACGCTTGCCGACTGCGGGGGCGACTTTGCCCTGCGCCGTTCTGACGGCGTTGTGGCCTACCAGCTCGCCGTGGCTGTGGACGATGCGCTCATGGGCATAAATCAGGTGGTGCGAGGGCGCGACATCCTCATTTCAACGCCGAGGCAGATTGCTCTTCTCAAGCTCCTGGGCTATGGTGCTCCCGCTTATGCGCATGTGCCGCTGCTTCTGGATAACGAAGGCGAGCGCCTTGCCAAAAGGCACCAGAGCCTCGCGCTGCGCAACCTGCGGCAAATGGGCGCAGACCCGCGCAGGGTAACCGGATTGCTCGGCGCGCTTGCCGGGTGCAACCCCGGCGGCAATGCCGCCAGCCCTGCAGAACTGATACCGTATTTTTCGCTCTCGCGCCTTGATGGCGATGATATCCGCCTTGGGCGCGAGATGCTCCGCGCGCTTGTGGCCTGACGGCCATTTGAATACAAACACCGCTCATGTAATGACAGAGGATGTTTATGACCATGCAGAACCTGGATCAGACCTTTTTGGACACGATTTTTCCCGCTGGCCGTGCAGATGAATTTTTTGACGCGCTCTTTGGCGGCGCTGAAGAAGGCGCTTACGACATTGGCCTTGTTTGCCGCAGCGTTGAGCCGCAAAAGGCCAAGCTGGCTTTTGAACTGCGCCAGCGCCCCGGCAAGTGCCTTGCCTGCAACCTGACCTATGGGCTGCCCCAGGTTTTTCAGCGGCACCCCATCCTGAATGTGGCTGGCGTTGCGCGCGATGTTGCCTCCCACCTCGGCTGGCCTGCGGAATCCACCAAGTGGAAGCTGGGCCATACGGAAGAAGTGAACCGCGAGCTGCACGTCATCCCCCTCGTGGTGGAATGCGCGTAAGCCGATCAGACCTATCCGCTTGACAAAGGCCCTGTTTTTTGGCACTTCATGTCGGTTGCCAGCTTAGCTCAGTTGGTAGAGCAGCTGATTCGTAATCAGCAGGTCAAGAGTTCAAGTCTCTTAGCTGGCTCCACAGAAATCAAGCCCTCACGGTGAATAACCGCAAGGGCTTTTTTTGTTGGGGTAACACCGGGGTAACACCACAAATAATACTAGGGGCAATTGAATGAAAAAAGCCGCCCTCGCGGACGGCCCTTCTCATTTAATCTTAACTTTACCCTTTTGATGGCAGATATCCTCAAAATTCTGGCAAGTTCTCTAAGTTGTCACGCTCAATGCTGTTCTTGTCTGTTGTTAGATATTTACCGTCAATGATGTGCACGGCTGCCCCCTCCATCCACGATCCATCTTTCTTTTCAACCCTTGTTATAAAAGTTGCTTTACCAAGACGAATAAGGTCAGCAATAAAAGCTCTAGAAACAACCCTAGCGGCCCCAGGATTACCTTTTCGATCTTCACGCACCTTAACATAACTGAGGTGTGTCCCTTCATCGTTGTAACGGACGGCGGTGATACAGAAATCTGCCATAGTTTTCTCCTTTATTTTAATTCGTAAGGCATGGGTAGACTGTGTCAAAAACAGTTTAATACTCGGATTAGTCGCAGCCACGATGGTAGTCTCTCACCCATTTTTAAGCGTCCCAAAGGCTACTTCTTTGACTTGTACGGGTCTTTTGTCCCTGCCTTTCCTGTGTAGGGATTGGTGTTCCCTTTGGTCGAGTAGTTGTCCATCTTGGTATTGTTGGGGGCTGTGCGCTGGTGCGGGGCCACATAGGTGCCGTTCTTTTTCGTGTAACCCTTTACGCTCGTTGTGCCCTTGGCGCTGGCGTCAACAGCAATCAGACATGGGGCAAATATCAAAGAAAACGCAATCAAAACCCAAAATATCCTTTTCATGTTCCCTCCCTATAGCTTAATGATTGTTGAACATGCTCTTCGTTAGCAATGTTTTCAACCTAGTATTGGAATAGAAAAGGACATGTTATGGACCTGAAAAAAATTTCACTCTTCCTTAGTTTGTTCTTTCTTCTCTCCGTCCCGGCCTTTGCCGAAAAAACCGCCGCCATCCAGCCCATTATCGCCGACCAGTGCACCACCGCTGCCCAGACAGACGACTTGCCCGGCATCCTTGAGGCTGCCCGTGGCTGCTGCTCACATCACGGTGGCATGTCCGGCCAGTGTAGTAATGGTCGTGTCGTCTGCCGGGACGGCTCTATCAGCCCAACGTGTAAATGCCGCGCAGACTCAGAAATACCCGCAGATAAGGGCTAACCCAATGAGTATCCTCCTGCGCCGCGTATATGACCATGGTGCCGAGCCGAAAGGAATAAAGGTATTCGTGGATAGGCTGTGGCCCAGAGGGATTTCAAAGGCTGCGGCTCCGTGGTCTGTCTGGTTGAAAGATATCGCACCTTCTGACAACCTGCGAAAATGGTTCGCACACGATGAGGCCAAATGGGCAGAGTTCAAGCAACGCTATTTCACAGAGCTTGATAGCGCCCCTAGTGCCGTCGAGCAGATGCTAATACTGCTCAAACAGAATGAATCTGTGACTCTTCTTTACTCGGCTAAAAACATTGAATTTAATAATGCCGTCGCACTGAAAGAATATCTTGAGGGGAAGGAATGCTAAAACGCTATTTTATTCTTTGTGCAGCCTTGCTGCTTCTGTTCCCTGTTCTCTCTCTTGCCGCAGGCAATACGACAAACGACAGTTTCTCGCACGCCAAGAAGATGCTCGGACAGGTTTACGCCGACCACCGCATTACATTCTATTGTGGCGCGACATACGACGCCCAGGGCAATGTGACGCTGCCCGCTGGCTTCACCACACCCAAGCATGAAAAACGCGCTGACAAGATCGAATGGGAGCACGCCTTACCCGCTGAAAACTTCGGTCAGACCTTTGCAGAATGGCGCGAAGGTTCGCCCGAGTGCGTCGATAACCGGGGCAAAGAGTTTCGTGGCCGCAAGTGCGCCGAAAAATCCAACGCCGAGTACAGAATGATGCAGGCTGATATGTATAACCTTTTCCCTGCTATTGGCGCGGTCAACGCCATGCGCTCCAATTACAACTATGCCATGCTTGCCGGGGAACCTGCCACCTTCGGCACCTGCGAAATGAAGATCAGCGGCAACAAGGCCGAGCCCCCGGCGCGCGCCCGTGGGCAGATAGCCCGCACATATTTCTACATGCAGGACTCATATTCGCGCTATCACATGAGCCGTCAGCAAGAGCAGCTTATGCAGGCATGGGACAAGCAATTTCCCGTGGACAAGTGGGAGTGCACCAGGGCGAAGCGCATTGAAGCCCTTCAGGGCAACGAGAACAAATTCGTCAAAGAGCCGTGCCAAGCGGCCGGACTGTGGTAGAATGAACTGTTAATGAGGTCGTTATGAGCAATGAAAATGGGTTTGATTATAAAAAGGCATGGGCGGATATTCATAAGGAAAGAGCATTGGCCTTGGTCGAGTCCGCAAGGCAAGCAAACATTGAACACTTCAAGGCCATTATTGAATATTCAAAAATGGCAATTAATGGTGCTTTTTTATTAAACGGAATGGCTGGCATTGCGATTGTTTACAACATGGATAAACTTGGTAAATCTGGGTCTACAACATTATTATACTGCGCATTAGGCGCTGTCTTTGCGATATTATGCTCAGGGATATCTTATATTGCACAACGTGCATACTCTCAAACAGAATCTAATAATTCAGCAAGCCACATATCGTATTATTTTAGTGCAGTACTAGATATTATGGCGAAAGAAGCAACTGATCAACGTCCTCCAGAGCAAAGCAAGCCTATCTACGGGCATATTTTGAGCGTATTTGCCTGCCTCGTCTGGGGGGCCTCAGTCGTCTTCTTTTCGATGGCTGTTTACTTTGCTTTTCCCAAGTTCCAGGAGTTGCCACAACAAGAGGCAAACCATGATCTCAATATAATTATTTCGAATGATGCGGGAACAACCGACTTTGAATGTCGGCAAAAAATACGATCTTCAAGTGACAAATAATGCGCATTTCTCACCGATACTTCATTGCAAGACTCCTATTGCGAATTATCACCCTCAGAACGCTCTTCTAACCTCGCCTACAAGCTTAAATAGAATAGGAAATAGTGATGAAAGTGAAATACAAAGCATACTGAACATTGCCGATAGAGCCGCATTTTTATTTAATCTGTTGGTGTAGCTTATATATCCAGTTGTAGTCTCGGGATAGGTGGAAATTATTTTTATCCATCGATAGCTGGGCCTAAACTTCCATAAATCACTAACATACGAATATAATTCTGAAAAAAATGTACCCCCATTTTCATATTGTAAACTGCGATTTCCATCTATCACTTCTGAAACACACTCTGTAGGTTTCATTAAAGGTCGCACAGCTAAGGCTGATACTCCCCAAAAATACGCAGAATAAACACCAAAAAGCATACTCAACAACTGGAACCATACTACTGCATATTCGGTGCAATAATACAGAAAAACATAGATTAAATCGATGGCAGGTTTCATCTCAACCTCCTCAAAATTGGATCATGTTATTCAACAAAGTAGCTTGCCGGGGAGTCCACTGCTCGCTCGTGACGTATTCAGTTATTTCTGAGCTGCGCCAAAATGTACAGCGCCCCCGCTTGATTGGCTGAGGTGCGCTTCCCTCTTTCACCCAGCGCCGCCATGTGGAGCTAGCCACGTTGACGATTGGCAACACGTCTTTAAGCCTCAATAGCTTTTCTTCCATATGCATTATCCTCACAGTCCTTCTGGGTTATTCAAGTAGGTCACAGTTACGTAGTATGGGGCGGCTGGGGCAGGATTAGGCCCCTCAGATGCCGAAAAGCCCGAGCCTTCAAGTGGCCAGGGCTTTTCTTTGGTGCGCCAGATGTGTGTCTATTTCTGCGTGGGGATGCCCGTTTCTGAAATGTCGTTCAGGTAGTCCAGTAGGGCGACGGCAGCGTTGTGAATCAAGTTGAAGCTCCCCGTGGCTGCCTTACCTTCAACCGTATCCGAATCGGCCACTAAAAACGCTCCTGCGCCGAGGGCCATATTCTTGATGCTTTGGGCCAATGTGATAGCCCCGACATGGTCAAGAGCTGCATAGCCGCTGTTACTCATGACTTGCCCCCTTGCCGGGCTTCTGTGCCGCCCGTTCAAGCTCATTCTGGCACTGCTCCACATAATTGCCCAAGGTGTGCGCGGCGTGGGCAATGAGGTTCAGCCCGGCGTACAACGCATGTTCGGCGGTTTTGTCGTTAACCATCTCCCCTTGGTCAAGAAACTCTTCCCGCAAGCTGAGCGCCATGAGTTCAATGGACTCCGACAGCATGATTGCATTGCCGTGGTCTTTGATGGTCAGGGGCGCGCTATTCATGCTCGGCCTCCTTGCGCTCGACAGGCTCAAGGCCAACGGCATCAATGGCGATCTGCGAACAGTGCCGGAGAATGCGGCCAAGGCCCCTGCGCGCGCTGTCGTCAAACTCAATCCCAACATCACTGTCATTACCGTACTGCAAAAGAGTGGCAAGACATGCAAGGACTTCGTGGGCTTCCCACAAGAGGCCGGAGGAAGTCGGCTTCACCTCGTCAAACTGGTAGCCTGTGAGGGCATTGGGCTGCGTATTCAGCTTACTCATGACCTTCACCCTCCAGCAGCACACCCACCGTTTTAGGGTCGCCGTCAGCAGCGAGAACGAGCATGCGGGCAATATCCAACAGGTACATATCAACGGCTTGCAGGCTGCATGCCGCTGCGTCCGTCATGGTTTGGAAGCTGCGTTTCTGGTTGAGGAAAACAACGCTCCAGGCGCGCTCATTCCGTGCGGCGGGCATCTTACTGTACAGGCGGCTCAACTGAACACTCGCCTCGCGCATGATGCCGTTGGTTTCTGCAATGGACTTTTGGAGGGATTCGCGCAGCCTGTCCAGGGGCAGAATGTGGATCATATCGACGCTGGAAACCGTTTCCGGCTTGGGGGCTGGCAGGGGCAGCAGTTTGCCGTTGAGTTCGCCCAGCAGGGCAAGAAGCTGTTCGTGGGTTGTTTCACTGGTGGGATTGCCATTGCTGGCGGTGGTGGATACAGTTTCCATAGCTGTGAACCTCCAGACGGTTCATGGTTAGGCCCGGTTGGGAATCACTACTTCCCTGCCGGGCTGTTTTGTTTATTCCTTGTTTGCCGCTTTGCCTGAAAGAAATTCATCCAGAGCTTTGCGGGTAACGCGCCACTGTCGGCCTACCTGAACCGCGTTAACCTTCCCGCTTTGCAAGAGGGTAAGGGCTGAATTACGCCCAACGCGAAGGTATTCCATGACTTCCTCAAGGTTCATGGGCCTATTGGCCTTTTCCTCTTCTGTCAGTGGGGTCATTTGTTCACCTCCGTTTTTTCTTCTTGCCATTTTCGTTTAATTTATGCAAGTATAAATTTAATATCTCGAATTTAAGTTTATCAAAGTTTACATATCACCTCTTATGAGACATGGCCAAAAAACAAATATTCAAGGATTTATGCTGTTTCACAAAATGGCCCTGCGCACATAAAATTACTGTGCTACGAAGTATGTGCAGCGTGCTACAATGTTTTTCCGTGAAACAATTTAGCAACAGAATCGGTATGAAGAGGACAAGGCCATAACAGGATAATAGCCAGCGGCGAAAAAGTTTGCTAATTCTAATAACACTGCTGCAGAATTGTTTAAAACACAAAAGGGTAGTAATATGGTAGTGTTGATTGAAGACTCTCAAATTTTGGAAAAGATCGAGGAAAGCCGTGATGGAGGCCTGTCCTGCCCCGAATGTGACTCCACACTATCTGTATATTTCAATTCCCCTTTTGCGGGGCCAGAACTCGTTCTTAAGTGCAACAACTGTGGATATTCACATACACATCTTGCGGAAAATATTTGGCCGACCGAAGAAGAACTTAATTCATAGAAATTAATAGCGATCAATCA
Source organism: Desulfovibrio sp. (assembly GCF_035644575.1). GTDB lineage: Bacteria > Desulfobacterota > Desulfovibrionia > Desulfovibrionales > Desulfovibrionaceae > Desulfovibrio. The sequence continues at coordinate 8,973 of NZ_DASQOG010000250.1, read as the reverse complement.
TGAACATAAATATTGAAACATATAATCTATTTGTACTTCTCGGGCCTGGCTTTATTGCATGGGCAATTTTTAGAACTTTTGTCAGAAATGATAGCAACATAAACCTTAAAATAATTTTTGAGGTAATTGCTTTTTCATCAGTAATCAATTTTTTCGTTGGAATTTTAAAAACTGAATCCGTATGGATAACCATTGCAGTTCAATTATTCCTTGTCATTTCAATACCAATACTTGTTTCAATTTTTATACTGAAAAGATATCACTTTAAATGGCTTAAAAACTTAAAAATATTCAAAACATTTAGAAAAGATGCATGGCTTGATGTATTCAGTGAAGAAGTCAGATATGTCAGAGTTATTCTTAACGATGGAAGAATAATTACAGGATTCCCAAACTATTTCACCGAAAGCAATGATGGAGATAAATATATATACATATACCATCATGAATGGATGAAGGGAGATAAAGTAATTGAAAGTGGAATGCATGGAATTCTTTTAAAAGAAGATAAAATTGATTTCATAGAATTTTATATGAAAAATTGCGAAAAATATTCTGATCGAGATCCGCAAAAGCAGGAGGAAAAAAATGGCAGATGAAAAAAAATTCCCTGTTGACCAACCATGCAGAGACACTAACGAAAAGGCCCGTCAAGTTCCGTTATCGGAACAGCATCGCCAAAAGGATGGTTGGAATGATCCAACCGGGTGGGATCGACCAAATCCGACCCCCGTGCCTCCAACAAAGGATGATTAAATCAGGAGATAGCTAACTGACGTGATGGACACTTCTCCCCAACACACAAGGTACTTGCTTGAGTTCTCGTGGGACACTAGAGTTCATTAGTACGGTCTTCGACAGCAGAAAGTCGCCGCTGCTGCGAACTGGGCACTCCGGCTGAAAGAGCGCCGTGCAACCCAGATATGGAGGAAGGGCGCTCTCCCGAAGGCCACCCAACTCATCTTGCAAGAAAGCTACGGCCCCCTTGGATTGCTCCTTGGGGGCTGTATTTGCTTGCCGGGCCTGCTACTGGACGGGCTGGGCATCGAAGGATGTTTTCACCCCGTACCGCCTCAGCATGTCCGAATAGCTTTCATTGTTCTGCGCGGCGGTGGGCGATTGCTGGCGAAGTGCATATTCAGGGTCGAGCACACTTTCCAGAGGCGTTGCCGCTGCACCACCGGGGGCAACCTGCCCAAGCCCAGCACCCACAATGGGGGCAATCTCGGTTGTGAGGGCCCTTGAAACTGCGCCCTGTGGCCCTGAGAGCGCGTTTATTATGCGGGGGGAGGTCGTGGCCCGTGCAAGGCCCCACGGCACGCCTACGGCAGCGGCGGCGGCTGGATACTGGTGCGTATATGCACCGCCCCCTGCAAGCACAGCCTGCAACCCCCTAACCAGCCCCATAGTGTGCCCTGCCTGCGCCGTGCGGCTTGTGTTGGCTGATCTCTCGATATTGGCAAGCCCCTGCGCCATAAGCCGGGGGTCGTTTACATCCGTCCCGAATAATGCGGCCTGGGCTTCTGGCGAATATGCCCCTTTCCCATTGCCAAGCCTGCTGGACACCTCAAGGGCCGAAGCCTGACCCTCTGGCAGCCCGGCAGCAGCCGAAGGCCTCCCAAGCTGGCGAATGATACCTCCGCGAAGGGCGGCAAAGTCGGCAGGCAGCATTACTTGCTCAAGCATCTGCGCCGTGTCTGGGGTCAAGTCGGCACGCAACAGGGCTTCTCCAAGCCGCTGCGGGTCTTCTTTCCCTAGCAGTTTATCAAGGCGGTCACGCATTCCCTTTTGCGCGGTGTACCACTGATTATGCGCGTCCAGCTTCGCCAGGTCTTCGGGGTCAGTGATTGCGGCCCTGTAATCGGCCTTCAAGGCTCCTCGCAGGTATTTCAACTGGCCCGCGTCCATGTCGGCGGTGTTGAACGTGCCGGGGTTGCCGATCATATTTTTAAGCCGCGTTCTGGCATTCTGGACGCCCCGCAGGGTAAGCAGCCCATAGTTGTTGTCGGTCATTTCGTTTTGCAGCAGGCCCACAAGTCGCTGGCGCATGGCGTTGCTGGTGTTGGTGGGCTGGCCGTTGTACATAAGCTGCGATTCCAGATCATCCAGGGCTTGCATGGTGTTGGTCAGCCGGGCCTTTTGCCCGCCCCACTTACTGGAAAGGTCGCTGAATACTTCGTCAGCCCTTTTCTTGAATGCCTCCCGTGAACGTGCAGCGGCTTTCTGTGCCAGGTCGCCAAGCTCATACGGGGTTGCGGCGGCGGTGTCTCCAGCCACGCGCGCGGCAATGGTATCAAGGGCATCTTGCAAGCTGGCTGCCCCGGCCTGCCGTGCGCCTTCCATGCGCCCCGTTGCCCCAAGCATACCGCCCAAGGCGTTTTCAAAGATCGCACCACCTTTGCCACCTGTTGCAGCAGCAATGGAGGGGATTTGCTGCCCCATGTTGCGCCATGCCTGCACAATTTCCTGTTTCATGGGGTTCAGGGCTGCGCCAGCGGCACGACCAAGCCCGCCAAGGGCCATACCACCAACAGTACCAAGGCCCGTTTCCATTCCAAACTCTTGCGCTGCGTCTAGGGGGCTTTGCATGGGGCTAGGCTGCGCCCCGCGCTTCTCTGCCGCCATCCGGGCAAGTTTAGCTGCGCCTGCGTCCATAAGCTGCCCCATTCCTGCACCAGCAGCAGAGGCCGCAAGGGAGCCTGTAGCAAGACTGCCCACGCCGCCCCCGGCAATGCCGCCCGCAATAGCCGCAGGGATACCGGCAGCAGCAGAGGCGATTTCACGACCTGCCCCGAACAAATCCCCAAAGTCCATTCCTTCGGGGTTTACAAGCGTGCGCTGGCCCGTTTGGGGGTGAATGAAGCTTATCCCGCCGTCTGACTCCTGCCGCACGCCATCCCCGAAAAAGTCCCGCGCCCGTTGCAGCTTCATGGAGTCGTCAGCCGCGCTACCAATGGCGAACCGGGCCGCATAGGGTGCGCCGGTGGACTTGTCCAATTCCTGCCCGGCAGAGGTAAAATCCGTGGAGCTGTACGGGTAAACCTGATCGCCCACAATGACCCGCATTTCACCTGTGGAGCCATTGCGCTGCACGCGGACAGGCACAAAGTTACCGTCTCCAAGGTCGGCGCGATATTCGCCGGTATTGCTGTTTTTCTGCACTCGCATGGTTAAATATCCTCCCATCCGTCAGAAGCCGCCGGGGCTGCGTTGGCTGCGGGGGCAGTTGTGGGGGAATAGCTGCCGCCCCGCCCCTTGTTCCGCTGGATCTCCTGGGCGATTTGCTGAATTTCGCTGTAAATTTTCTTATGTGCCAGAATGCTTGCCCGAAGCTGGTCTGGTGTCTGGCTGGTTTCAAGGCTGCCAAACACGCCGCTCATCATCATGGCTTCAAGCTGCGTAATTCGCATACCAAGTGCGCCGTTGGTGTTCTGCTTTTTAAGCTGGTCTATCATTTCCATCATGGAAACGGTTTTCATGGGCTTCATGGCTTCTTCCAGGTTGTCCATGCCCTGAGCAAGCCCCAAGCTGCGGCCCCATGTGCCATCTTTGAGCCATTCCCGTGCAAGGCTGCCAGTTGCCATGCGTCCGTAATTGTCGAGAAGTTTCAAGCTTTGGTCAGCAGAGCGTATGGCAGAGTTTGCCAGCATCAGGGAGTTGTTCTGTTTTTCCATGTTCGCTTGATCTGTCTGGGCCTGCTTCTGCTGCGATTCCCACGCCTTTACATCAAGCTTATACTTGTTGTCGGCGGCTGCGTCCCGCTCCTTGAGGGTTTCAAACACAGCCTTGCCCCCTGGATACATGGCGAGCTGCGGCGGGAAGTTTGCCACGGTAAAGCCGTTAATATTGGCAGGTTCCGGCCTTTTCGGCTGCTCAAGCATGGCAGAAGCCGAGGGGCCAGCGTTTGCGCCCATGCCGCTATCTGCCGGGGCAGCGGCGGGGGAATCAAGCTGCACGCCCAAGGCCGGGGCGAGTCCGGCAAGCATGCGCTGTGCTTCCGTTCTCTGTTCAAGGGGAATGCCGAGGCTTTGTTTCATGCCGTTCACCACAAGGGACATGGTAGCGTCCTTGTCGGCTGCGCTGCCAGGTGTCGGGGTATGGCTGGATATGAGGGGCCACAAGCCGGAACGCTGCGCAAGGTCAACCATTGTGGGTTGCGGCTTGGTCGTCTGGAATCCGGCCTGTCCAAAAAGCTCCGCATTGGCTGGCTGATTGGTGTCAAACGCCGGGGCGTTGTCATGGACACCAACCGCGCCGGGCAGGATCATAGTTGCATCAGACTGCCCGCCCATTGCGCCGGGGGTATAGCTGGGCGAAAGCACATCATCACGCATGGAGTTTACAATCTGGTCAAGGCCGGGGTTCCCCGCCCCCATGCCGCCGCTGCCCGCTCCTGTTCCATTGGGTGCGCCGCCGGGGTTCTTGAACAGGTCGTTAATCCGCTCACGGGCTGCCCTTTCTTCGGAAAGTTTGCCCATGGCAATTCCAAGCTGCTGGCGGTGCAGCGACATCGTATCGTTGTGCATCTGCAAGCGTTGAGCGAGTTCTTCTTTGCTTCTGGCATCAACGGCGGCAAGTTGCTTATCCTGCCGTGCGTTAGCGTCGGCAAGGCGCTGGTTCTGCATATTCATTTCAGCCATGCGCCAAGCGTTGTTGTTCTGCATCTGGCCCATTGCCAGCATGCTTTTGAGAAAGTTATCTGCCGTCTGCTGCACGGAGTTACCGAGGGTGTCCCAGCCGTTGGGCTGGCGCTGTATCTGTACCACTGTGGCCATAATTTGATCTTCCTTTCCCCAAGGGGGAGGGATATTACCCGCCCCCTCGGTGGTGTTGGCGTGCTAGTTGGCGGTGCCCTGGATTTCGTAGCCCTTCACGATCTGCACAAGGCGCTGGACAACCAGAATGTCCTCAAGGTCGGTATCAAGCTGCGCCTGCTGTTCCCTGATACGGGCCAGCCGTCCGAAAATATCCAGTTCCATCTTGTTGCGGGTTTCGGGGTTCAGGGCCAAGCTAACAATCTGTTCTGCGCTCATCATGGGGAGTTCTCCTGTTTGGGGGTTAGTGTATGGTGTTGGCGGCATCACGGGCCGCGTAATCGGCATCAAGTGAATCAAGAAGGGCAAGAATGGTGAGCAACCCTTGGCGGCGCTCTTGCAGGCCGGAGAGTTTCAAGGCGTTGCCCACAAGCTCGGCCTGAACCTTGACGCGGAGTTCGGCCCGTCCCTCTTTTGTTTCCAAAGGGTCTTTGGTCTTATTATTCATCACAACACCCTGTTTATTTGGAATAATTTATAATTTTCAGGTCAGCTTCAGACAAAGGGCCAAGGCAAACGGCTTGCATGATTCGCATCGCGTCCTTGTGCTGGTGGCCGCCGTTTTCCAAAAACCATGTGATTGCAGCGTTAAACTGAGCGGCATGCTCTGAATCCGTGGCCCGCGCCATTTCATCGAACATCTTGCTCAACTTGGCTGTTCTCTCTTCCAGGCTCAGCATGCGAATACGCATCGTTTCCCCGGCCTGTCTGCGCTTCAACAGCGCGGCGAGTCTGGTTCGCAAGCTCATTTGTTACCCCTTGCCGTGGCGGCGTCTGCGTTCATCTGTGCTTCAAGTTTCGCCAAGCGGTCTTCCAACTCTGCAAGTTCAATGGCCTTGCCGTGGCTACCCACAAGAGAGGCCAGGGCGTTTGCTTCGCCGGGGGTTAGGTCGCCACGGGAAACGGCATCAAGCACGGCGGCGGTCAACTTGGGCAGTGATTGGGCATCGGTAACAGTGGGCAGGTGGATCTGTGGAAGCGCCTTTTCCTTGCAGGGAGGAACGAGTCTTTCCAGCACCAGCCGAATTGCCGCCAGATCGCCCCCTAAGGCCGCGTTGATAAGGGTTTGGGTTATCTTCCCCAATTGCCCTTCCATGAGTGCCAGAGCGGCCTCTGTGGCCTTATTTCGGCTACCTGCTTTGCGCCCGGTTGGGTTCTGTGCAAAGCCCTTGGCAAAACGCCCCTTTGGGGTGCGGCCCTGCTCCTGTAGGTTTTCTGTAGGTTGGGTGGTTTTCTTCATCGTGGTTACAGCCCGTTGTCTTTGCCTCGCTGCGGCTTCGTCGGTTCCAGCGGCGCGGGTATTTCGTAAAAGTTTGAGAACAGCTTCTCGAAACGCATCCAGCAGGAGCCAGCGCCCGAGCTGCGGCCCTTGGCTACCTTCACCTTCACATCTGGGCTTGGGCTTTCAAGGCTCTGCCTGGGGGTGTGCAGAAAGATCACTATGTCGGCGTCCTGCTCGATGGCTCCCGATTCGCGGAGGTCAGAAAGACGCGGCTCCCGGTTCTCTTCCTCGGCCTTGCGGCTCATCTGGCTCAGCAGCAGCACAGGACAGTTGCAATCCAACGCCAGTTGTTTGAAAGCCCGGCTCATTTCCGCCACTTCGCGCTCACGGCTATTGCTGCGGTTGTCAGGCTCCATAAGCTGCAAGTAGTCGATCACGATCAGTCCAAGCTGGCCGCGCGCCTTGGCAAGCCTGCGCACTTCACGCGGGGTCATTGGAGCAATGGAGCGTTCAATGATCTCGATAGGGGCAGAGTCCAGCAGGGATTGAGCCTTGCGAATCTTCGGCATGAGGTCTGGAGCAATCTGGATGCCCTCGCGGAAGATGCGAGAGTCGATCTTTGCTTCACGGGACATGATGCGGGCGGCAACGGTTTCGTCCTTAACTTCACGGCTCACGAACATGACGGGATGCCCGGCGCGCGCCGTTTCAATGCCAAAGCAACCAGCCAAGGCAGTCTTCCCAACGCCAGGGCGTGCCGCCAATATGGCAAGCTCTCCAGGGGCAATGCCGCCTTTGAGCACGCGGTTCAGGTTGCTCCACGGGGTAGGCATAGGCTTTGCCGCTTCGCCGCTCTCCAGCTTCACGACCACGCGGCGCATGATGGCGCTCAAGCTGTAATCAGCCCTGTCTGTGCAGCCGTCTTCAAGTTGCTCGGCCAGTTTGGCGGCCCCTGCGGCTACTTCTGCCGCATCATTGCCGTAACGCTGGCAGTCGGACAGCAACCCCATGAGCTTGCTCTCTGCCTGCTGCTTCAAGCCTTCACGACGAACAACCTCGGCAAGGTGCAGGATTGAGTCTTCACGGCTTCCCATGATGGCAATGGTGCAGTAGTCGGCCACGTCAGCGGCGCACATCGGCGGGTAATCGCTGCTGTGCTTGAAGATCCACTCCCACACGCAAACGGGGTCAGGGCGTTTGTGGTCGGCGGCTATGGCGCTGATCGCGTCATAGACGGCCTTGGCCTTGTAGTCGTGTGAAAGCAGGCTTGCAGGGCAGACGGCCAGCACGGCATCAGGTTCGATTACTCGCTGGACAATGCCGCAAAATGCGGCGTTGACGAAGTCGCGCTCTGCCTCCCGGCGCTGCTCGATCACGTTGATGATCTGGCTCATTGTGCGGACTCCTTATTCTCGTACCTTTGCTCAATGATTTTTGCGAAATTTTCGGCGCGCGCTATCCAGTCAAGAGAAGCGAGGAACGGCTTGCGCCCTGGAACGTAGACTTTGCCAAGTAGGAAGTCGCAGCGCGCGATGTATGAAAATAGGCGCCGCCAGTAATCCAGCCCTTCAGACTGCGTGGCATAAAAGCCATCCTTCCAACGCTCACGCCACCGGGCGGCAAGGTGCTGCTGACGAACCCCCGTCCAGACTTTCACGCGGGGAAGTTCCGGCAAAAGTTCGTGATACAGGGCAAGAATCTGCTGGTGAGGACAGGGAGGGACGGTTGGCTTCTGTGCTGGCTGGTGGTCTTCCACCTGCCCTAAGTCTTCGGTCTGCTGGTCAGTGGTCGGAGCGGTCGCGCCGACAACTTCTCGAAGAGAAGTAATATTATTCTTAAATTCTTGTTTGTGGTTAACTGCTGGTTGGGTGCTGGTTACTGGTTGGTTCGTTTGCTGGTTAGCTGCGGCTTGCTCGTCTTGGTAATTATGCCAATTTACAAGTGAAACTACGGTGAATTTGTTGGTTGATCTGCTGGTGGCAATTTTCATTTTTTTGAGCAAATTTAGCGCGGTGCGAATTTGCTGTTCACCGAGCCCCAAGTCTGCGGCAGCTTTTGAACGACCGAACACGACTTCACCGGGAACCAGTTCACAGACCACACCGCCAACGATAGTACGGTAGGGCTTATGCGTGGCACGAAGCAGGAGGTAGCCAAAAAGCTGCCAGGCCGGGCCGTTCTGCAACAGGCCACTATCCAGCGTTTTACGCCAGAGCTTAATGTACCCCCGGTTCATCACGCCACCTGCCCAGCTTTAATCTCGGCAAGCTGCTTTGCCGCAGAGTCGTAGCGGCGGCGGCATTCGCTCAACTGGTTGGCCGCTTCGTCCATGCCCTTGAGCATCAGGCGCATTTCAGCGCGCAGCAGAAGCTCACGTTCCTCAAGGGTGAGGGGTGTCGGGGTGGCCATCACGCAGCCCTACTTTGTGCGGCGAACAGGTTGACGAAGTAGATCTGGCCGCGCCCTGTGATCTTTGTGGTGCGGGTTATGTGACATTCGCCACTGGAGCCGATGCGAGTGCCTTCCTTCACCTCCATCCACTCGGCATCAATGCTGCGCTGCGTGGGCATGTTGCGCTGACTGCCGGACTTGTGCAGGTAGCCCCGATTGCGCAACCATTCAAAGAAGCGGTTCTGCCCAATGTCGTGGCCGGTGGCCTGCTTAATAAGCTTGGCCATTTCACCCACGAGAATGGATGTGCGTGCCACCTCGATGGATTCCGCAAACACGACTTTGGGCCGGTCAGCCTCGGCGCGGGTCTCCAAGGCTTGCCGCTGGGCGCGCTCCTCCTTGAGGGCTGTCAGAATCTTGATCGTGGTGTCGGGGTCGCCAAGCATGGCCTCAATGGCCTGAGGCGTTGCGTAGATGCCATGGCGACGGATGGAAGGCAGGACTTCACCGGCAAGCCATTTTTGGAAGGGCAACGCCCCCGGCTTG
>NZ_DASQOG010000249.1:0-4605 GCF_035644575.1 Desulfovibrio sp. | reverse complement strand
TTGCCCGCGCTTAACCTTATCTGAGTAGCATATGATCCAACTGAAAGCACGTCTGGCCCTTGAGCTGCCCGGCATCAACCGCGCTCTGAACAAGGCAGTGGACACCCTGCCGGAACCGGTGCGGCCTGTGGCCCGGCACATTTTTGATGCGGGCGGCAAACGCCTGCGGCCCCTGCTCACCGTGCTCACGGCCCGCCTGCTGGGTCATGAGGCCAAGAGCATACAGGATCTGGCAATCACGCTGGAGATGCTCCACGCCGCGACCCTGCTGCACGATGATGTGCTGGACAATGCCGTAAGCCGCCGTGGCAAGCCCGCTGCGCATACGCTGTTTGATGTTTCCAGCGTCATTCTTGCGGGCGATGCCCTGCTGGCCGGAGCCAACGCACTGGTGGCCAATTACGGCGACACGCGGCTGACACGCTGTTTCTCGGAGGCCACCAGCCGCACGGCGGCGGGTGAAATCCTCGAAATCGCGGCCCAGCGCCGCGTGGATTCGAGCAGCGCCGACTATGAAGACATGGTGCGCGGCAAAACTGCCTGGCTTATCCGCGCAGCCTGTGAAATGGGCGCGCTTGCCGCCGGGGCCGATGATGCCGCAGTGACCGCTGCCGCCGCCTATGGCGAAAATCTTGGCATGGCCTTTCAAATGGTGGACGATGCCCTTGATTTCGCGCCAGAAAGCGTCACAGGCAAGCCCACTGGCGGCGATGTGCGCGAGGGCAAGCTCACGCCGCCCCTGCGCCTCTACCGCGACAGCCTGAGCACCGCAGAACGCAGCGCCTTTGACGCCGCCTTTTGCGCAGGGCTGATGACGGAAACCGATGCCGCCAGCATTGCCGAGAGCATCCGGCAGGCCGGGCATGACGATGCCGTGCGCCGTCAGGCCGATGAATTTCTTGACGCGGCCAGGCAGGCATTAGAAACTCTGCCTGACAGGCCCGAGCGCGAGCTTATGCGCCAGATGGCCGACTACGTGCGCGACAGAAAAAAGTAAGCAGCCAAACCAAGAGGAATGCAAACCATGCTCTATAGGGTGGAAACCGGCCCCCGCGCCGGACTTGACGATACCCAGGGCCGCAAGACGGCCCAGCACCTGCGCAAGGCGCTGAACATTTCTGTTTCTGGCGTTCGCCAGATCAAGGTCTTTACGGCTGACGGGCTTGATGCCGCGCAGGTGGCCCGTCTTCTGGACGAAAGCATCTGGCACGACCCCATCCTTCAGGAAGCCTCCCTTGAGCCGCTGCCCCTGCTTGACCCTGCGGCAGACTGGTTTGTGGAGGTAGGCTTCCGCCCCGGCGTGACGGATAACGAGGCCCGTACCGCGCGCGACACCGCCGCCATGGTGCTGGACATCCCGCGCGACAGCCTGCGCGTGTACACCGCCGTACAGTACCGCATCAGCAGCGACAAGGCAGCGCCCCTCACCCGCGAGCAGGTGGACATGCTGGCCCGCGACCTTTTGTGCAACACGCTCATCCAGCGCTACCGCATCAAGAGCCGTCAGGAATGGGACGCCCAGCCCGGCTTTGAAGCGCAGGCCGCACGGGTTACAGGCGAGATCAACGAAACCGTTGACACCATCGCTCTTTCCGCCATGGACGACGACGCCCTGACCAAGGCCAGCCGCGAAAATACCTGGGCGCTCAACCTCAAGGAAATGCACAGCATCCGCGAGCAGTTCACCGCGCAGGAAGAAGCCGACCGCCGCAAGGCCCTTGGCCTGCCCGCCGACCCCACGGATGTGGAAATGGAAGTGCTGGCCCAGACATGGTCCGAGCACTGCAAGCACAAGATTTTTGCCTCGCGCATCAATTATACCGATGCCGCCACGGGCCGCAGCGAAGTGGTGGACAACCTCTACAAGACCTGCATCCGCGACGCCACGGCCATGCTGCGCGAGCGCATGGGCGAGGACGATTACTGCAAGTCCGTTTTCAAGGACAACGCGGGCGTTATCGCCTTTATCAACGGCTACGATGCCTGCATCAAGGTTGAAACCCACAACAGCCCCTCGGCGCTCGACCCTTACGGCGGCGCGCTCACCGGCATTGTGGGCGTGAACCGCGACCCCATGGGCACAGGCATGGGCGCGGAACTGGTGTGCAATACGGACGTGTTCTGCTTTGCCTCGCCCTTCCACGATAAAAACCTGCCCCCGCGCCTGCTGCACCCCCGCCGCGTGCTCGAAGGCGTGCGCGAAGGCGTGGAGCACGGCGGCAACAAGTCGGGCATTCCCACGGTCAACGGTTCGCTGGTTTTTGACGAGCGCTATCTTGGCAAGCCGCTGGTGTACTGCGGCACCGTGGGCATCATCCCCGCAGAGCTGCATGGCCGCCCCGGCTGGTTCAAGCAGGCAGAGGAAGGCGACTACATTGTCATGACCGGCGGCCGCATCGGCAAGGACGGCATCCACGGCGCAACCTTCTCTTCTGAAGAACTGCACGAAGGCTCTCCCGCCACTGCGGTGCAGATCGGCGACCCCATCACCCAGCGCAAGATGTACGACTTCATCATGCGCGCCCGCGATTTGGGCCTGTACCACGCCATCACCGACAACGGCGCTGGCGGCCTTTCCTCCTCCGTGGGTGAAATGGCCGAGGATACGGGCGGCTGCGTGCTGGATATCGCCAAGGCTCCGCTGAAATACGATGGCCTGCGCCCCTGGGAAATTCTGCTTTCCGAAGCGCAGGAACGCATGACCCTGGCCGTTTCGCCGGAAAAGCTCGATGAATTCATGGCCCTTGCCGCACGCATGGATGTGGAAGCCACGGCCCTTGGCCGCTTCACCACCTCCGGCTTCTTTGAAGTGCGCTACCACGACCGCATCATCGCCTCCATGCCCATGGAGTTCATGCACGACGGTGTACCGCAGCTCGAGCTTGAAGCCGAATGGAAGGCCCCTGAAATCACGGATGTCACCGTGGACGTGGCCGAAGTTGAGCAGAGCGCATTTTTGCAGCGCATGCTTGGCACGCTCAATATCTGCTCCAAGGAATACATCATCCGCCAGTATGACCACGAAGTGCGCGGCGGCAGCGTGGTGAAACCCCTTGTGGGCGTCAAGCGCGATGGCCCGGCAGACGCTGGCGTTATCCGCCCCCTGCTGGAATCGGACGCGGGCCTTGTGATCTCCCACGGCATCTGCCCCAAATTCAGCGATTACGACACCTACTGGATGATGGCCAACGCCATGGACGAAGCCATCCGCAATGCCGTTGCCGTGGGTGCAGACCCTGATGCTCTGGCAGGCGTGGACAACTTCTGCTGGTGCGACCCGGTGGTCAGCCCCTCCAACCCCGACGGACGCTACAAGCTGGCTCAGCTTGTGCGCGCCTGCCGCGCCCTGCGCCAGTTCTCGCTGGCCTACGGCGTGCCGTGCATCTCGGGCAAGGACTCCATGAAAAACGACTACACCGGCGGCGGCGAGCGCATTTCCATTCCGCCCACGGTGCTGTTCTCCATCCTTGGCGTCATCCGCAACGTCACTGCTGCCCAGACCTCCGACTTCAAGCAGCCCGGCGATGCCATCTACGTGCTCGGCGGCACCTGGCGCGAAATGGCAGGCAGCGAAGCCGCCACGGAACTGGGCCTCAAGGGTGGTCGCGTTCCCCATGTGGACGCCTCCAACGCCATGCTGCGCTACCGCGCGGTCAACGCACTCATGGGCCAGCGCGCCATTTCCGCCTGCCACGACTGCTCTGACGGCGGCCTTGCCGTGGCCATTGCAGAAATGTGCATCGGCGGTCGCCTTGGTGCGGAAATCAACCTTGATGCCGTGCCCGCCCTTGAAGCCATGAACGTGACCGAACTGCTCTACAGCGAAAGCGCCAGCCGCCTGGTTGTGAGCGTCAAGCCCGATCTGGCCATGATTCTTGATGCGCTGGGAATGTGGCAGCCCTGCACCCGTATCGGTACTGTCACCGGTAGCGGTCAGCTGACCATGAAATCCGGCGACAGCGTCATCGTCAATTCTTCGGTGGAAGATCTGGCCCGCGCCTTCAAGCGCACGCTGGACTGGTAACACCGCTGCGACTGACTATCAGGGCAGGTGGCTTAGCGGCTGCCTGCCCTTTTTATTTGGTGGAATCCGGCGCGGTTCATTACATTTTTTACGCAAATATTTCTGCCGCACGCATGGCTTTTTCCTCGGATCCATGCCAGTTCGCCACGCCGCCCGATCATGCCTATTTCATACTTCCCCACTGCATTTTTGACATTTTCTAGACTATCTTTTTCAATAACTATTTGAATTAAAAGATTTTATCAGTTTGACACGGAGCATTTTTTTACTGTATAGTGCCTCTACAAAGAACAGGCATTCCCCTGGGGAACCGATGGACGTTGAGCGCAAGGCGCGCTTGCTGACATCATTGGAAGGTTCCTGGGGTCAGAACCGCGGGCGCGGTTCGTCCGGCAATTTCGCTGGCCAGCCTCGAACACTAACAAAGGAACGATCATGAAGTATTCACGCTGGCCATTAGTGCTGGCGGCCATAGCCTTATGCATGCTTTTGGCCTCCCCCATGAACGCCGACGCGGCTTCACAAAGCGCTCCCTCCGATCAAAAGCATTCGAACGCTACCCCCCACGCCGCCAAAAAGTC
>NZ_DASQOG010000248.1:0-8103 GCF_035644575.1 Desulfovibrio sp. | reverse complement strand
GCCCCGCGCGTGCAGCAGGGCCTTCATGTCAGCAACGCTCATCATCGCCTATTCCGCCTCCTCTTCTGCGTTCAGCCCGCTTGCCGCCACAGGGCGTGACTCAAGGGGACGAGCCTGACCATCCTGCCAGATTTCAAGCTCGTGCCGGGCTTTGTCGAGCTGCTCGCGGCAATAGCGCGAGCACGCCGCTCCTTCCTTATACAGGGCCATGCCCTTTTCCAGGGGCAGGTCGCCGCTTTCAAGCGCCGCCACGATCTCCTGAAGCCGGGCCATCTTTTTTTCAAAAGTATTGTCTGTCTTGGCGCTCATGGATTGTTTCCCCTGGCGTTCCCGGTTGTCAAAAAGGGCTGCGGGTCAACCGACTCGCCCTGAACCAGAAGCGAAAGATGCAGATGCGGCCCGGTAACGCGGCCCGTGGCCCCTACCAGCCCGATAACCTGCCCCTTGCGCACCCGATCGCCATTTTGCACCAGTATTTCAGAGAGGTGCAGATACGCGGTGAACACCCCTTCGCCGTGATTGATGTACACTACATTACCGGAGAAGTACAAATTCCCCGTAAGGCCCACCTGACCATCGGCGCAGGCAAGCACAGGCTGCCCCTGCGGGCCGCGCAGATCAAGGCCCTTGTGCACCCCGCGCGGCTGCCCGTTGAACACGCGTTTGAGGCCGTACAGGCTTGAAACATCGCCGGGCACAGGCCGCACAAAGGGCAGCACCCAGAAGCGTTCGGGCAGACGCTGGGCCAGAGCCTGGCGCACAAGTTCCCTGTCGGCCTTGATGCGCGCCATTTCCGCCGCCGGGGGATCAACGTATTTTTTATCCACGTTCAGTTTCTGCACCGGGCGGTCTTTGTCAAAAAAAGCGATCTTGCGCGCTACTGCGGGGGCATCCTTGCCGTTGCCCGTGGAGACGACAAGATCACGCGCGGATTCCTTTTCTTCCAGCGGCACGGGCAGCAGCATGACGGCCTGCCAGCGCGTTGCAGCGCCCGCAGCGGTAGTGGCGCTCACCTGCTCCGCCCTCGCCTCGTAAGTTTTGCCCAGCCAGCGGAACGTGAAGGACTTTGCGGGCGCGTCGCTCACCGCCAGGGCGGGAAAGGCATCCCCTCTGGCAACGGATTCGGGCGCGTCAAGTGCGAGTGCTACTGCTGGGGACGGCGCAGCCAGAACCGGAGTATATCCAGCAAAAAACGAGCAAGCCAGCAGCGCCACGAAAACGCGCATGAGCACAGACATCAGCTATTCCGTCCTTGTTTTTTGGCAACCTGCAACGCGCTTGTATCAGAATCAGGCGCACCATCTGGCAGCACCTTGCTGACCACGGCGGCAAGGCTGCCATCCGCCAGACGCACCGTGATGGCGCTGCCCGCAGGGGCTGCCGTCACCGTGCGCAGCAGGCCGCCATCCGCACCATGCACAAGGGCATAGCCGCGCTTGAGGGGTGCCAAGGGGTTGGCGGCTGCCAGAGCAAATTCGCATTTTTCCAGTTCGCGCCCGGTGCGGGCAAGCATTTCCTGCCCTGCCGCCTGCAAGCGCTGATGCGCGGCATCATACCGCTGTTCCTGCGCGGTCAGCATGCGCGGCATGGCAGCAGCCAGACTGGCAGAAAGCGCCTCTACCCTGCTGCCCAGCACATCCAGCCGCGAAGGGCTGAAGGCGTTTTGCAGGGCACGCTCAAGCCTGTCGCGCCGGGCCTCTGTGGTGTCGAGCCACTGGCGCGCGGCCCTGTGCAAGGAGCGGTGCAGGCCGTCAAGCTGCTCTGCAAGGCGGGCCTGATGCCGCATGGGCGAAAACCAGCGCAGGGCGTTTTCAAACTGGGCAAGGCTTTGCCCCGCTGTTTCCAGCCGCCGCCGCGCGGCGCGCACAAGGGCGGCCTCCGCCTCGTCAACCTTTTGCATCAGCTCGGCCCGTGCAGGCCAGAGCAACTGGGCCGCATGCGAGGGCGTTGCCGCGCGCAGGTCTGCCGTCATGTCGGCAAGGGTAACGTCCACCTCATGCCCGATGCCCGCCAGCACCGGCAGGCGCGACTCAAAGACAGCCTCGGCCACGGCTTCTTCATTAAAAGCCCACAAATCTTCCAGCGAGCCGCCGCCGCGCACCAGCACAACGGCCTGTGCCCAACCCTGCGCGTTGGCCTCGTGTAAGGCACGCACAATAGAAGGCGCGGCTTCAGCACCTTGCACCAGAGCCGGAAACAGACGAATGCGCGCCCCGCTGCCCCGGCTGGCCGCAAGCTCCATAAAGTCATGGATAGCCGCGCCCGTTGGGGAGGTGATAAGGGCCACGCGCTGCGGATCATACGGCAGGGAGCGTTTGCGCTCATGGCTGAAATAGCCCAGAACCGCCAGTTTGCGCTTGCTGGCCTCAAAGGCCTTCGCAAGCTGGCCCTCGCCTGCTGGCTGCACCAGTTCAACCGCAAGCTGATACTGCCCGCGCGGCGCATACAGGGTGATGCGCCCTGCGCAGAGCACATCCAGCCCGTTGCGCAAAAGCTCCAGCGGCGAAGGACGCGGCGCGTCAAAAACCTCGCCTGTCAGCGGATCAAAACCCTGACTGTTCTGCCGCTGCATGTGCCTGAACCACACGCACTGCAGCTGCGCGTCGGCATCCTTGAGGGTAAAATAGACGTGCCCTGAGCCGGGACGGGTAAGGTTGGTCACCTCGCCCCGCACCCAGACAAAGGGAAAACGTCCCTCAAGGGTTTTGCGCAGCTGTTCCGTGAGTTCACGGACAGACAGTATGGCTTCCTGCATGGTGCTCCGTGTGCGGCAGTGTATCAGAAAACGTAGTTGAGATTTTGTTGCTGAAGGGGCGCTAAAAGCGCCCCTTCTACCAAAACCAGCAGCTCTCCCCCTGCTGCGTGCGTCATGTCTGCATAACGCCCAATGCAAAGGGGAAGGCTTGTTTTTCGTCAGTACAGCCCCTAGCCTTGTTGCTGCGCCCACCCCTCGCGGACCTTGGCGGCCCAGGCGGAAAAGGCTTCAGCCATGGCATCGGCGGGCAGTTCACCCTTTTCACCGCTGCGGCGATCCTTGCATTCCACAATGCCCTTGGCAAGGCCCTTGCCGCCAACCACAAGCTGCATGGGAATACCCAGCAAGTCCGCATCCTTGAATTTGACGCCGGGGCGTTCGTCGCGGTCGTCCATGAGCACGTCCACGCCCATATCCTTGAGCATGGCGTAAATCTGCTCGACCTTGGCGTTGACCTCTTCGTTGCGCGGGTCAAGGTTCAGCAGGATGCAGTCGTAAGGAGCCAGCGGCGGCGGGAACACAATGCCGTGCTCGTCGTTGTTCTGCTCGATGGCGGCGGCGGCCACGCGGGAAACGCCGATACCGTAGCAGCCCATGATCATGATCTGTTCCTTGCCGTTTTCGTCAAGGAAGGCGGCATGCATGGCATCACTGTATTTGCGGCCAAGCATGAACACGTGGCCCACTTCAATGCCGCGCGTCAGCTCAATGCGGCCGCCGCAGCGGGGGCAGGTGTCTTCGGGCGTGATGGCGCGCAGGTCGGCCCAGGCGGTCACCGTGGCGTCACGCTTGAGGTCAACGTGCACAAGGTGGGCATCGCCAGCGTTGGCGCCCACCACATAATCTGTAGCGCCTTGCAGTTCGGCATCGGCGTAGACCGGAATTTCCAGCCCCACAGGCCCGGCAAAGCCCACAGGGGCCTTGGTGAGCTGCTGCACGGCGGCGGCGTCAGCCATGACCACATCCTGCGCGTTGAGCAGGTTCTTGAGCTTGATGTCGTTCACTTCGCGGTCGCCGCGCACCAGCACGGCCACGGGCTTGCCGTCCACCTTGAAGAGCATGGTCTTGACCACGGAGGAGGCGGGCACGCCCAGCAGGGCCGCCACTTCTTCCACCGTGTGGGCATTGGGGGTGGCTACCTTCTCCGCCGGAGCGCAGGTATCCGTGCAGGGCTTGCCGTTCCAGGCCACTTCGGCGCGCTCCACGTTGGCCGCGTAGTCGCAGTGATGGCAGAAGGCGATGGTGTCTTCGCCCGTTTCAGCCAGCACCATGAATTCGTGCGAGAAGTTGCCGCCGATGGAGCCAGAATCGGCCTCCACAGGGCGGAACTTGAGGCCAAGGCGCTGGAAAATACGCTTGTATGCCGCGTGGCAGGCCCAGTAGTTCTGCTGCGCGCCTTCTTCCGTGGCGTCAAAGGAATAGCCGTCCTTCATGATGAATTCGCGCCCGCGCATGAGGCCGAAACGGGGGCGGATCTCGTCGCGGAACTTGGTCTGAATCTGGTACAGACGCACAGGAAGCTGACGATAGGAGCGCACTTCGCCGCGCACGAGGTCGGTGATGACTTCTTCGTGCGTGGGTCCAAGGCAGTATTCGCGCTCGTTGCGATCCTTGAAGCGCAGCAGTTCCTTGCCGTAATGCTCCCAGCGGCCCGATTCTTTCCACAGGTCGGCGGGCTGCACCATGGGCATGAGCAGTTCTTCAAAGTAGGCGACGGCCATTTCTTCGCGCACGACGCGGCTTATTTTTTCAATCACCTTCAGGCCCAGCGGCAGATAGGTGTACATGCCCGAAGTAAGCCTGCGCACCATACCGGCGCGCAGCAAAAGCTTGTGGCTGATTACCTCGGCATCCGCCGGAGATTCCTTGAGGGTGGGAATATAGCAGTTGCTGAAACGCATTACTGTGATTCCTTTTCGTTGAGCAGTTGTTGCAGTTCTTCCATAAAAGCCGCCAGCAGGGCCTCCTGCCCTTTGACCGAGCGGATGACCTCGCCCTTGCGAAATATGATTCCCTTGTCGCGCCCGCCCGCAACGCCCAGATCGGCCTCGCGGGCCTCGCCCGGCCCGTTGACCACGCAGCCCATGACCGCCACCTTGATGTCGGCCTTGGAGGTGGCTAAGCGGTCTTCCACCGCGCGCGCCAGCGAAAACAGGTCAATCTCCGTGCGCCCGCAGGTGGGGCACGAGATGATCTCCGGCCCGCGCGAGCGCAGGCCAAGGGCGCGCAGTATTTCCCACGCCACGGTTACTTCTTCCACCGGGTCGGCGGTGAGCGAAACACGCAGGGTGTCGCCAATGCCCTCGTGCAGCAGAATGCCAAGCCCCACGGCAGATTTTACCGTGCCGCGCATGAGGCCCCCGGCCTCGGTAACGCCGATGTGCAGAGGGTAGTCGCAAGCCTCTGCAAGCTTGCGGTAGGAGGCAATGGTATCAAGCACAGAGGAGGACTTGAGCGAAATTTTGGTATCGTAAAAACCGCGCGCCTCAAGCATGCGCACATGGGTGAGAGCGCTTTCCACCAGCGCCTCGGGGCAGGGGCCGCCGTACTGCTGGAGCAGGCGCTTTTCCACAGAGCCGGAGTTGACCCCCACGCGAATGACCGCCCCGTGGGCCTTGGCGGCATCCACCACGCGGTCCACGTGCTCCTTGGGGCCGATATTGCCGGGGTTGATGCGCAGGCCTTCAAGCCCGGCCTCCAGCGAGGCCACGGCAAGGCGGTAATCAAAATGTATGTCCGCAATGAGCGGAAGGCGCGTACCCGCGCGGATTGCTGGCAGGGCCGCAACGGCAGCCTCGTCCGGCACAGCCACGCGCACCGCTTCGCAGCCGCGCGCCTCAAGCCGCGCAATCTGCGCAAGCGTTGCCTCGGCATCGCGGGTGTCTGTATTGGTCATGCTCTGCACCATAACAGGCGCACCGCCGCCAATGGAAAGCCCGCCCAGACGGATGGCGCGGGTTGTGTGCTTTTGCATGCTTTCCTCACAAAGACAAGTGGAGCCAAGGCCCAAAGCCACGGCACTCCGTAAACGAGTCTTCTATGCTATTTCCCCCTGCAAGCCAAGTGCGCGCAGCACGGGCCGCGCTGCGGGCTTTGCGGCAAGCCTTGCCGCATGCCCTGTATTTCAGTGCCGCATAAAACCCCTTTTGGACAGCCTGGCAGTAAGCGCCCAAGGGGCAAATGCGATGTCTGGAACGTGTCTTGCAAAGTTTTGAAAAAAGGCCTCAGGCTGACGTTTTTTCCGTCAGCACTCAAGTTGGCGGCCATTGTGACGATAAGACTATGGTAAGAGCCGTTCCGCTGGGCTGTGGGCAATAGCCCCGGCAAACGAGGAATTATCCCGCTTGGGATCCATTGGGATCAAGGCGCGAGGGGCTGCATCAGAGCAATTTCACTCGGGGTTTGTATGCATATAATGCCGCGTCTTCTTATGCTTTGCGCACTTTTGCTGCCGCTCTTTGCCGGCTGCGCCAAGAGTGGGCCTTCCGCGCTTTCGCCCGGCTATACGGACGCCGTGGAGCTGAAGCTCAAAAGCCGCGAACTGGCCGAACAGATGCTTGCCACCATGCCAAACGACGCCATTCAGGGCTTTGTGGCCATGCCCACGGCCTTTGTGAACCAGAACAATACCTCGCAAAGCTCGCCCATGGGCAGGCTGATGGCTGAATCGTTGTTTTATGAATTCAACCAGCGTGGCTTTCCCACGCGCGAATACAGGCTGAACGGAGCCATCAACGTGCAGGGCGGACGCGATGACCTTGCCCTTGCCGCGAATCAGATGGTTGCAACCACCGGGCAAAAATGGGCCGCCCTTGTTGTGGGCACCTATTATGTGGACAAGGACGCAACCTTTATCAACGCCCGGCTGGTGCGCGCCAGCGATGGCCTTGTGATGCGTACAGGTCAGCTTGTGCTGGTGAATACGCCCATTGTGACGCGCATGGCCGAGGCCGACGCGCCACCGCCGGTAAAGGCCACAGCCAGCAGCGCCCCAGCCAGACCGGCCCCAACTTCGCTCTATACGCCTGCCAGCAGCATCAGTAGCGGCACGCTTGTTATCAAACAACGCCGGTAAGCCGGAATTGCCATGAAAAAAACGTTGAACAACATCTGCGCGCTTTGCCTTGTGGCCTCATGCGCCCTTCCTCTCGCGGCACTGCCAGCCAGCGCCCTGGCCGACAGCATGTCGTCATACAGCGGGCAGGGCAACGACGCCCAGGCAAAGCGCGAGGCAAAGGAACGGGCCAACTATCTTTCTGATGCCAACGAGCACAGCCTGGCCTATCTTGGTCAGGCCCGTCAGTTCCGCGAACAGGGACGCTATGAGCTTGCGCGGCAGCGCTATCTTCAGGCTCTTTCCATCTGTGCCGACGACCAGACCCTTTATGTCATAAAAAGGGAGCTGAACGGCGTTGAACTGCTTTTGCGCACCATGCGCTGAGGATCACCATGAACCGCTTTTTCATTACCATTCTTGTGCTTGCGGCCCTGCTTTTTCCGCTCACGGCGGCGGCAGCCGGAAACGTGCCCAATGCTGCCGTAAGCATTGCCAAGCAGCTTGACGAGCAGATCATGATGCGCTTTTCGGGCGACAGTCAGGACATGAGCCGTAAAGACCGCGAAGCCCTGGCCCGCGCCCGCATCATGATCATGGGCACCACCCCGGTCAACATCAACAACCTTGATGAAGCATCCCCGCTGGCGCGCCAGATGACGGAAGAAATCTCCCGCTGGCTCATCAATGCGGGCTACCGCTTTCAGGAACTGCGCAAAGGGCGCGATATCCGCTTTGACAAGCTCAAGGGCGAATTTATCCTGACGCGCGATGTGCGCCAGCTTGCCAGCCCCAGCGGCACCAGTCAGGCAATACTGGCGGGCACCTATGTGACCACCAGCGATCAGGTGCGCTTCAGCATCCGGCTTATCCACACCTCAAGCAATGAGGTACTGGCCATGGGCACGGCCACTGTGCCCATTACAGACGACCTGCGGCCCCTCGTGCGCGAACCCCGCCCCGGCGACGGGCTTGCACCCTCCGTGAGCACACGGCTTCAGTAGCGTCCTTGCCTCATACGCGCTTTGCGTCTATAACATGCCCGCGCCTGTCTGCTTGACGGCGCGGGTTGCCTTTGGGGCAGCCGCTGTTTTCAAAAATTCCGTTTTGCCCGCCGGGGCAATTGCGTAAACGATCCGTGAACCCGGGCCGCTGATTTTGCTGGCGGCCAATCCCGCGCGGGCACGCCGCCCACTGCGGGCTATACGCCTTTTTGCGCGCAGCAAGGAGACAACATGTCGCTCAGTATTGGTATTGTGGGCCTGCCCAACGTTGGCAAATCCACCCTTTTCAA
>NZ_DASQOG010000247.1:0-25305 GCF_035644575.1 Desulfovibrio sp. | reverse complement strand
GATCAGGCCCGGCCACGCAACCCGCAATGGCCGAAGCGGCTGCCACGATGGGGCTTGCCAGATAAACCTCGGAACTCAGGCTGCCCATGCGGCCCTTGAAATTGCGGTTGGTGGTGGCCACGGCGCGTTCGCCATCGCCCAGAATACCCATGTGACCGCCAAGGCAGGGGCCGCACGTGCAGGGGCCGACCACGCAGCCGGATTCCATGAAGGTTTCAATGAGGCCTTCCTTGAGGCACTGCTTCCACACCGTGGGCGTGGAGGGCAGCACAATGCAGCGCAGGTGTTTGGCAACCTTGCGGCCCCGCAGCACTTCGGCGGCATCGCGCATGTCGCTGATGCGGCCATTGGTGCAGGAGCCAATAACCACCTGCTGAATGGGCGTATTGCGCACCTCGGAAACAGGCTTGACGTTGGAGGGCAGGTGCGGGCAGGCCACCACAGGCTCCTTGCCGGTCACGTCAATATTGACCACGCGCTCGTAAATCGCGCCGGGGTCTGCGGCCAGATCCTGCGTCAGACCGGGGCGGTTGTGCTCCGCGCAGTAGGTGCGCGTTTTGGCGTCCACCGCAAACAGGCCCACCTTGCCGCCCGCTTCAATAGCCATATTTGCCATGCACAGGCGGCCTTCAACGGAAAGATCATCCACCACAGAGCCGCCGAATTCCAGGGCCTTGTAGAGCGCGCCGTCCACGCCGATAGCGCCGATGAGCATGAGCATCAGATCTTTGCCGCGCAGCCACTTGGGCATCTGACCGCTGATGTTCACGCGGATGGTGGACGGCACCTTGAACCAGGTTTCGCCCAGCGCCATCGCGGCCGCAATATCGGTAGAACCCATGCCGGTGGCAAAAGCGCCGATGCCGCCGTAGGTGCAGGTGTGGCTGTCTGCGCCGATGACCACATCGCCGGGACCCACAAGGCCCTGCTCGGGCAGCAGGGTGTGTTCCACGCCGCAGTCGCCGCCTTCATAATAGTGGGTGATGTTCTGCTCTTCGGCGAACTTGCGGGTCACCATGACCTGATTGGCGGAATCAATATCTTTTTGCGGCGTAAAGTGATCCATGACCAGAGCGATCTTGTCTTTGTCAAAAACCTTTTCCGCGCCCATTCCCTTGAAAGATTTGATGGCCAGCGGCCCGGTGATGTCGTTGGCGAGCACCAGCGACACACGGCACTGAACAATCTGGCCGTCCTGTTCCACAACTTCGTCTGTGTGGGCTTGCAAAATTTTTTGCGCAAGCGTCTGTGGCATGATCTACTCCTTTCATCCTGGCTCCACCGAGGGGGGCAGCGGCGAATACGGTGTTTCGTAAGGCGCGGCAAAAATCCTGCGCCTGTTTTTTATTTGGCCCGCACAGGCTTTGCCTGCGTGGCGCGGGTGCGTCTTGGCTCCACAGGCCAGCCGCCCCAGAGGAGGGGCGGTCGACCCGTTGCAGACCAGAGGAACAGCCCTTAATCGTGCTGGCAGTGCAGCCGCGGCCCTTCCTGTTCCTTCTTGAACAGGTGGTTAAGGGCGTTGACGTAGGCACGCGCGCTGGCAACAAAAATATCCGGATGGGTACCGCGCCCCACGGCGCTCACTTCACCCTCGCGCAGGCGCACGGTCACTTCGCCCTGGGCATCGGTGCCGCCGGTGATGGCATTGATGGCGTACTGCTCAAGCTCGGGCTGACGGCCCACCATGTCGGCGATCACGTTGAACAGGGCGTCCACAGGGCCAACGCCAAAGCCAGCGCCGCTGCTTTCAATCCCCTTGATGTCCATGATGACGGCAGCCGTGGGCGGTACGCCGCCCGCATCGGAACTCTGCACGCTCACATGCCGCAGGCGGAAAAGATCGGGCATGCGGTAGACTTCTTCCTGCACAAGGGCCATGAGGTCATCGTCGTGCAGGGTCTTTTTGCGGTCGGCCAGCTGCTTCACAGCTTCAAACACGAGGTTGAGCTGCTCGTCGTCCAGCTTGTAGCCCATGCTCTCAAACTTGTTGCGCACCGCGTTACGGCCAGAGTGCTTGCCGATCACAAGGTTGCTCTCGGTGCGGCCCACGGACTGCGGAGTCATGATCTCGTAAGTTTCGCGGTTCTTGAGCATGCCGTCCTGATGAATGCCCGACTCGTGCGCAAATGCATTGGCGCCTACAATGGACTTGTTGTTGGCAATGGGCTGACCAATGGTCATGGAAAGCAGGCGGCACGAAGGGTAAAGCTGCTCGGTGACGATGTTGTGCTCAAGCTGGTAATAATCGTGGCGTACACGCAGGTTCATGACCACTTCTTCAAGGGCGGCGTTACCGGCGCGTTCGCCGATGCCGCACAACGTAACCTCTGCCTGACGCACCCCCACACGGAAGGCGGCCAAGGTGTTGGCCACGGCAAGGCCGAGGTCGTTGTGGCAGTGCACGCTGAAGATGGCCTTGTCGCTGTTGGGCGTATTCTTGATGACGTGGTCAAGCAGAGCGGCGTATTCCTGCGGTTCGGCATAGCCCACGGTATCGGGCAAATTGATGGTGCTGGCCCCGGCCTTGATGGCGGCCTCGACCACGCGGCAGGCAAAATCGCCTTCGGTGCGCGAAAAATCCTCGAGGGAAAATTCCACGTTGCTGGTATATGTGGCGCAGCGTTTGACGCCCTCGACGATCATCTTAAGAACGTCTTCGGGATCTTTGCGCAGCTTGTGCTTCATGTGCAGGGGAGAGGTGGACAAAAAGACATGGATGCGGGGATTTTTAGCCACTTTCACGGCTTCCCAGCAACGGTCGATGTCATTGGGGACGCAACGGGCAAGGCCCGCCACCTGAATGTCGCCAGCCTGTGAGGCAATGCGCTGCACAGACTCGAAATCGCCGGGGCTGGAGGCGGGAAAGCCCGCTTCCATAATGTCCACGCCGAGCACTTCAAGCTGGTGGGCTACACGCAGCTTTTCCTGCAAGTTCATGGTGGCGCCGGGCGACTGCTCGCCATCGCGCAAGGTGGTATCGAAAAAATAGACGCGGTTGTTCATGACAAACTCCTCTGGTTCTGACAAAGATGGCTATATCTTGCATAACGGCCACCGTAAAGGGCGGCTGTCCAGGGGAGCGTTTCCGCCCCTAGGGGCGGCAACCGTTACGCAACCTCAATCGCTCTGGGGCGATAGGGCGCGTAGTAGCTGACGATTGCGGCGGGGAAGGATGACGAAGGTGTAGACAATGCCGCCAATGATGTAGACGGCGCAGAGCACAAAACCCATGACGCGCGGAAAGGAAATGACCGTTCCGAGCACAAGCAGGAAGAAAAGCATGGTGCGGATGGGATGGGCGCGCAGGAAATCATATTCCTTAAAGGAAAAATAGCGCACCTTGCTGACCATCAAAACCCCTACGCCAATGGCGAGAACAAGGGTCATATAGGGCAGGGCCGAAGCCATAATCGCGGGGAAATGCGCAGCGCAAAAAACAAAGGTAACCACGGTGCAGCCGCCCGCAGGGATGGGCAGACCGATAAAAAAGCGCTTGCCCACAGCCGCAGTGCTCACGTTAAAGCGCGCAAGGCGCAAAGCGCCGCAGGCAGCGTAAATGAAGGCGGCGGCAAGCCCCATGCGGCCAAGGGCCGAAAGCTCCCACTGCCACATGAGCATGGCCGGGGCAATGCCAAAGGCCACAAGATCGGAAAGCGAATCGTACTGAACGCCGAACTCGCTGGCCGTATTGGTGAGGCGGGCAACCTTGCCGTCCAGCCCGTCCATGACTGCGGAGAGCAGGATGGCGAAGCAGGCCGATTCAAAACGCCCCTGCACGGCCCAGACCATGGACAAAAAGCCGAGAAACATGCTCAACGTCGTGATCATGTTCGGCAGGAGGTATACTCCTTTGCGCGGCTTTTTAACTTCCGGGGCCATCATTCACCATCTTTACTAAACTAAGTGCCTGTCTGTCGGCTTTTGGGCGTGGCATTGGGGCGCGTTTTTCGGCTGTGCTACTTCGCTCTGGCCACCACGCTCTGCCCGGCGAAGACCTGTTCGCCGATGCGCGTGGCCGCAACATATCCCTGAGGAAGGTAAAGGTCAACTCGCGAACCAAAGCGGATCATGCCGTAGCGCTCCCCACGTGCAAGGGCATCGCCCTCGTCAACGCGGCAGACAATGCGGCGGGCGATAAGCCCGGCAATCTGCACCATGGTCCAGGGGTTGCCGTCCGCATCGCGCATGCTGTAGGCGCAGCGCTCATTGTGCGTGGAGGCCTTGTCAAATGCGGCATTGACGAACGCGCCGGGGAAATAGCGGATGCCCTCGACCGTTCCCGCCACGGGGGCGCGGTTCACGTGCACGCTGAACACGTTCATGAAGATGCTGATGCACAGCTTGGGTTCATCGGTGAAGGGGTCGGGGCGTTCCTCAATGCGGATAACCTTGCCGTCCGCAGGGCTTACGGCAAGCCCCTCGCCCTGTGGCACAACCCGCTCGGGATCGCGGAAAAAGTGCATGCTGAACCAGCAGAGGGCCAGAAAAATCACGGCCAGAAGCCACCAGCCCATGCAGGCAAAAACCAGCGCACTGAACGCGGTAAGGCCGATGCAAGGCCAACCTTCGGGGGTGATGCCGCAATTGGGTGCACGCATGGCGACTCCTGTATAAATTGTCGTAGCCGGACAACTCCGGGCAACGCTTGAATAAAAAAGGGCAAGTGTTGAACGTGCTACATACCCTGCGTTTTTCTGCAAGGCAAGCCCGCAGGTGGATCCGCGCCGCAAGGATGCGCGCGGTCGAAGAGCAACACAATCACGTCGCAGCGGCGGATATCCTGCGCGGTCAGCGCTCGCCAGCAGAATCCCTGATTTGCCCGCAGAGCCCGCATCCCAGCCCCTGTTGCAGAGTTTTTGCGACACAGCTATACTGAGCCTATGAACAGAAAATCCGTTGCCTGCCTTTTTGTGCTACTGCTGGCCGCCGTAGGCGGACTGGGCGGTTGCGGCCCCAAGGACATCGGCGCGGGTTCCTCCAGCGAGAGTGATTCGCAGCCCCAGGGCGTGAGCGTGGAAGATCAGTTGCGCTACCCTGTGTACGGATCAAACAACACCCAGCGCATGCTCTATTATCAAAA
This sequence comes from Desulfovibrio sp., assembly GCF_035644575.1. Taxonomy (GTDB): domain Bacteria; phylum Desulfobacterota; class Desulfovibrionia; order Desulfovibrionales; family Desulfovibrionaceae; genus Desulfovibrio. The sequence continues at coordinate 20,225 of NZ_DASQOG010000247.1, read as the reverse complement.
CCGGCCCGATGTCATGGCCAACATGCAGCAATGGCGCATGCAGCAGTTTCGCCGCATGAACGGCCTTGATACGGACGTAAGCCCAGAAGACCCGCAATACAGGTCTGTGCCCAAACAGCGCAGCCCGTTCAGGCAGTAATATGGATCCGATAACTCACGCCGCAAGCGGGACTGTGGCCATGCTTGCCATGCCCAACCGCCCCGCGAGCCGCTGGGCGGTGCCCTTGGCCGCCCTGGCCGCCGCCTCTCCCGATGTTGATGTGCTCATGGCGAACACCCCCCTGCAATTTTTGCTGTTGCACCGGGGCATTACGCATTCCCTGTTTTTTGCCCCGCTCCTGGGGCTGGTGCTGGCGCTTGTGGGCTGCTCGCTGTGGCGGGCGCAAACGCCCAGGCGCTGGCGGTTTGCAAAAACATGGCTGTTCATGACGGTCATGGTCTTGCTGCATATCTGGCTGGACTGCATCACCACATACGGCACCATGATCTTTGTGCCCTTCTCGCACATGCGGGTGCGGCTGAACGCGGTGTTTATCATTGACCTGCTGATCACCCTGCCCCTCTTGTGGGCCATCTGGCGCTGGCGTGCACGGCGCGACCTCCTGCTGATGGCAATGGCGTGGCTCTTTGTCTATCCCGGCATTTCCATCGGCCTCAACGCATGGCATACGGCGCAGACCCGCGAGCGCCTCACGGCGGAAGGCCGCGCACCGCAGCAAATTGTGGTGCTGCCGGATGCCTTTTCGCCCTTCTTCTGGCGCGCCCTGTATTCAGAAGCCACACCCAGCGGGGGCATGGTGTACACTCAGGGCATGAATGCCCTTGGCACCCCCCGAGGCCCGGAAATTGCCGCCACCGCCCTGCCCGACAGCCTGGCCCGCGACCTTGCGCAGCAGTCTGTTGTGGCTGATGCTTTTTTGAATTTCACCCTGCTGCCAGTGGTGGCCTCCCTGCCAGCAGACATGCTGCCCGCCGATAATCCGCAGCCAGCAAAGGCCCCGGCCCCCACCTATGTGATCATCCACGACCAGCGGTTTGGCAGCAGCCTTGCCCTTGTGCGCAAGATCATGAGCATGCGCCCCAGTGCGGACATTCCTTTTAAATATATGGCGGAGCTTGCCCCTGCGCCGCAGCTTAGCGAGCAGGACGCCCCTGCCGAAAATTCCGTGCAGGAAAATGCAACAACCGCAGGGCCGCTCGTATCCACAAAGGCCGCATTTCCGCAGCGCCTGCTGCGGGAGCGGATGCGCTTTTCTGACAGCGGGCGTGATTCTTTCTGGCAAGCGCCCCGACCGCCCACAAATCCCACGCTGCTGCAATGGCTTGTGGGCTTGCGCTAAGCCTCTTCTGTCCGACCCTGGCCGGCCAGCCCGAGCCCCACGGCGCAATGCTCAACCAGAACTTTCTCCTTCCGGGAAACTACGGCGGGCAGCGCGATTACAGGCGCAATGACTCCCATGGCTTTTTGGGGTAACATCAATATTTGCTCCCAAGCGTTGTGTTTTCCCAGCACGACATACGGAACGCATAGTTGAAACAACATCCCGGCAGCCCGTGCTGCGGGAATTTTTTGAGGTATCAATGAACGACAACTTTACGCATCTCGACAGCCAGGGCAACGTAACCATGGTGGATGTGGGCGCAAAAACGCCCACAGAACGCGTAGCCATAGCCGAAGCAGTTGTGGAACTGGCCCCGGCCACCATGGAACTGCTGATCAAAAACGCCCTGCCCAAGGGCGATGTGCTCACCTGCGCCAAGATTGGCGGCATCATGGCTGCCAAACGCACCGGCGAGCTTATCCCCATGTGTCACCCCCTCAACCTCACCTATGTGGACGTGCGCTTTACCGTAACAGAAATGCCGCCCACGGTGCGTATTGAAGCGGAGACCCGCACGGTCGGCCCCACAGGTGTGGAGATGGAAGCCATCGTTGCGGCCCAGACCGCAGCGGCCACCATTTACGACATGTGCAAGGCCGTGCAGCGGGATATCGTCATCAGCCGTGTACGCCTGCTGCACAAACGCGGCGGCAAGAGCGGCGAATTCAACGCCTCGGATATTGACGCATGAACCTCGCTCAAATCGACCCCGTAGCCCTTTCCATCGGCAGTCTGCAATTGCGCTGGTACGGGCTTATGTATCTGGCGGGCTTTGGTCTTGGATGGGCGCTGGGCCGCTGGCGCGCCTCGCGGCCCGGCTCCGGCTGGACAGCCCCCGATGTGGACGACCTGCTGACCTGCGTGATGATCGGCATCATCCTGGGCGGCAGAATCGGTTACGTGCTGTTTTATGATCTGCCTGTCTACATCAGCGACCCCATGGAAATTCTGCGCATCTGGAACGGCGGCATGTCCTTTCATGGCGGGCTGCTGGGCGTGCTTGGCGCATTCTGGTATTTTGCCCGCTCGCGGGGCAGGTCGTTTCTGGAAGTATCTGACTTCATCGCACCGCTGGTGCCGCAAGGCCTCTTTTTCGGGCGGCTCGGCAACTTCATCAACGGCGAATTGTGGGGCAAGGTCAGTGATGTGCCGTGGGCCATCGTGTTTCCCGGCGCCGGGCCTAATCCGCGCCACCCATCGCAGCTTTACGAGGCTGCCCTTGAAGGGCTGCTGCTCTTTTTCATGGTGTGGATTTTTTCGTCCAAGCCAAGAAAGACGGGCGCAGTCTCCGGCCTGTTCGCCCTGGGCTACGGAGTGTTCCGCTTTGCCGTGGAATTTGTGCGCATGCCTGACGTGCAGCTTGGTTATCTGGCCTTTGGCTGGCTGACCATGGGGCAACTGCTCTGCGTACCGCTCATACTCGCGGGCCTGTGGCTGCTGTGCCGCAATGCCCCGGTGCTTGCACCCCATGTGCCCCCAGCGGAGAACAAAGCCCGCCCCGGCGGCAAATCGTCCAGCGGCAAATCATCCAAGGGACGCAAGAAATAACTTTCAACCCGTGCAGTGACAGCGGGCGCTGTTTGCGCGCCGATTATCCCCCGAGCAGGGGCACCGGCGTGTTGACAGCGTCCCGCTTTTTTGTGAAGCTGACCGGCGTTTATCCACATCATATTTTGGAGTACTCATGGCCAAGGAAGGATCGATCGAAGTAGACGGCGTCGTGCAGGAAGCCCTGCCCAACGCCATGTTCCGCGTGGAACTGGAGAACGGCCACGAAGTTCTGGCCCACATTTCCGGCAAGATGCGCAAGTTTTACATCCGCATTCTGCCCGGCGACCGCGTCAAGGTGGAACTTTCCCCCTACGACCTTACCCGCGGGCGCATCACCTACCGCATGAAGTAGCGGCGGGCGCGGCGGCTTTTTTCCGCCACCAGAGTGGCCTTTTGCGCCATTGGCCGCGCCCCCCTTGCAATTTCCGCCTATTCAGTGGCCTTGCCCTTACGGCCTACACAAGGCCCAGCACACGCAGCAAGGCCACGCACAGCACGGCCCACACGCCAGCCACAACATCGTCGATCATGATGCCAAACCCGGCGGGCAGCCAGTTTTCAGAAGCCCGCACGGGCCACGGCTTCCATATGTCGAACAGCCGGAAAAAGGCAAAAGCCGCCAGCACCAGCCAGAAACTGGGGCTTTCAAAAGGCAGCAGCACAAGCCACACCCCTACCAACTCGTCGATGACAACCTCGCCGGGGTCTTTGCGATCAAGCAAATGCTCGGCGCGTGTGGAGGCCAGGCCGCCGACCACAAAAATTGCGACCAGCAGCACGGCCCGCCACGGCAGGGACAGGGGCAGAAAAATATACGGCGCCAGCAAACAGGCTATGGCGGTGCCCCACGTGCCGGGAGCCTTGGGGTCAAGCCCGGCTACGCCCAGACGGCAAAACGACAGAATCAGCTTGTCAAAAAAACTCATGCGGCCTCCGCTATGTGCGTGTTTTTTGTGCATCTTACGCCCAAAGAGCCCGCAAGACCAGCACTGAAGACATCCACGCGCAATTATTGCCTAAAGGGCGTCTTTGCCGTATATGCAAGCTCATGGACAAGAACCGCAGCGAACTTTTTGCCCACTTCAGCTATGACGACAGCCTCACATACGAGGCATTGCTTGAAGTGGAAGAAGAACTGACCCGCGAGGTTGAGCAATTGCTCCAGCGTGCCGGGGCGGCCCATCTGGACTTTACGCCCCTGGGCGATGCGCTCATGTTCCAGTGCGTTTTTGAAGCGCACAGACTGTATGTGTACCGCAAGATTGCGCTTGAAATTGCGGCCCTGCTGCCGCAAGGCGTGCGCGGCAGACTGCTGTGCCTGGACAAGAATTTTGAATCCATGCACGTTTTCTGGCTGCGCCCCGGCGAATGGCAGGAAGAGGAACGCCCTGTCCCCGAAGACCCGCCAAGCGGCCTCAAAACATGGCGCATCGCAGGCTCCGGCCCGCAGGATATTGCAGAGGACGCGCCGGACACATAACAGATCATAGCGGCCCACGCCGCTTGCCACGCGCAACACATGCCCGGATGGTGGAATGGTAGACACAAGGGACTTAAAATCCCTGGCCGTTAAGGTGTGCGGGTTCAAGTCCCGCTCCGGGTACCATTGAAAATCAAGGAAAATCCCGGATTCGTCATTTTGACGAATCCGGGATTTTGACTTTTTGGTCCACAGATGTGCCAATCCGAGAAATAAAATGATCCTCTCTCATAAGCGCTCCACAATCTGGAGCGGTTATTTATGGAAATGCCACATTACGCTGGCAGCGTGAACTTTGACAAAAATTCCGTTTAAACATGAGAGCTTCTGCAACCATTTTGTATTACTAGAAAATTCAATTTTCCAGCTCAGTGTAGTGGTGCGTGGGAACACGTCCATGCGGAAACAGAGACGAAATTCCTGATTTACTCCTCCGCTATCTCTGCCCCATCCCCCGCCACTCCAGCGCCTTGCCGTAGCTCGCGCAGGTGTTGACGCAGTCGCCGCAGTGGGTGCAATCCCTACGCTCGGGGCCGCCCTTGCGGCGCGGATTCAGCTCAAGCGAGCAGGCCTGCCGGCAAGGAGCCTTGCCCTTGCAAGTGCAGTTTGCAGCCTGCCAGCCGATGCGCAGGCCCGGAGCCTTGGCGGGCAGGCATTGGGCCGCAGCGCCGAGCAGCACCGACTGAGGGCACACAAACCGGCACCACAGCCTTTTGCCAACCGCAAGCTCCAGCATCAGCGCCGCCAGCGGCACAGCCACCGCCCCAAGTAAAAACCAAAAGTCGCCGCCCTGCCATACAAGCAAGGGCAGGAGCGATAGCTCCCCCGGCAGCGAAACAATGCCCATTGCGGGAAAGCCCGCCACCAGAGCCGCCGCAAGCCCGGCCCCAAGCAGCAGAGCCTTGCCCGCAAACGCGCGGCCTTCCTTCACTTGCGCGCCGCCTTGCCGCCCGCGCAGCCAGTGCGCCAACTCGGAAAAAAATCCGTAGGGGCATATCCATGAACAGAACACTCTGCCCAGCATCAAGGCCAGCGCCAGTGAGATCAAGGCCCCGGTCAGCAGACGTTCACCGGGTAAAAATCCCGTAGCCGCAACCAGGGCCGCGCCAACCGGGTCGGCAAAAGGGATGCCGAAAAAATCCAGCGCAAAAAAACTGCCGCTGATCTGGCGCAGTTCTGCTGCATTGAGCCACGGCAGCACGCACAGCCCCGCCACCACCAGCACCTGCACGCCGCGCCGCGCCCAAGCGAGAATTTTCATGCCGTGCCTCCGGCCGCTTTTTCCGTGGGAGCCGCCAGCGGCGGCACAAAACGGGATGAAGCGGGAACAATCTCCACAGCCTGCACCGGACAGACATAGTCGCAGATGCCGCAGCCCACGCAGGCAGTGGTCATGGCAGGCACCAGCCCGCCGCTCAGCACCACGGCTGTTCCGCGCAGAGGGCAGCGGTCGTAGCAGGTCATGCACATGGTGCCGGTTTTGTAATTGTGGCAGCGGTCTTTAAGAATATAGGCCTGCCCCATTCCGGCCCGCGCAATTTCCTTTACGCCTGTGTCCAGCGCCCCTGTGGGGCAAACGGGTGGGCATTTCATGCAGAGGTAGCAGGGTTTTCTGCGGGGGCGCACCTGCGGCGTGCGCCGCGAGCGGCCCAGACCGCCAGCCATCTCAATACTCTCATGCGGGCAGGCGGTCACGCACTTGCCGCAACGCACGCACTTACGCAAAAAGGTTTCTTCATCCACTGCACCGGGCGGGCGCAGAGGCGGCACAAAAAGGCTCATTTTTTCTCCCCTGCCTGTTCCTCGCTCTCGCCGTCACCCGTGGCCGCCGCAGCATGGCGGCGCGGCTCATGCGCAGGGCAGCCCATGTTCCCTTGCGCGTCCAGATCATCCTCGTAATCGGCAAAAGCCAGATGCAGATCGTCCACTTCGGGCAGTTCCCGCAGGGCCATGAGTTCCTTCTGGATTTTGTCCGAAGTCTGCTCCACCACGACCACCAGCCCGCCAATGTCCGCACCATCCGGCGTGCGCTGCACATCCAGAATGCCGTCCCTGCCCTGCAAAGCCTTCTCAAGCCCTGCGCAGGCCGCAGCAGACGCACTCAGGATTATTCCCGCAATAGCCATATTTCCTCCCGCGTTGCCCCGCCCGCATGCCTGCACACGGACGGGACTCTCATGCATATGGGGCTGACCGCCGGGCGTTAAACCTTGCGCACCCGCGCGGCGCATATCTTGTATTCCGGCTCGCGCGAACCGGGGTCGGTGGCATCCAGAAACAGCTTGTTGACCAGCTTTTTGGGGTCAAAAAACGGCACGGCCACAAGCCCCGGCCTGCACACATCGCTCACGCGCGCGGGCAGTTCCATTTTGTCGCGCCGGGTTTCCAGAATCACGTTGTCCCCGTGCTTCACGCCGAAGGCGGCGGCGTCCTGCTCGTTGATTTCCACAAAGGCCGCCGGGTTGGCCTTGAGCAGTTCCGGCACCTTGCCCGTCATGGTCGCGGTGTGCCAGTGGTCGATGACGCGCATGGAGGTAAGGTACAGCGGATATTCGGCATCCGGCTCTTCCGCAGCGCCCTTGGCGGGACGCATGAAGATGGTGGGCTTGCCGTCCGGTTTGCCGTAAAAGAAGAACTTGTCCGGATGATCGGCTGGCACCAACGGATCATGCCCGCGCACAAAGCGCAGATTGGTGCCGGGATGATCCTCCGAGGGGCAGGGCCAGATGATGCCCGATTCCTTGCGCAGGCGCTCGCGCGTCATGCCGTAGAAATCGTAGGTGGTGCCCTTGGCCACCATGCGCCATTCGTTCCACACGTCCTCGGCGTTTTTGAAGTTCACCAGCTTGGGGTCAACGCCCGCGCGCTTGGCGAATTCCACCAAGGTATTCACCGTGGGGCGGCACTGACCGGGCGAATCCACGGCCTTTTCCGTCAGTGAGTACCGCCGCTCGCCGCAGCCGTACACGCCGTCGCGCTCGCACCAGAAGGAAGGCGCAAGCACGAGGTCGGCGTATTGCAGGGTGACGGCATCGGGGAAGGCCTCAATGCACACGATGAACGATTCCGGGTGCGACATGGCCTTGTGCACCTTGTTCAGGTTGGGCAGGGTGTGCGCGGGATTTGTCTCGCAAATGACCATGCACTTCACATCGCCCCGGCCCAGGGCCTCAAAAAGCGCCACAGTGTGATAGCCGGGATTGGGCGAAATGCGCCCCTCCGGCAGGCCCCAGAGTTTTTCCATTTCCGCCCGGTGCTTGGGATTGGGAATGGCGCGGCCCGCTGGCAGCAGATGCGAGAGCGCGCCGGTATCGCGCACGCCTCCGCAGGCGTTGGGCTGGCCCGTGAGCGAAAAAGGCGTTGCGCCTGGGCGGCATATCTGCCCGGTCAGCAGATGCAGGTTGTGGATGAGGTTATTGGCAAAAACCCCCTGCACGCGCTGGTTGATGCCCATGCACCACAGACTCATGGTGGCGGACGATTCGGCAAAGGCTCTGGCCGCCGAATAAATTTGCCCCACGGGGACACGGCAGATTTCGGCAACTTTTTCAGGCCGATAATTTTCCAGAAAAGCCTTGTAGCCTTCAAAGTCCGAAGGTTTGCCCTCGGCATCCACAAAGCTCACGTAGCGCTGCCAGAAGCGCGGATTGTCCAGTTCCTCATTGATGATGACCCAGGCCATACTGTGCATGAAGGCCAGATCCGTGCCGGGGCGAAAGGCCACATGCATGTCGGCGATGCGCGCGGTATTTGTGCGGCGCGGGTCGGCCACAATGATCTTGATGCCCGGCTCCACCTGCTTGCGGCGTGCAATGCGGCGGAACAGCACGGGGTGCGCCTCTGAGGTATTGGAACCGATGATGAAAAAACAGGTGGCCTGATCAATGTCGGCATAGGTGCCCATGGGCTCGTCCTTGCCGAAAGTGGTGGTATAACCGCCCACAGCCGAGGCCATGCACAGGCGGGGGTTGCCGTCCACGTTGTTGGTGCCGAATCCGGCCTTGAATATCTTGCTGGCAAGATAGCTTTCTTCCGTCAGGCACTGGCCGGAGCCATACCAGGCAACGGAATTTGCGCCATACGTATCAATGCTGTGCCGGAACTTGGAGGCCATGAGGTCAAGGGCCTCGTCCCAGCTCACTGGCTCAAGGGGGCCGCCCTTTTTGCGCCGCACCATGGGCTGGGTGACGCGCTCTTTGGAATTGAGCACGGGAATGAGCAGCGAACCCTTCAGACACAGCAGGCCCGCGTTGTGGTTGTTGGGATCGCCCTGAATGGCAACGGCCTTGCCGTTTTTAACGCCTACCATCACCCCGCAGCCGGTGCCGCAGTAACGGCACACGCCTTTGACCCATTTGTCGGGTTTCTGATCGTCCGCAGCAAGGGCGAGGGTTGGCAGGCCAACGCCCGTGGCCGCCGCCATAGCGGCAGACATGGCAAAAAAACGTAAAAAATCACGACGCGATGAATTCATATCCGCAACCTCGCTGTTAGCTTGGCATGATTGTTTCTTTACTGCGGGCCGCCCTGCTCTCGGGCTAACCCACCCTGCGCCGTCAGATGCGGCGCATACCGCACGTGCGGGCTACCAGTCCGTCTTGCCGCTGGGCATACGGTATTCGTAAGCCTTGCCGTGCATGGGGCTCTGGTGGTTGGGATGACAGGCGGAACAGTCATCGCGCTTGCCGAACTTGGCCTCCATGCGCTGGATGGAAAGCGAATGGCAGCGGGCGCAGACCTCGACCCCCGGCTTGCGGGTAAAGGGAATGGCCCCCTTGCCGTCAGGCATGCCGTGACAGGTCTGGCAGCGCACAAGGGTGATGCCGTGCTTGCTCTCGTACCATTCCTGCGCGAGGCGCGGGGTGCTCTTCATGTGGCAGGCGTAGCAATCGCCCGCCATCTGCGGAGAATCCAGATGCTTTGCCGCCTCGCAGCGCTCCGCAGGGAAAGCCCAGGCCATATACAGAAAATAGCCGCCCGTCAGCACCGCCAGGGCAAGCAGAACGATGAGCAGTTTCTTGTTGCGGGTCATGGCCGTATCTCCTTGATTTTCTGTGCAAACTTCTGATTTGCGGGAATGCGCTCGTCAAATGCGGGCAAGTGGGCAAGGTTGCGATGGCAGCCCACGCAACCGCTGCGGGCCTGACCGTTTTTGCCTTCGTAATTGTCGTGCGCAAGGCGGCCCTCTGCCGAGATCGGCCCGTCTGCCTTGGCATTGCGGCTCAAATCCTGATGACAGGCACGGCAGTTGGCATCGTCCGTAAAGCGGCGGGCAATGGGTTGCATGGCAGCCCGGTCAAGATCCGTACCGCCCTCCACATTGTGAACCCACAGGTCTTTCATCCCCATCCATGCCTTGGCGCCGAGCATGCGGGCCAGATTGCCCGAAGGGATATGGCATTGCGAGCATCCGATGGCTTTGCCCTGTGCGTCCTTGGCGTGCGGGGAGAGCATCAGTTCATCCTGATACACGCGCATTTCGTGGCAAGACAGGCAAAACTCCGTCCGCGACGAATACGCCACTCCCGCTGCCGCCAGGCCCACGCACGCGGCCAGGGCTATACAGCCCACAATCCAGACGCGCTTAGAAGGATACGGCATGGTTTTGGTCTCCATGGCTGATGGTGCCGCCAAGCCAAAAGGGCATTCCCGTCCGGGGATATGCCTGCGGCAGGGCGCAAATTGTGAATTTCACCACAAAAAGCAAAAGAGGTGCCAAAAACCCTGTTTTGAAAATTTGTGTGATTAGCGGTAGTTCGTGATCTGTTGAAAGGCAGGGGCTTAGGATTTGTCAGAATAAAATGACAAAAATCATCTTATTCTGACAGTGTGACAACTGGAGCAGACAAAAAACCGGGCCAGCACTTTGGTTGGCTCGGAAGCGGATTTTTTTTGGCGGATTGGCAGCCTCTTGCGGCCCAGTGCAAATCCGCTACAGTATGCCCATGATACGTTATGGATTTGCCTGCAAGACCATCGGGGTGCCCGGCGCAGACCTGAGCGCTCTAACCCTTGCCAGAGCCACGCCCGAAAACATGCTCGCCGTGTGCCGTCACAACCTGCGCGCTCTGGGAACCATGCTGCGCTACTGCGCCTCGGCGCGCATCCCCCTGATGCGCATCAGCTCGGACATCATCCCGCTGGCCTCGCACCCGCAAAACACATTTGACTGGCGTGCCCGGCTGCACGAAGAATTTGAGGCGCTGCGCGGCGTGCTGAAGCAAACCGGCATCCGGGTTTCCATGCATCCCGGTCAGTACACGGTGCTGAACTCCCCCCGGCAGGAGGTGGTGGAGCATGCTGTTGCCGATCTTGTATTCCATGCCGACTTTCTCGATGCGCTGGGGGTGGACGGCAGCGCCCGCATAGTGTTGCACCTCGGCGGGGGCTATGGCGACAGGGCCTCCGCCCTCGCACGGCTGGCGGAAAACCTGCTGGCCCTGCCGACGCGCGTGCTGGCCCGCATTTCGCTTGAAAATGACGAGCGCACCTTCACCATTGAAGATGCCCTGCGCATCTGCAAAAAATGCGGCCTGCCTGCCATCTTTGACGTTTTTCACCACTCACTGAACGCCCCTGCAAAGGGGAATCTGGCATATTGGCTTGACCGCGCCATGGAAAGCTGGACCCCGCAGCATGGCCGCCCCAAACTGCATTACAGCCAGCAGCTTGCAGGTGGCAAACCGGGCATGCATTCGCGCACCATTGCCATGCGGGAATTTATGGAATTTCATCAGTCGCTGGGGCAGCGCGAGGTGGATGTGATGCTGGAGGTGAAGGACAAAAACCTTTCAGCCGAAAAGTGCATTCAGCTTACCAACCCAAAACTGACGCGGCAGGAGCTTACGGCCCAGTGGGCCAGATACAAGTATCTGGTGCTGGAGCGGGATCAGGCCGCCTACACGGCCATACGCGGCCTGCTCAAGGCGGAGACGCCCGATGCCAAAGGTTTTTATGCGCTGCTGGAGCAGGCGATGGGAAAGGAACTTTACGGCCCGCAAGCGCGTAATGCCGCCGAGCATGTATGGGGCTATGTGGACAAGCTGGCCTCGCCCTCAGAAAAAAAGCGCGCACTGGCGGGCATGGCTGAACTGCAAAACGGCCTTGCCGCCCTGCCGCGCGTCAAACGCCTGCTGCTGAGCCTGGCCGAGCGGCATAAGGTGGAATACCTGCTGCACAGTATCTATTTTTATGTGTAGCAAAAAAATCGGCGCAGGGCAGAACCGTGCGCCGAAAAATGTCAGACCGTTTCGCCCTGCCACTCCATGTGCAACAGCGGATAGGGATTGCCCTGCCCGTCCAGAGCCGACCGCCCCACCACCTTGAAACCCTGCCGCTCATAAAATGCCAGAGCCTGCGGATTCTGTTCGTTCACATCCAGCGTCAGCCGGGGATGCAAGGCCCGCATATGCTCCAGAAGCGCCCTGCCCACGCCGTGACGGAAGCAGCGCGATTCAACAAAAAGCATCTCCACCTGTGCGCCATTGCAGCCAATAAAGCCCGCCAACATGCTGCCCGCTGCGTGTTGCGCGGGTGCAGCCTGCCCGCAAGGCGCAAGCTCCGCCACCCACACAATTTCCACGCCCGGCAGGTAGGCGTTACGCACATCATGGAACAGGCGTTCCACCTCGCCGGAAGGCAAAAACTGGTGGGTAGCCTCCACGCTGCGCCGCCACAAATCCGCCAAGGCGACATAATCACAGGCCGTTGCCTGCCGGATGCGCAATGTCTGCGAAAAAGCCTTTTTGTCAGCGCCGCTCATCGAACATTCTGGGGAGCAACTCCGGCCAGCAGACCGGCGGTGCGGTCTACACGCAGGGGCGGCACATGGCTTTGCACCTCAAGGGTAAACTGCTCCTTGACCAGCTGACCGCTGTCGAGCAGGGCGCGGGCCTCGCGATCAGGCGCGGCAGAAGCCACCGCCGAGGGCGACTGCTCATGCCCCTTGGCGTACTTGGGCGAAAAATGTCTTTCGACCAGCGCCACGCAAACCGTATAGCCCACAAAAACCACTGTTACCCCGCCGAGAAACAGCGCCGTGCGCCACAACATTTTAAGAGTTTCCATACATCTCCCGACCTGAACGTGTTATGCAGGCGTGGCTTCCCCGGCAGAGGGAGCCAGTACTTCCATCATGTCGCCCGTGCGCACAGCGCCGCCGTGCAGCACCTTGGCAAATACGCCCTGGGTGGGCATGATGCATTCGCCCATGGTGTGAAATATCTGGCAATGACTGTGGCATTCCTTGCCGATCTGCGTAACTTCCAGCAGCACGTCATTACACGCAATGCGGGTTCCCACCGGCAGCGCGGCAAAATCAATGCCGTCCACTATCAGATTTTCTCCAAAACAGCCGTTGGCGACCAGAGCGCCTCGAGCCTTGAAGGCCTCAATGGCCTGCCACGAAAGCAGGCTCACCTGACGGTGCCAGTTGCCCGCGTGGGCGTCGCCCTCAATGCCGTGATTTTCTAAAATATTTGCCTGATCCACGGCCTTTTTGGCCGTGCCTTTTTTCTGACTGGTGCAAATGGCCATGATCTTGCCCATGCTACATTTCCTTTACTGTCTTTATGCCCTGCCGCCTGCAAACAGCTGCCCGCAGTCTGCCCCAGATAGGCGGCTGCGTCCAGTCAGGCGGCAAGCCTGCTGTCTGACACCTCATGTATGCTTGCCCACCCGCCAGATCGCCGTGGGGCGGGAAGCCTCACAAACAGGCTCTGAGCCGCAGAGCCATCTAATGACACTATTTACGTATGTTATCACAAGCCGTGCCGCCCGCCAAGGTGAGCCGCATCAGTAATTATACTTCCAGGTCAGGCCGCCCTTGGTACTCTGTTGCTCGGTGCGCAGTTCAAGGTTGGCCTTCGGGGTCAGCTCCAGCTGAATGACAAAGGCGGTTGTGCCCTGCTCGGTGCCCTGCTGTACGCCCACATAAATATCTTCTGTGAGGTACTTGCCCATTTCCACCGAGCTGCCCGCCGCCATGCCCTCGCCGCCTTGGCCCGACTGGCTCGCCCCATTCGCGCCGGAAGCGCCGGAATTGAAGCGCAGCACATCAACGCCCAGCGCCTGGCGTGCAGAATCCAGCACACCACCGCCGCCGCTGCCCGACCCAAATCCGGCCAGTTGCGCCACGGCGGCGGCCAGCCGAAGATTTTCGAACCGTCCAAGCTCGTTGGCACTTTTGCCAAAGAGTATCTGGGCCAGAATTTCATCACGCGGCATTGCCGGGTCGCTGCTCAGGATCAGCTGCATTTTGCGCACAGTGCCCACAATGCTGATATTGGCCATGAGCGCAGGGGTCTGAGTGGTCAGCATGATATCCAGCAGGGGATTGGAAACAGCCCCGCCGCCAAAAGTCACAGCACCCCTCGCCAGCTTGAAATTTTTGCCCAGAATATCAAGGCTGCCTTTTACAGCGCCAAGCTGGCCGGAGATCAGCGGTTCGGCGGGCGTGCCGCCCACATGCATGTCTGCCTTCCACTCGCTCTTGAGGCCAAACCCTTCCACGACAAAGCGGCCCGGGATGACAATGCGCAAATCCAGCAGACCCGCATTGCCCCCAGAGGCGGGAGCTGTTGAGGCCGGGACGGCAACAGCGGAGGATGCGGCCTTTTTGCCCTGCGGCGCGGCAGGTGTGGGCGGTTCATGCCCTGCTCTGGCCCAGGCGGGCGAGACCTCGCTGATGGGCAAGGTGGTGATGCTGCCGCCCACGTCAAGATTGTTAAGCAGCACAAGGCCCTGATTCACGGTGACGGTTCCGCGTACCTCGGGCGCTGCGGCGCTGCCAGCCACAGAAGTCTGCGCTGAGAGTTCCACGCGGATGTCGCGGCGTCGCAAGGGGCGCAGATGGTCAACCACGGCCTTGAAATCAAGCATGCTGCCGTCAAGCCGGGCCTGCCCGGTGATGCGCGCGGTACCGCCCTGTCCATCGGCAGCGCCAAGGTTCAGACGGGCAAGCCCCAGTGCGCCGCCACGGCCTTCTTCAAGATCAAGCCGCAGGTTGATGCCCGTGAGCAGCACGCCGTACTGCAAATTTTCATAACGGGTATCGTCCATGCGCACAAAACCCTTGGGGGCCGGGGCCTCAAGGCTGCCGCCCACATCCAGCGAAAGCGCAAGCCGCCCCGCAAGCCGCTGATCTGCCACTGGCATCAGGCTCCACAAGGGGGCCACGGCTCCGTTCCATCGCAAGGACGCGCGTAGCGGCCCCTGCATGTTCGGGCTCGGCAATCCGTCCACCCCGAAAAGAAGGGGCAACCGGGCCTCAACGCGGCATTCTGTGCCGCCCAGAGCCGCCACCGTGGCTTGATCCGGCACAAGGCGCAGAGCCAGCGCACCGCCGCCAGCGTTGTCTCTCTCAAGTCTTCCGGTCAGCGCAAGGTTCATGGGTTTGATCGACGCCCCCGGCACCACAAGACCGCGCACGTCAACGCGCAGATCCCCGCCGGGTTGGGCCGGAGTGCCGGTAAGCCGTGCGCTGGCCTCAAGCTCGCCCTTGGGCAAGGCCGGGATCAGCACCTGCCAGGGCGCGAGCAAAAGATGTTCAAGCGTAAGGCGCAGATCAAGCTTTTCCGGCCCAAGGGCAGCCTGCGCCCGCAACCTGCCAGAAGGCTTCATGTTTACATCAAGACCGTTGACCGCCAGATCGCCCGCGCCGTAGCGCACTGTGGCCCCTGCCGCCGCGCGCAGGCCCAGCTTTTGCGCGGGCAGGTCAAGATCGAGGCGGCGCAATTCAAGCAGGCCGGGCTGCCAGCGTACTGCGCAACGCGTTGCGGCAAATCCGCTTGTTTCTAGGGTGGCTTCCAATGGCCCGAATATGGACCCCTGCGCGCGCAGCTTGGCACCAAGGCGAACAGCCCCGCTGCGCACCCCGGCGAGATCAAGCCGGGCGGCAAGCAGGCCCTTGCCAAGGGCATCGGTCAGCACCGCCTCGCCCTCCAAACCCTGAACTTCCAAGGCCGGGTCTTTGCCTGCCCGGTAAGCCAGCCGGGGCACTCTCCAACGTAGCGTTGCCTGCTGGGTGTACGCGCCCTGCGAGGCCGGAAGCTGCCTTACCTGAGCCTGAGAATTTTTATCTGGTAAATCCTGGCCTGACGAATTTTGAGCGGCTGCGGGCACCGCAGATTCCGCCCGTTGCGAAACGAATTCGAGGGAGAGCGCTGCGTCTCCGTCCAGCCGCGCCCCCGGCAATATGGCGGACAGCGCCTGCCAGTCGGCCACGCGCACATCCACCTTACCGTCCACGCGGGGCATGCCGCCCGCCAGAAGCGGCAGGGGCAAGGCCGCACGCAACTGACCGGAACCAGCCACGCCCAGCAACTGGCATTGAAGATCACGCACGCCAGCGCGCAAAAGAGCATGCCCGTCTTCCTTGTCGTTCAGGGCAAAAAGCGTAGCGCCAAAACGTTGGGGATGATTATCCACCACGGCGGAGGCCTGCACCTTAACTGTCAGTTCCGCTGCCTGCTCCGTATCTTTTTGGCCGGGGTCTGACAGCCCGACTTCTGCCGGGGCGGCACTTGTCTGCTTGAGAGCGCCAAGCAGCACCCGTCCCCAGTCGAGCGGCGTGGATTCCAGTTTCAGGGAAATATCCGCCAGGGCGTGCCCCCCCGCGTTCCACGCGGGGCAAGCCAGCGCTATCTGCGTATCTGGAGTTTGCAGCGGCCCCTTTGCCGTGATGCGCAACTGGGCGCGTTCGGGCAACAGCCCGCCGCCATTTGTGGAAGGAGCAGCGGCTGATGTGGATGCGGATTTTTCAGCAGCATCTTTTTCCGTATCAGCTTTCTCGCCAAGGCTGGCCTGGATATCCACATCCAGAGGCCCATCCAACCAGGAAGCGCCCTCGCCAGCGTCCCACTTTGCGTGCCCGGCAAGGTGCAGAGGCCCGGCTTCAAGGCTGATGCTCTCCAACGCGGCGCTGGCCTCGGCAGCTTCACCACGGTTGGCGGGAGCCGTCATGTGCGCCGCAAGACCTAGCCGTGCATTGGCGCCTTCGCGCAGCAGAGCGGCAAGCACGCCTGATTCGGCGGACAGATCATTGGCCGAAGATATTTTTGTGGGAGAACTTGGGGGTGGGCTTGCAGAAGAATCATCGGCAACAGGGGCGGAAGCCCTGCGCAATATCGAGGCAAGCTCGGCTGTGGCATCAATGCCAAGAACTTCGCCCACGCGAGAGGGGGTGAGAATCACTTTGGCTGTTGAGTCAACCCCGTAGATTGCCGCCCCGCCAACGTACACAGGGCTATCTTCCGCGCAGGCGATTCTGAGCTGCAAGAAGGCTTTCGCGCCCTGTATTCCACCCTCCACCCGCAGGCTGACTTCAAGAAGTGCATCGGCGGAAGCTTTGTTTTTCCCTCCGCCCTGAGCTTCGAGATGCGGCTCAGGGCGCACTCCGGGCAACGTTGCGCCGGATGCCGCTGGCTGAGCCTCTGCGGTAGAAGGCGCACTTTTTTGATCATCTGGCGCGGCAACCTTTGTGGCTGGCGGATTTTCATTCCGGGCAGCGGCAGGAGCCTCCCCACCCAGCAAAGCTTGCGGCAAACGGGCATTGAGGATGTTCAGCCCTTCAAGGCGCACCTGCGGCAACCAGCCGGGCAAACCGCCAAGCGTGCGCAGGGCATCACCCAGCATGGCGCGCAAGGCCTCCTCAGTCAGGGGCGGCGCAGGTGCAGACTCAGGCCCGTCCGGCAGAATGGGCAGGCGCAACAGTTGCGCGTCATTCACATCGACAGAGGCAAGGCGCATGACCGAAGGCAGGGCGCGCCAGTCCCATTGCACGCGGCAGTCCGGCAGACGCATCCACAGGCCGTCGCTGTCGAGCAGTTCCAGGCCAAGAAAAAATTCAAAAGGCAACGGGCCGGAAAGATGGGTGATACGCGCCCGCACGCCAGCAGGCGGCGCACCGGATTCCGGCGCGGCTTCCATAGCTGTATTGATTTTTTCCGTCAGCCAGCCCTGCACGGAGTCGCTGCGCAGGGCCGCGAGGATTGCAGCAAGGGCAATTACGCACAGCAGCATGCACAGGCCCAACGCCCAACCTGCGCGGCGCATCCACTTGCGAAAAGGGCCACGGCCCCCGCCAAAAGGTTTCCTGTGGGCGGGCTGACCCGCACTGGGGGAAGCCTTGCCGCCCGGAGCGGCAGATGCGGAAGAAGAGGAAGACGGCGGGGCCGCGCTGTGTTCCTGATCCATCAGAAAGACTGTCCTATGCTGACGTAAATCTGCACCGGGGGGTCGCCGTCAATGGGCTGCAAGGGAAAGCCTACATCCAGGCGCACAGGGCCGATGGGCGTGTAGTACCGCAGGCCAAGGCCAGCGCCCCAGTTCATGTCGCCGATGATGCGCGGCAGCTCGTCCCTGTATACCATGCCGCCATCGAGAAAAGGCACAATGCCCACATCTTCGGTAATTTTATAGCGCGCCTCAAGATTGACCACCTGATAGGAACGCCCGCCCAGCGGCTCGTCCTTGTGGTCGCGCGGGCCGAGCGACTGATAGGCATAGCCGCGCACAGAGCCAGCCCCGCCCGCGTAGTAGCGCAAACTGGCCGGAATGGTGCGCAAGCCAGCCCCCGCAAGCCCCCCGGCCTCGACCCTGCCCGCCAGCACAAGCTTGTCGTCCGGCAGGCCGTCCTTGCGGAAGGGGGCGTAATAACCGCTGGCGGAAACAACGCCTGTCATGACGTTGAACGATTCGCCATAAAAGCCCGTGTAAGGCTTGACCTTGACCGCAAGCTCCGAGCCGTCGGAAGGATTGAGGATATTGTTGCGCGTGTCGCGCCGCAGCCCCACCCGTGGCCCAAAAAATCCGTAGCCCTTGGGATCCTGCTCGTTATCCTTGATGGAGCCGCTTTCGCCCCCAAGGCCTGCGCTGCCCCACCACTGGCGCGAAAGCCGCCGCTCGATATCGCCGGAACCGCTGCCCGCAATTTTTTCGTAGGCGCTGGTATCTTCCCGCAAGGTGGAGCCGGTGACGAGCAGTTTCTGCTCTCTGGCCATAAAGGCAGGCTTTTCAAATACAGCCTTGAGGCCCTGCGTTTCCGTAGCCAGAGGCGCTGAAAGCGTGAGCTTTTCACCATTGCCGAAGACGTTGCGGTTCTCCCACATGCCTTCCACACCGAGGCCCGTATCCGTATCATACCGGGCGCTGGCCCCCACCGAATGGAATGGCGCTTCCGCCACGGTCACTTCCAGTGGCAGCACGGAGGCGCTTTCGCGCCCTGCGCCCCAGGCGAGATTTTCTTCCAGAGGTTTGACCTGCACGGAGCGGAACAGGCCCAGACCGCGCAGCTTGTTGGCGTAGTCTTCCACCATGTCCGAATCCCAAGGCTCCTCGCCAACATTCCAGGGGGCGAGCCGCTGCACGTATTCGGCGTTCACTTCCTTTGCTCCGCGCACTTCGATGCGGCCCATGAGCGCTGGCGGGCCGGGCCGAATCAGGATGTCGGCATTGAGTTTGCGGGCCTCGCGGTCAAGGGTGTAGCTGGTATCCGCCACAGCGGCCAGGGGGTAGCCCTGCCGCCGCAAGGATTCTGGCAGGGCATCCACCGCCGCGAGCAGATCATCGGCGGCAATGGGCTTGCCAATGGCTACGCCGGGCAAAACCGTGGGGAAGAACGGCGGGGGCACTGGTTCCGTTTGCAGCCCCCAAAAGCCCACCTCACGCTGCCTGTTGCGAAAGAACTGCGGGATGTCGGGTTCCGGGTCGTAATACACATCGGCGCGGCCTAGGCTGTAGCGCTTGCCCGGCGAAAGAACCAGGTCAACAACAACGGGCGAGGCGTCCTTGTCTATTTGAACGGAAGCAAGGCCATCATAATAGCCTTGGGAGTGCAGCAGGCTTTGCGCGCTGGCGGTGTCTGCCCTGGCGCGCCTTTCCAGGGCCAGCAGGCTGTCTGGCGGTTCCTTGGCAAGCTGCACAAGCTGGCTTGAGGCCTTCATTTGCCCTGCCAGAGAATCCGGGCCGTCCTGCACCTTGATGCGCACCTTGTACGGCACGGGCTTGCCCTGCCACGCCGTTTCCAGCCGTGGGGGCGCTGGCTGCGGCTCTTCCGCAGGCGCGCGGGCCAGCAAACCGCAGCCCCCGGCGCACAGCAGCAACACCAAGCCTGCGAGCCCTCGCAGCAAGGCCAGGCTGTACGTCCTCTGGGGGTGTAGTTCGCCAAGGGGGTAGATCATGCCAAACTATACGTTGCCCCGCCGCATGAATCAAGAACCATTCGCAACTGTTGCTTGCAAAAAACTGCCGCTTGGCTAGGATTGCTGCAACAGGCCTTGCAGCCTGCGCAACGCATAACAACAGGAAGAAGTATGAATTACGATCTCTGCCTGCACATGGACAGCAAGGACCCCGCCATTCTGCGCCTTGTTCTTCGTAATGCGGCCAACTATATCAAAGCCCTGCCCGAAGAACGCTTTCAGCTTGTGGTTGTAGCCAACGGCCCCGCCGTCACCCAGTTCGTCAAGGGCAATGAAGAATTCCGCGCCATTGCGGCCCCCCTGCAGGATCAGGGCCTGCGCATCCTGCTGTGCGCCAATGCCCTGGCCGACAACAAGATCGACCATGCCGACATCTGGCCCGGCTGCGATGTTGTGCCCGCCGGTCTTGTGGAAATTGTGCGTCTGCAACGGGAAGGCTTCGCCTACATCAAGCCCTAGGACGGGTTGCCTTTCTGTGGGCATCTGCGGTGTCTGAGCGCGTTCTACCCTGCGCTTTTTTTACTATTGCTTCCGGTCTGGCCGGGGGAGACAGAGCATGGAATGCTTTGGGGAAATTCTCGACATGGTGCGCCGCCAAAGCCCCGTGGTGCA
>NZ_DASQOG010000246.1:0-28473 GCF_035644575.1 Desulfovibrio sp. | reverse complement strand
GCACAAACATCTTGACAATTTTTTTTCACCAAGATAATGAAACTCATTCAAAGCGGCTGGCGTTCGCGCCACTGCTACATCCTGATGCGGAACGCAGTTCCTGCGGGGTGGCCTGAATGGGCCCCCTTTTTTTTGTCCTTGTGACAGGGCAAACCCGCCAGGCAAGCGCATTTTCAGCGCAAAGGAATGCTCTAAGAAACGAATGACCGACGACGTACTCAAAGAAACCATCACCAGTTTGGCCGAGCCCCTCGCAACATCGCTGGGCCTGGTTATCTGGGGAGTGGAAATCGTCCGCGCCGGGCGCACAGTGGTTCGGCTCTTTGTAGACGTGCCGTTTCCTGCGGAATCCGGCACCCAGCCCGCCCCCGCCGACACCGACGACATTGATGCGCCAGCCCTGGTCGCGCTTTCTGCCACCCTTGAGCAGTGCGAGCATATCTCGCGCCACATCGGCCTCGCCCTTGAGGTGGAAGATACCATTCCCGAGGCGTACGTGTTGGAGGTTTCCACCCCCGGGCTGACGCGACTTTTTTTCAGTCTTGACCAGATGAGCCATTATATTGGCGATGTGGTGGAAGCCCGTCTGCTCAGGGCCGTTGCCATCAACGAAGGTTCGCCCGAAGGGCCCAACCCCTCGCACGGCGGCCCCCGCCGCCTGTGGCGCGGCACCCTGCTTTCCGTTGAAGAAAATGCGTTCACCCTGGCGCCAGCCACCATCTCGCCCGAGGGCGAGGTGACACCCGAAAACCTGCCGCCGGTCAGCATCCCCTGGGATGCCGTGCGCAGGGCAAGCCGCATGTATATTTTCAGGCAGCCGCAAAAGCCTGGCAAGGGCCGCGCCAAAGCGCCCGCCGCCAAGGCCGCGACCAAGCCCAGCAAGGAAAAGAAAACAAAATCCAGTGGTTCTGAAGAGAACCAGTAAAACCTGACGCAACTGCACACTCGTTTGGCATGGCCAAAATCACTGGCCGCCGTGAACAGTGCAGGAACCAGAGATATTTTCGCCGCAGCGCCAGCAGCCGGAGGCACCCATGAATCTTGAACTTAAAAAGGCCATTGACCAGATCAGCAAGGACAAAGGCCTTGACCGCAACATGCTCATCGACACGCTTGAAGACGCGGTGCGCACTTCGGTGCTGCGCCGCTTCAGCGAAGATATGGACGTGGAAGTGACCTACAATGACGAAACAGGCGACATTGAGGTCTACCAGTTCAAAATCGTCATGGACGACGACGACTTTGCCAATCCTGACACGCAGATCGAATACTCCGAAGCGATCAAGCATGATCCGTCAGTGCAGGTGGACGATGAAATGGGCTTCCGCGTCAAGGTCGAAGACCTTGGCCGCATTGCCGCCCAGTCTGCCAAGCAGGTTATCATCCAGCGCATGCGTGATGCGGAGCAGGAAATCATCTACACCGAATACAAGGATCGCGTGGGCGAAATTGTATCCGGCATCGTGCAGCGACGCGACAAAGGCGGCTGGGTTGTGAACCTGGGCCGTACCGAAGCCATACTGCCCCGTGAGGAACAGATTCCCCGCGAACATTACAAACGCGGCGACCGTGTGCAGGCCCTCATCATTGAGGTGCGCCAGGAAGGACGCGGCCCGCAGGTTGTTGTTTCCCGTTCGCACCGCGATTACATGGCCGCCCTGTTCCGCCGCGAAGTGCCCGAAGTTGACGATGGCGTGGTGCAGATCATGGGCGTTGCCCGCGATCCCGGCTCCCGCGCCAAGGTTGCCGTGCTTTCGCGTGAGCGTGATGTGGATCCCGTGGGCGCATGCGTTGGCGTGCGCGGTTCGCGCATCCAGAACATCGTGCAGGAACTGCACGGCGAACGTATCGATATCGTTGTCTGGAGCGCAGACATCGCCACCTATGCCCGCAACGCTCTGGCCCCGGCCCTGGTTTCGCGCATTGTGGTGGACGAAGAAGAAAATCTTCTGGAAGTCATCGTGCCTGACGATCAGCTCACCAACGCCATCGGACGCAAGGGGCAAAACGTCAAACTTGCCGCGCGCCTGCTGGGCTGGAAGGTCGATATCTTTACCGAAACCCGCTACAACGAGGCCAATGCCATTGGGCACGGCCTTGAGCAGGTTGCCAGCGTGGCGGAAGTTTCCATTGAAGCGCTTCTGGCCGCGGGCTACAGCTCGCTGGACAACCTGCGCGAGGCTACGGACCAGGAACTGGCTGACAAACTCACTATCAGCGCGGCCCGCATTGCCGACCTGCGCTCAGCCATCAACTTCCTGGCCCCGATTGTGGAGAGCACTCCCGAATCCTCGGCAGTGGAGCTGAAAATGCCCGCAGCCACGGAAAGCGGAGATGCAAAAGAATAACGCTGCGCCCGTTGAAGTCGGGGAGCAGGCCTGTGACGGGCCGGAGCGCATGTGCGTCATCTGCCGCCGCCGCTTTCCCAAGGCCGATCTCGACCGCCACGTACTGGCGGAGCAGGGAATTTTGACTTTAGACGCAGAAAAAACCAGACCGGGCAGAGGCTGGTATGTATGTTCCGATCCTGTCTGCGCGGCCAAGTTCGCGAAATTCAGACCCGGAACACGGCGCAAGGGGGGAAAACATGTCCGATGATAAAATAAAAATTAAGGATCTTGGCGGGGATATCTCGCAGGATCCCAAGGATATACTGCGTGTCGCGCGTGAGCTCGGCCTGCCGGTAAAATCCGCTACTGGTTCCGTCACCTCAGAGGAGGCCACTCGCTTGCGCGATTACTTTGCCGAACAGAAACAGGTTGATGCGGAGCGTGCCGGTACACAGCGCGACGTCATCGTGCGCCGCCGCCGCAAGGACTCCCCGCAGGAAGCCGAAACCGCAGCGCAGGAAGGCCCCGTTGCCGCTCCGGTTGAAACCGAAGCGCCCAAGGAAACTGCCCCTGTGGTAGAAGCCGTGGCTGAAGCGGCCCCATCTGCTCCCGCTGCCGAGCCCGTTGCGCCCAAGGCTGCCAAGCCCGCGCAGGAACCGGCCCCAGCTGCCGAACACAAGGCCCGCATCGTCAAGCCTGCCAAGGTCATTTCGCCCGCTCGCGTTATCAGCCGCCCCAGCGACCAGAAAGAACCCGAGGTTGTGGAAGCCCCGGCTCCCGCCGCTGTGGAGTCTGCCCCTGCGCCGGAAGCTGCGCCTGCCGCCCCTGTGGTGGAAGCCGTTGCTGCAAAGGCTCCGGCTGAAAAGCCCCACGCCGACAAGACTGAAGCGCAGGACAAGGCCGCCAAGGCCCGCGTGGCGCGCCCCGATGCCTCGGCCATGCCCGAAGGCTCGTCTGCGCCTACCCTGCCCCAGCGCTCTGCTGAAGCCCGCGCCGGTGAAGACGGCGAGGAAGGTGCCGCGCCCCGGCGCGCACCCCGTGCGGAAGCCCCGGCAACGCCGCAGGTTCGCATTATTTCCCGTCCTGTTCCCGGCGCCACGCCCTCGCAGGATGCCCGCCCCGCCCGCACTGGCGACAGCCGCCCCGGCGGCTATCCGCCCAGAGACGGCGCTGGCAGGCCTCCCCGTCCCGGCGGTCCCCGTCCTGGCGGCCCCGGTGGCCCCGGCGGCGCGCCGCGTACTGCTGGCGGCCCCCGTCCCGGTGGTCCCGCAGGTGGCTTTGGGCAGCAGGCAGCGCCTGCCTCCCCTTCCGACACCCGCGATGGACAGAGCAAGAAAAAGCGCCTCAAGGGTCGCCGCACTGTTGATTTTCAGCAGGGTGATTTTGGCCGCCGCAGCGATGACGACGACAGCGGTCGCCTGAACAGAGGCAAGGGCCGCCGCAAGTCGGGCCGCTCTTCTGTGGTGCCGCAGTCCACCCAGCCGCTCAAGGCCGCCAAGCGCAAGATTCGTATTACCGAAGCCATCCGCGTTGCCGACATGGCCCACCAGATGGGTCTCAAGGCCAACGAGATCATCAAGGTACTCTTTGGTCTTGGCATCATGGCGACCATCAACCAGACGCTGGATATCGACACCGCCACTCTGGTGGCCGCCGAATTCGGCTACGAAGTTGAAAAAGTCGGCTTTTCTGAAGACGATTATCTGGTTCCCAAGGAAGTGGACGCGCCTGAAACTCTCAAGCCGCGCCCGCCTGTTGTCACCATCATGGGTCACGTTGACCACGGTAAAACCTCGCTGCTCGACGCCATACGCAAGTCCAACGTCACCAGCGGCGAAGCCGGCGGCATCACGCAGCACATCGGCGCATACCATGTGAAGACCAAGCGCGGCGAAATCGTGTTCCTCGACACGCCCGGCCACGAAGCCTTCACCGCCATGCGCGCCCGTGGCGCTCAGGTCACCGACCTTGTTATCCTTGTGGTCGCCGCCGACGACGGCGTCATGGAGCAGACCCGCGAAGCCATCAACCACTCCCGCGCCGCCAATGTGCCCATTATGGTGGCCGTGAACAAGATGGACAAGCCCGGCGCCGAGCCTGACCGCGTGTTGCGCGAACTGGCCGAGCTTGGCCTGCAGGCCGAAGAATGGGGCGGCGACACCATCGTTGCCAAGGTTTCGGCCAAGAGCCGCATGGGTCTGGACGAACTGCTCGAAATGGTGGCTCTCCAGTCTGAAATCATGGAGCTCAAGGCCAACCCCGACAAGCCCGCTCGCGGTCATATCGTGGAAGCCAAGCTCGACAAGGGCCGTGGCCCCATCGCCACCGTGCTCATTCAGGAAGGCACCCTGCGCCAGGGCGACAGCTTTGTGTGCGGCACCTTCTCGGGCCGTGTGCGCGCTCTCATGAGCGACCAGGGCAAGAAGGTCAAGGACGCCGGCCCCTCGCTGCCTGTGGAAGTGCAGGGCTTTGAAGGCGTACCAGAAGCCGGTGAGGAATTCTTTGTGGTGTCCGACGAAAAGGTCGCCCGCCGCATCGCCGATTCCCGCGCGGTCAAGCAGCGTGAACGTGATCTGGCCTCCGAATCGCGCGTCACTCTTGAAACCTTCCTGTCGCAGCGCAAGTCCGATCAGGAAACCCTGACCCTCAACCTTGTGGTCAAGGCGGACGTGCAGGGCAGCCTGGAAGCCATCACCGAAGCTCTGAACAAGCAGAGCACGGAAAAGGTGCGCATCAACGTGGTGCACGGCGGCACAGGCGCAATCACGGAATCCGACATTCTGCTGGCTTCTGCCTCGCAGGCCATCATTATCGGCTTCAACGTGCGTCCCACTTCCAAGATCAAGGATGTGGCCGACCACGAAAACGTGGATATCCGCTTCTACGAGATCATTTACAAGCTCGTGGACGATATCAAGAGCGCCATGGCTGGCATGCTTGCCCCGGTGCAGCGTGAAGTGTACCTCGGCCAGGCCGAAGTGCGCGACACATTCAGCGTGCCCAAGGTCGGCCTTATCGCCGGTTCCTACGTGGCTGACGGCAAGATCGCCCGTAATGCCGGTGTACGCCTGCTGCGCGACGGCGTGGTGGTCTACACGGGCAAGATCTCTTCCCTCAAGCGCTTCAAGGACGACTCCAAGGAAGTGGTTAAGGGCAACGAGTGCGGCGTGGGCCTTGAAAACTTCAACGACGTGAAGATCGGCGACATCATCGAAGCCTTTGAAACCGTCGAAGAAGCCGCCACTCTTTAAACAATGATTAGTGGGAAGGGAGGCCGCGAACAGGCCTCCCTTCTTTTTTGCATACATGCCTTTGACAGCCAGCCTTTCAGGCCATATCTGTATTCTTCGGCTGTGCCGGAAGGCGCCCTTTGGGCCAAAGCACGCCGCCGACCCCTTGCCGCCACAAGGCGGCAAGCCTGCAAAATGCCTCTCGACCGGCAGGAATCCAGCATATGGCCATGTTTATGGCGGTTCTTACCGTAGAATTCAGCCTGGAAGGCAACGATAATCTCAAGGCCAAGCGCCGCGTTGCCAACAGCCTGAAACAGAAGACCAGAAACAAATTTAATGTAGCCATAGCTGAAGCGGGAACAGAAGACAGTCTCTCCCGTCTGCGGCTTGCAGTGGTATCCATTTCCAACAGCGAGAGCCATCTGCGCAGCCGCATGGACAAATGCGCGCTCATGATGGAAGCGGTCTGCCCCGAGGAAATGACGGATAGCCAGGTGGAGATATATGCAGCGGACTGAACTCATTCCCCCGCAATTCCGCGACGGCGCGGAACGCATGGCTGAAGCTTTTCGCCATGTGGATCAGGTTATTGTGGCCGCCCATGTGAACCCTGACGGAGATGCCGCAGGCGCTGTGGCGGCTGCGGGACATATCCTGCGGTCCATGGGCAAGGAATTCATGCTCTACGCCCAGCCGGGCCTGCCGGGATATCTGGACTTTTTTTCCACGCCGGGCTTCGTGCACACAACGCTGGAACATCCGCCCTTCAAGCCGCGCTGCGCGGTGCTGCTTGACTGCGGCGAACCAGAGCGCCTTGGCCGCGAGCTGGCGGGCCGCCTGCCTGATCTGCAAACACTGAATATTGACCACCATCTCGGCGGCAACGGCATGGGCAGCGTGGCAAACTGGGTTGAACCCCAGGCGGCAGCCACTGCCCAGCTCATGGCCTATGTGGCCCTGGCCGCAGGCCTGCCCCTCACGGGCGAGCTGGCAAACGGCCTGGCCCTTGGCATCATTACCGACACTGGCGGCTTCTGCCACGGCAATACCAGCGCCGAGGTGCTCTACCTCACGGCCCATCTGGTTGAGCACGGCTGTAATATTGCCCAGTTGCGCGAACATCTTGAAAACAGCTGGAGCCGTGGCCGCCTGACCCTCTGGGGCCAGCTTTTGCAGCGTGCGCAACTTGAGCGCAACGGCAGCGTCTGTTTTTGCCCCGTGTATCTTGAAGATCTGCGCAAATGCGGGGCGCTGAAGGAAGACCTCGAAGGTTTTGTGGAACAACTGCGCCGGTTGCGCGGCGTTCAGGTGGCCGCGGTGCTGCGGGAGGATTCCCCGGCCTGCTGCAAGTTCAGCCTGCGCTCCTACGGCGCGGTAGACGTGCGCGCGGCGGCGGCCAGACTTGGCGGCGGCGGTCACCGCAATGCTGCGGGCGGCACCGTGCGGGCAGATATGGATACGTCTAGCGCCCAGTTGCTGGCTGCCATAGCTGAAGAACTGGATGCCGAAGACCGGGGTTCGTCCGGCGAGTAACGGTTTTCTGCTTTTTTCTCGGTTTTGGCTCCCCCAGTGGCCTTTACCGCCGATATTTTTTTGACTTATGCCCGCTCTGCGGCTATGGTTGCAACTTGCGTATGAGTATGACCAAAGCGGCTGCTGCCGCACCCAGCACCCCAGACCGACAGCCGGAAAAAAGCTCCGGGGCGGCCCAGTTGCCCCAGCAGCACGGCATTCTGGTGTTGCGCAAGCCCTCCGGCCCCACCTCGGCCCGTTGTCTCACGGCTATCAAACGCCTTGGGCAAAAAAAGATCGGGCATGCGGGCACTCTTGATCCTTTGGCATCAGGGGTTCTGCTTGTTTTGCTGGGGCAGGCCACCAAACTTTCAGGTCATCTGCTGGCTGGCGGCGGCAAGGTTTACAGCGGCACGTTGCGGCTGGGCCAGACCACCGACACATGGGATATTGAAGGCAAGGTTGTGGCCGAAGCGCCGTGGGAGCATGTGAGCGAAGCTGACGTGCGCCGCGAGGTAGCCGCATGGCTTGAGCTTGCCGAGCAGTCCGTGCCGTCCTATTCAGCGGCCAAGCACGAAGGCCAGCCGCTCTACAAACTGGCGCGCAAGGGCGTAGAAGCCCCTGCCAAGGTCAAACGCATAAAAATTTCACAAGCGGAAACACTCGAGGTGAGTCTTCCGTTTGTGAGCTTTCGGGTCGCTTGCAGTTCTGGCACCTATATACGCTCCCTGGCCCACAGCTTGGGGACGCGCTTAGGGTGTGGAGCCGTGCTCACAGAACTGACCCGGGAGTATAGTCACCCCTTCGGCCTCGATGTGGCCCGCGATCCTGCGGACTTCACGGCTGATCCCGCCCTGTTGCCTGGTTGCGTGCGTCCCATCGCGGAAGCACTGCCCCACTGGCGCAAGGTGGAGCTCACGCCGGATGAAGCCGCTCGTGTGCGCAACGGCATAGCCGTGCCTTGCCGCCCGGAAGCACCCGCTCAAGCGGATGCCCCCGAGCAGGGCGCGACAGATGCCGAGCCTGCGGAGGGCTTTGCGCTGCTGCTTGAACAGGGCACTGCCCTGGCTCTGGCGCAGCTCGAAACCACGCCTGCTGGCCCATGTTGGACCGTGTTGCGGGGACTTTGGAACTAACCCCGACTATCAAGGAGTACTGCTGTGGTAATGGATGCCAGCGACAAGAAAACGGTTATTGATGCCCACGCCAAACACGAAGGCGACACCGGTTCCCCGGAAGTTCAGGTGGCTCTGCTCACCGCCCGTATTGAAGACCTCACCGGTCACTTCAAAGAACACAAGAAGGACTTCCACTCCCGCACCGGTCTGCTCAAGCTGGTTGGCCGTCGTCGCAACATTCTGAACTATCTGAAGAAGAAAGACGTTCAGCGTTACCGCGCTCTTATCGAAAAGCTCGGTCTGCGCAAGTAAGACTTCTGTCGCGCAAGGGGGAGCCAGCGCTCCCCCTTGTTGCTTGAATCAACCCCATCGAGGGTACAAAACGCGAAGAAGGGGGGTCCGGGAAAATCAGGCAGAGGCCAAAGGCCGAGGATCTGCCCGCTTTTGCCGGAATCCCCTTCGCACTACGCAAAGGAATTTTTATGTATCAAGATATTTTTGAACCCATCAGGGTTACAGCCATGGTCGGCGGCAAGGAAGTTATCCTTGAAACAGGCCGTATGGCCAATCAGGCCCACGGTTCTGTGTGGATTCAGTGCGGCGGCACCGTGGTGCTCGTCACCGTGTGCTCGCAGACGCTTGAATTCGACAAGGGCTTCTTCCCCCTTACCGTTGAATACTCCGAAAAAATGTACGCCGCTGGCCGCATCCCCGGCAGCTTCTTCCGCCGCGAAATCGGCCGTCCCTCCGAGCGCGAAACCCTGGTTTCCCGCCTGATCGACCGCCCGCTGCGCCCGCTCTTCCCCAAGAAGGGCCTGAACGAAGACGTGCAGGTTCTTGCCAGCGTCATCTCTGCCGATCAGGTGAACGACTCCGACGTGCTGGCGCTTACGGGCGCTTCCGCCGCTGTCATGCTTTCGCCCCTGCCCTTTGACGGCCCGGTGGCTGGTGGCCGCATTGGCCGCATCAATGGACAGTTTGTGCTGAACCCCACCTTTGAGCAGCAGGAACAGAGCGACCTCAACATCGTGTTTGCCGCCTCTGCCGATGCGCTCACCATGGTGGAAGGCGAAGCCCGCTTTGTGCCCGAAGAAGTCATCATCGACGCTCTTGAATGGGGCCGCCAGCAGATTCAGCCTCTGGTTGAAGCCCAGCTCAAGCTGCGCGAACTGGCCGGCAAGCCCAAAATGACCTTTACCCCCCACGCCGACGACCCGGTTCTGGTTGCCCGCGTGAAGGAACTGGCCCTTGACGCCGGCCTGGAAGAAGCCCTGCGCGTGCCTGAAAAGATGGCCCGCAAGGACGCCCGCAAGGCCGTGAAAGAAAAGGTCATGGAAAACCTCAAGAGCGATCCGGCCTGGGCCGAAAACGACGCCGCGCTCAAGAGCGTGGGCGACATGCTTTCCGACCTGGAAAAGAAGCTGGTGCGCGCCCGTATTGTCAACGAAGGCACCCGCATTGACGGCCGCGACACCAAGACCGTGCGCCCCATCCAGATCCAGACCGGCCTGCTGCCCCGCGCCCACGGCTCCGCCCTGTTCCGCCGCGGCGAAACCAAGTCCATGGTTGTGACCACCCTTGGTTCCTCCACCGATGAACAGCGCATGGATTCGCTCACCGGCGACGTGACCAAGCGCTTTATGCTGCACTACAACTTCCCGCCCTTCTCTGTGGGCGAGGTCAAGCCCGTGCGCGTTTCGCGCCGCGAAATCGGCCACGGCGCCCTGGCTGAAAAGTCCCTGCGCCCCGTGCTGCCCGCTGACGCTGATTTTCCCTTTACCCTGCGCGTTGTGTCCGAAACTCTCGAATCCAACGGCTCCTCCTCCATGGCTGCCGTGTGCGGCGGCTCGCTTTCCCTCATGGATGCGGGCGTGCCCATCAGCGCCCCTGTGGCCGGTGTGGCCATGGGCCTCATCAAGGAAGGCGACAAGTTCATCGTGCTCACCGATATTCTTGGTGACGAAGACGCCCTCGGCGACATGGACTTCAAGATCGCGGGTACCGCTGAAGGCGTGACCGGCGTGCAGATGGACATCAAGATCACCGGCCTCACCACCGAGATCATGCGCGCCGCCATGAAGCAGGCCCACGAAGGCCGCCACCACATTCTGGAAGAAATGGCCAAGGCCATTGCCGAGCCGCGCAAGGAACTTTCGCGCTTTGCACCCCAGCATGCCGAAGTGTTCGTGAACCCGGACATCATCCGCCTCATCATTGGCCCCGGCGGCAAGAACATCAAGGCCATCACCGCGGCTACCGGCGCATCTGTGGACATTGAAGACACGGGCCGCGTGTCCATCTTCGCCCCCACGGCTGAAGCCCTGGAAAAAGCCCGCGAAATGGTTTCGTACTATGACCAGCGCCCCGACCTCGGCAAGAACTATCTTGCCAAGGTGCGCAAAATCATGGAAATCGGCGCCATCGTGGAAGTGCTGCCCAATGTGGAAGCCCTTGTGCACGTGTCGCAGCTTGACGTTAACCGCGTGGAACAGCCCGGCGATGTGGCTCGCCTTGGCGAAGACATGCTGGTCAAGGTCATTGAAATCAACGGCGACCGCATCCGCGCCAGCCGCAAGGCCGTGCTGCTTGAAGAGCAGGGCCACCCCTGGAATCCCGAAGAAACCGCCCGTCCTCCCCGTTCCGACAGGGGCGACCGTGGCGACAGAAATGGCCGTGGTGACCGTGGCGGGCGTGACCGCCGCGACCGTGGCGACAGACGTTAAATTGTATTGCGCGCTGGCCGGATACCCTCCGGCCAGCGCCCTGACCGCGCGATGAAAGGAATATTTCATGGCCAAAAAAGCTGAAAACAAGATTCAGGCTGCCGAAACCGAAGCCGAAGAATGGGTTCGCGTTGACAGCGAAGGCAATCCTCTTGCCGATCAGGCTCCTACTGCCGAAGAGCTGGAAGCCAAACTGGCTGCCGCCAACCGTGGGCATACAGAAACCCTTGGCGATGCCTGGGCTGTGCTGACGGGGCAAAACCCCGCCACCATCATGGGCCAGATTGCCACCACCGTCATGCACGATGGCGGCACCCGCCCCTCCTGGCAGTGGAAGCGCGACGGCAAGGATCACATCCTGCTGGCATGGCCGCAGGATCAGCCCGTCAGGGCTGCCGTGCTTGTGGCTGGCGAGGAAGGGGAAAAGCTTGCCCCTGTTACCGCAACACCCCTGCTTGAAGGGCTGCCCAACGACCTCACGGTTGACAACGTGCACCCCTGGCAGACCGGCGTTGAGGCCAACGTGGCCGTGACCATGCTTGAAGGCAAAAACCCCATGTGGTTTTACGACCCGCTGTATGGACGCGACAAGGACGACCTCACCCCCGGCGTCATGCACACATTTTTGCTGGCTGGCCTTGCCCTTGGCCTGCGCAAGGCCCTGCTTGACGAAATCACCATCACACAGGGCGTGCGCTACGAGGCCTATGCCGAGGCATGGCTTGCCGAAAATCCCGGCAAAACACGTCTGGACGTGCCGCCTCTCAAAGTGAGCGTCAGCAACCGTCACCTCATCATGCCTGGTCGCAACTTCTGCGAATACCAGATGCGCGCCACCATTGAAGAAGTGAAAGACTGCCAGCTTGAAAAAATGCCCGTAAAGCTGCTCTACTTCAGCTTTCCCTTTGAAGACAGGCAGCCCATGCGTCTGGCTGTTTACGCCTCCAAGATGGTTCTGGGCGACTATGAACCTGAAGCGGGACACGAGGTCGATGCCTACGTATGGCTGCAAGGCCGTATCATTGACATTGACCAGGGACCGCAGCAATAATCTTCTGAAGGGCCGCGCCACGGCGCGGCCCTTCACCCCTCTGTGGCGGAGCCGCCCTGCCGCCAGCTATGAAGCGGCCCGTTTCAGAACAACCAGCCCCACATGGGCTACAACGACCTGGGATTGCATCATCCGCAAACCGCCAACAGGTCAGACCCGCATCTTCCCCCCCCTCAGTCTGCATCAGCGAGCACATGTGCCGCGATGCCTGATGTGCCGTTCCGTATTGCAGCAACTTACGTGAGATTGCTCAGGTTACTGCGTGAGCAGATGCCCGCCACCAAGGCGTAACGCAGCTATGGATAATGTTCGGCAACTTCGGAAAACAGCGCCGTACTCACGCCGCATTGAGCAGGGAACATATGCAAGAAGCCCATTTCGCCGCGCCCTTCATGGGCACAGGGCAGTGCCTCGACACCCTTAACCGGGTGTTGGCCGCCCTATCGCCGGGCCATTCCTTTCACGATTCACTGCGGGAGCTGCTGGCGGCTCTTGCAGAAGACATGCACTTCGACAGACCCCACATCGTGGTTCAGGATCCCGAAAGCGGCGAGCTCAAGCTCTCGCTTTCCTACGGCCCTGCGGACGCGCCCGAGGCCGCCTATGAACCGGGTTCAGGCATCACTGGCCAGGTTTTTGCCGAAGGGCGGCCCATAATTGTTTCATGTATGCAGGGGCGGCCCGACTTTCAGAACCGCCTTTTTGGCCGCAGCCAGGAAGAAATGGCGCGGCTGGCATTCATAAGCGTGCCGGTGCGCGTTGAAAATGCCGACCAGACGGAAGTTATCGGCACCCTGAGCGCCGATACCCCCACCGCCCCGGAGTCAGAACTGGATCTGCGCTGCCGCTTTCTCGAAACCGTAGCTACGCTTGTGGGTCGCCAGGTGGCCCGTTTGCAGGAAGAAATGGCGCGCCAGCATTTCTGCATGCTGCCCGATGAACCTCTTGTCAGCGGCACGCCAGCCTCGGTCATTGCCACCTCCAAGAGCCTGCGGCACGTGCTGCGCCGCCTCACGCAGGCCGGAGCCAGCCGCGCAACAGTGCTGTTGCGCGGAGAGTCGGGCGTGGGCAAAGAACTGATGGCCCAGGCCCTGCACACAGCAAGCCCTCGGCGCACGCAGCCGCTGGTCATGCTCAACTGCGCCGCTCTGCCCTCGGAACTCATTGAAGGCGAGCTTTTTGGCTGGCGCAAGGGCGCTTTCACTGGCGCGGTGCAAAACCGTGCCGGCCTTTTCCGCCAAGCGGACAAGGGCACCCTGTTTCTGGACGAAATCGGCGACCTTTCCACCACCGCCCAGGCAAAGGTGCTGCGCGCGCTTCAGGAAGGCGAAATCCAGCCTCTGGGCGATGAACGCCGCTACAAGGTGGACGTGCGCCTTGTCTGCGCCACCAACCGCCCACTGGAAGAGCTGGTGGAGCAGGGGCTGTTCCGCGAGGATCTGTACTACCGCATCAATGTCTTTCCTGTGTTTATTCCCCCGCTGCGCGAAAGACCGGAGGACATTTTGCCCCTCACGGAGCATTTTCTGCGCATGTTCAGCAAGGAATATGACCGCCCGGTACGGCGCATCTCTACGCCTGCCATTGACCTTTTGCTGCAATACCACTGGCCCGGCAACGTGCGCGAGCTTAAAAACGTCATGGAACGCGCCGTGCTCATCTGCGAGGATGCAGTGCTGCGCGCCCACCATCTGCCCAGCACCCTGCAAAGCGCAGAGAGCAGCAGCACCGGCCCCACGGGCGGCGGCCTTGGCTTTAACGAAACCATCGCCAGGGTGGAGCAGGAATTTATTGTGGATGCCCTCAAAAACGCCCGTGGCAATATCCATCAGGCCGCGCGCGATCTGGGCATCACCTACCGCATCATCTATTACAAAATGAAAAAGTACGGCATAGATCACCGCAGATTCGCGCCATCCACCTCAGCATAAAACCCGACCGATGCAGGGCGTACACACTTCACACCCGGCCCGGCAGATCAAAAGTCTGCCGGGTCGGGTGTGCTTTTTTGCGCGGACGCTTGGAGCTGAGGGCCGGACAGAAAGCACCACTCCGAAGGCGTACAAAAATGTTCTAAAATCTCCTGATTTTACAAAAATGTTTTAATTTTAGCGTGCCAAGAAAAAATTTATCAAGCAATTACTGAATATTGCATAAAATACGACCTTGGAACGTCTCTTGCTTAACTATGTGCTGTAGCAAGCAGCGCGGCAACCATGGGGGTGCGCCGCGTCACGTACAGACATACAGACAGTTCCAAGGAGGCTCCACATGTTCAAGAAAACGTTGACGGCATTGGCCCTCATGCTCGTCACCCTGTGCGGTTCGCTGAACGCAAAAGCTGCGGAAGACACCATCAAGGTGGGCATTCTGCATTCGCTCTCCGGCACCATGGCCATCAGCGAAACAACGCTGAAAGACGTCATGCTCATGCTCATTGACGAGCAGAACAAAAAAGGCGGCCTGCTGGGCAAGAAGCTGGAACCCGTGGTGGTCGACCCTGCCTCCAACTGGCCCCTCTTTGCAGAAAAGGCCCGCGAGCTGCTGAGCAAGGACAAGGTCGCCGCTGTTTTCGGCTGTTGGACCTCGGTTTCGCGCAAGTCCGTATTGCCCGTGTTTGAAGAACTCAACGGCCTCCTCTTCTACCCCGTGCAGTACGAAGGCGAAGAATCCTCGCGCAACGTCATCTACACCGGCGCGGCCCCGAACCAGCAGGCCATTCCCGCTGTGGACTACCTGATGAACGACCTCGGCGTGAAGCGCTGGGTGCTGGCCGGTACGGACTACGTGTTCCCCCGCACCGCCAACAAGATCATCGAAGCCTACCTGATCTCCAAGGGCGTGAAAAAGGAAGATATCCTTATCAACTACACGCCTTTCGGCCATTCCGACTGGCAGTCCATCGTTGCTGAAATCAAAAAGTTCGGCAACGCGGGCAAAAAGACCGCCGTGGTTTCCACCCTCAACGGCGATGCCAACGTGCCTTTCTACAAGGAACTCGCCAACCAGGGCATCACTGCCGCCGACATTCCCGTCATGGCTTTCTCCGTGGGCGAAGAAGAACTTTCCGGCATAGATACCAAGCCTCTGGTGGGCCATCTGGCCGCCTGGAACTACTTCATGAGCGTGGACAATCCCGCCAACAAGGCCTTCATCAAGAAGTGGCACGACTTCACCAAGAATCCCAAGCGCGTGACCAACGACCCCATGGAAGCCCACTACATCGGCTTCAACCTGTGGGTGAAAGCTGTTGAAAAGGCCCAGAGCACCGACGTGAACAAGGTTCTGAAGGCCATTGTGGGTCTTGAAACCCCCAACCTCACCGGCGGCATGGCCAAGGTTCTGCCCAACCACCACATCACCAAGCCCGTGCTCATCGGCGAAATTCAGGCCGACGGCCAGTTCCAGGTGGTCTGGGAAACTCCCTCCGTGGTTCCCGGCGAAGCATGGTCGCACTATCTGCCCGAATCCAAGGATCTGATCGGCGACTGGACCGACCCCATCAACTGCGGCAACTACAATACCAAGACCAAAAAGTGCGGCGGCGCTTCCAAATAGACCGCGCAACCGTATGAACCTGCTGCGGGGGCCACAGCGGCCCCCGCAATCCCCCCCACGGCACGTCGGCCAGGGCCAGCGCCCGCGCAGACCCGGCAGACCAGACTAAAGGATATTCCCATGCGCACGGCGCTCTTGCTCTGCTGCCTCATAATTTTCAGCCTGCCTCCCGCAGTGCTGGCGTCCGGACCGGAACCGGACGGGATTGCCGGGGGCGCGGTTTCGACTCCTTCCGCGTCCCCGGTGCAAACTTCGCCATCCATTATTCCAGCCGATCTGCTCAAGGCTCTGGTGAGCCCCAAGGTAGCAGACAGGGATGCGGCCATTGCCGCGCTGGAAAAGGATGACAGCAGCCTTGCCGCGCCACTGCGCGAAAAACTGCTGGAAGCCCTGCTGCGCAATACCCTGCTGGCCGATGCCGCCGCAGGAGCGCTCTTTGTGAGCGACGATGCAGGTCAGGCGCGGCCCCTAGACGCCAAGGGCGAACTTAGCGCGGCACAGAGTGTCGATGCTCTGCGCAAAGTGGGCACGAGCAACCGCCAGCGCCAGCGCATTACGGATATCCTCAACGCTCAGGCCCTTACTTCAACGGACACGGCCAAGCGCCGTCAGGCCTCGGCGGCCCTTATGGACAGCGCCACCCCGCCCCTCAAGGCGGAGGCCCTGAATAAACTGCTGGCAGGGGAAAAGGACGAAGCCGTGCGCGGCAACCTCAACGCGGCCCTTGCCCTGTACGTGGCGGCTGATCCAGCCGCCGTGCGCTCAGACCAGCTTGCCGCCGTCAAGGCCCTGAACAGCAACGGCAGCCCGGCAGCCCTCAACGCCCTGCGCACGCTTGCCGCTTCAACCGATGCGGCTGTGGCCAAGGCGGCGGACGATGCCCTGTATTCCCAGCGCGTTTCCGCCCAGTGGGCGCAGTTCTTTGAAATGCTCTTTTTCGGCACGAGCCTGGGATCCATTCTTGTACTGGCCGCCATTGGCCTTGCCATCACTTTTGGCGTCATGGGCGTCATCAACATGGCCCACGGCGAGCTGATCATGCTTGGGGCCTATACGGCCTGGGGCATGCAGCAGCTCTTGCCGGGCCAGCCCGGCCTTGCTCTCATTCTGGCTGTGCCCGCCGCCTTTCTGGTGAGCGGCGGCACAGGCGTACTGCTTGAAAAAACCGTTATCCGCTTTCTCTACGGCCGCCCGCTGGAAACCCTGCTGGCGACATTCGGCATCAGCCTTGTGCTGCAACAGGCCGTGCGCACCGTGTTTTCGCCCCTCAACCGCGCCGTGCAGAACCCGGAATTCATGAGCGGCGTGTGGCAGATCACCCAGCATTTCAGCCTGACCTGCAACCGCGTGTACATCATTCTGTTCTGCCTCGGCGTGTTCGCCCTCATCCATGTGGCCATGCACCGCACCCGGCTTGGGCTTGAAGTCCGCGCCGTATCGCAAAACAGGGCCATTGCCCGCTGCATGGGCATACGCGCCTCGCGCGTGGACGCGCTGACATTCGGCCTTGGTTCCGGCGTGGCTGGCATGGCTGGCGTGGCCTTGAGCCAGGTTTCCAACGTTGGCCCCAATCTGGGCCAGACCTACATTGTGGATTCCTTCATGGTGGTGGTGTTTGGCGGCGTGGGCAACCTCTGGGGCACGCTCACGGGCGGTCTGGCCCTGGGCATTGCCAACAAGTTTCTGGAGCCTGCCAGCGGGGCCATGCTTTCCAAGATCATCATTCTGGTCTGCCTTATCCTGTTCATCCAGAAGCGCCCGCGCGGCTTGTTCCCGCAAAAGGGCCGCGCGGTGGAGGCATAAATGGCGACCGACATCTTTGAACGCGAAAGGCTGCTCAACGCGCCTACCCGCAACTTTCTGGCTATCACCGCCCTGCTGTCGCTGGCTGTGGTTGCAGGAAGCCTGCTGCCCGCAGGCAGCGCCCTGCACGTGCCGGGCTACATGGTCACCCTGCTGGGCAAATACCTGACATACTCCCTGCTGGCGCTTTCCGTTGATCTGGTCTGGGGTTTCATGGGCGTGCTCAGCCTTGGGCACGGCGCGTTTTTCGCCCTTGGAGGCTACGGCTTCGGCATGTACCTCATGCGGCAGATAGGCGCGCGCGGCGTTTACGGCAATGCCAACCTGCCGGACTTCATGGTTTTTCTGAACTGGAAGGAACTGCCCTGGTTCTGGCAGGGCAGCGAATACTTTGTTGTGGCAGTGCTGCTGGTAGTGCTGCTGCCCGGCCTGCTGGCCTATGTGTTTGGCAGGCTGGCCTTTGGCTCGCGGGTTTCGGGCGTGTATTTTTCCATCATGAGTCAGGCCATGACCTATGCCCTCCTGCTGGCCTTTTTCCGCAACGAAATGGGCTTTGGCGGCAACAACGGCCTCACGGACTTCAAGACCTTGCTGGGTTTTGAATTGCAGACAGACGGCATGCGTACAACCCTGTTTGCGTGCTCCGCCGTGGCGCTCATGGCTGGCTACCTCCTGTGCAGGGCTGTGACGGCATCACGCCTTGGGCGCGTGTGCGTGGCCGTGCGGGATGCGGAAAGCCGCGTGCGCTTTATCGGCTACAGGGTGGAGCGCTATCAGGTAGCGGTGTTCACGCTTTCCGCCATTCTGGCGGGCATCGGCGGCGCGCTGTATGTGCCGCAGGTGGGCATCATCAACCCCGGCGAATTTTCGCCCCTCAACTCCATTGAAATTGTGGTCTGGGTGGCGATGGGCGGCCGTGGGCGGCTCTATGGCGCTGTACTTGGCGCGTTTGCCGTCAATGCCTTCAAAACGTGGTTTACGGCGGTCATGCCCGAGGCATGGCTGTTTGCCCTTGGCGGCATGTTTGTGCTGGTGACCATCTTCCTGCCGCAGGGTCTGGCGGGTTTGCCCGAGCAGTGGCGCAACCGCGCAACACGCGGCGCAAAGCCAGATTCCTCTGCCGATTCCGCCAAAGAAGGAGGCGCAGCATGAAGACCCAGCAGGATATTTTGCACGGGCGCAGCCTCGAGGATGTGGCCGAAGCCGCCCGTGCCTACGAAGAAACCCACGCCCCCTTTGACAAGCGCCCCATGAAGATGCGCGCCCGCCCCCCGCGCCACATGATGTCCAAGCCGGACATCGCGCTGTACATGGAAAAAATCAGCGTGAGTTTTGACGGCTTCAAGGCGCTCAACGATCTGACCTTCTATGTGGACAAGGGCGAACTGCGCTGCGTCATCGGCCCCAACGGCGCGGGCAAGACCACCATGATGGACGTGATCACCGGCAAAACCCGGCCGGACGCTGGTTCCGCATGGTTTGGCCGCACCTGCAATCTGCTGCAAATGGACGAAGTCGCCATCGCTCAGGCGGGCATTGGCCGCAAATTTCAGAAGCCCTCGGTGTTCGAGGCCCTGAGCGTGCTGCAAAATCTGGAACTGGCGCTGGCTGGCGACAAGCGGGTATGGCCCACATTCCGCGCGCGGCTCTCTGCCGACAACAAGGTCTTTATCGAAGAAGTGCTGCACCGCATCCGTCTGACGGAGCTGGCCCGTTTGCAGGCTGGCAAGCTCTCGCACGGGCAGAAGCAGTGGCTTGAAATCGGCATGCTGCTCATGCAGAAGCCGCAGCTCTTGCTGCTGGACGAACCCGTGGCAGGCATGACACCTGAAGAAATGGATCGCACCATTGAGCTGCTGCACGACCTTGAAGGCGAGCAGAGCATCATGGTGGTGGAGCACGACATGGAATTTGTGCGGGCCATTGCCCACAAGGTCACGGTGCTGCATCAGGGCAGCGTGCTGGCCGAGGGCACCATGGACGAAATGCAGAACCATCCCGCCGTGGTGGAGGCCTATCTGGGCGAACCGCTGGGCGCGGCCTAGCGCCAGCACGGCCCCCTATCAGCAGATGGCTGATCCTGGGCTGGATGACCGCTGCACACTGCCAATTTTCGAGCCTCATGCTCCGGAGGAGCGTAATGCTGCATATTACAGGTCTCAATCAGTATTATGGCGAAAGCCACATCCTGCGCGACGTCAACCTTGAGGTAAAGGCCGGTTCCTGCGCCTGCCTCATGGGGCGCAACGGCGTGGGTAAAACCACATTGCTTCAATGTATCATGGGCGTGCTGCCCGCACGCTCCGGCCATATTCTCCTTGAAGGAACGGACTTGCTTCCTCTGCCTGTGGAGCGACGGGCGGCCCTGGGCATCGGTTATGTGCCGCAGGGCCGCCAAATATTCCCCCTGCTGACCGTGCGCGAAAACATGGAGCTTTCTCTGCCCATGCGCAAGGACAAGGCAGGGGCCATTCCTCCGTTCATCTTTGACTTTTTCCCCGTGCTGGGCGAAATGATGCATCGGAGGGGCGGTGATCTTTCCGGCGGGCAGCAGCAACAGCTTGCCATTGCCCGTGCGCTCACGCTGGAGCCGCGCCTGCTCATTCTGGACGAACCAACCGAGGGCATCCAGCCCAACATTGTGCGCGATATCGCCACGACCATTCGCAGACTCAACGAGGAAATGGGCCTTACCGTGCTGCTGGTGGAGCAGAAAGTGCCTTTTGCCCGCCGTATGGCAGATACCTATATGATTATGGATCGCGGGCACATCGTTTCGCAGGGCGGCATGCACGGCCTGGACGATGCCACCGTCAAAGCCTTTTTGAGTGTCTGATTCCCGCTGCGGAATCCAAAAGGAGCTGCATGTCTGCCACCACCGCAAACCCTGCCGACAATCTCCACGGTCACTGCTTTACGCCTGACCGCCGCTGGAGCGCGCGCATGGATCTGGATTTTGCGGTGCGGCAGGGGCGCACCACGCTGACAAAAATGCGGTTCAGCGGGCCTTTGCGCGTGCAGCGGCCCTTCTATCCTGAAGCCGCGCCTGTGAATGCGCCCGGCCCGTCGCATTGGCGGGCGCAAGCATCCCAGCCCTGCCATTGCTGCTTGCTGCACCCGCCGGGCGGCCTTGTGAGCGGCGATGATCTGAGCCTTGCCGTGCGGCTGGAGCAGGGCGCGCACGCGCTGCTCACCGCGCCCTCTGCCTCCAAATTCTACGCTGCGGACGCGCATAACGTGGCGCAACGCCAGACCACGGACCTGAGCGTTGCGGGCGGCATGCTGGAATGGCTGCCGCGTGAAACCATCATCTATGACGGCGCGCGGGCCGAAATGCGCACATCGGTGGAGCTGGACAATGCCAGCGCCTGCATCGGCTGGGAAATGATCTGCCTTGGCCGCCCTGCCGCCAACGAATGCTTTACCCACGGCAGCGTGCGCCAAAGTCTCATCCTTACCCGAGAGGGCCTGCCCCTGCTGCATGAAGTGCTGCGCTTTGAAGGCGGCGACGCCCTGCAAAAATGCGCCTGCGGTCTGGGGGATCAGGCGGTCTCCGCCACCCTCTTTGCCGTGGGGCGCGCAACGGATGCCGGGCAAGACCTTGCCGCGCTGGAGGCATGTTGCACCACGCTGCAAAACATGCTTTCGCCCCACCGCGATTTTGATGATGCGCCGGAGGACACTCCTGATGATGCATCTGGCGGGTCAAGCCCCGTTGCAGGCGATAGTTCCGTCCAGGCCAGGCCCGTTCCCCTGTCTGCCCACATGGGGGAACGGGCCGGAGCCACCGTTCGTGGCGGGGTGCTTGTGGTGCGCTATCTGGGGCCGGACATGGAAGAAGCGCGCAACCTGCTGCTGACAGCCTGGAACCTGCTGCGGCCCGCGCTGACCGGTTGCCCGCCGCACATGCCGCGCATCTGGTACGGAGCTTTTTAAGGGTATTTCTCATAGCCGGACTGCGATAATGTAAATTTCAAGGAACTCTTGCG
Source organism: Desulfovibrio sp. (assembly GCF_035644575.1). GTDB lineage: Bacteria > Desulfobacterota > Desulfovibrionia > Desulfovibrionales > Desulfovibrionaceae > Desulfovibrio. The sequence goes on along the minus strand of NZ_DASQOG010000246.1, from coordinate 7,156 downwards.
GCATGCCGCATACACTGGAGGCATCATGGAACTTCTGCCCAGAGAAAAAGACAAGCTGCTGCTTTTCACCGCCGGACTGCTGGCAGAAAGGCGCAAGGCGCGCGGCCTCAAGCTCAATTACCCCGAGGCTGTGGCCTACATCAGCCTGGCCGTGCTTGAAGGCGCGCGCGACGGGCAAAGCGTGGCCGAGCTCATGGGTTCGTGCCGCAACCTGCTCACGCGCGAGGACGTCATGGACGGCGTACCCGAGATGATCCACGAAGTGCAGGTGGAGGCCACCTTTCCTGACGGCACCAAACTTGTGACCGTGCACGATCCCATTCTGTAATCAGGGCAATGTACACGGCAACGCACACGAACACGCAAGGGGGACGCATGATTCCCGGTGAATTTCATATCGCAGAGGGCGAAATAACCCTCAACGCCCTCTCGGAAGGGCAGGAAGTGGTGCTGGAAGTTTCCAATACCGGCGACAGGCCCATTCAGGTCGGCTCGCACTACCATTTTTTTGAAGTAAACCCGGCCCTGACCTTTGCCCGCGAATCCGCGCGCGGCATGCGGCTCGACATACCCGCCGGAACCGCTGTGCGCTTTGAGCCGGGGCAGAAGCGCGAAGTACGCCTTGTGCCTTACGCCGGGGCACGGCGCGTATTTGGCTTTCGCGCCCAGATCATGGGGGCGCTTGATGCCGAAGCCCCCAGGGAGGAAGAAGCATGATCCGCATTCCCAGAAGCCAGTATGCCGAACTCTACGGTCCCACCACGGGCGACCGCATCCGCCTTGCGGACACGGAACTATGGATCGAAATTGAACGCGACCACACCGTCTATGGCGATGAAGTCTGCTTTGGCGGCGGCAAGGTCATTCGCGACGGCATGGGCCAGAGCCAGATCAGCAATGCTGACGGCGCTATGGACACCGTCATCACCAATGCCGTCATCATGGATGCGGCCCTTGGCATCATCAAGGCTGATCTTGGCATACGCGACGGCCGCATCGCAGCCATCGGCAAGGCGGGCAACCCCGATGTGCAGCCCGATGTGGACGTGATCATCGGCCCCGGCACGGAGATCATTGCGGGCGAAGGCTGCCTGCTCACCGCTGGCGGCATGGATTCGCACATCCATTTTATCTGCCCGCAGCAGGTGGAAGAAGCCCTTGCCAGCGGCATCACCACCATGCTCGGCGGCGGCACCGGCCCTGCCACGGGCACCAACGCCACCACCTGTACCCCCGGCCCCTGGCATCTGGAACGCATGCTGGCCGCCACAGACGCCTTGCCCATGAACTTTGGCTTTCTGGGCAAGGGCAACGCCGCCATGCCCGAGGCCCTGCGCGAGCAGCTCGAGGCGGGCGCCTGCGGCCTGAAACTGCACGAAGACTGGGGCACTACCCCGGCTGCCATCGACACCTGCCTTACCGTGGCTGATGAATACGATGTGCAGGTCGCCATCCATACCGATACGCTCAATGAGGCAGGCTTTGTGGAAGACACGCTGGCCGCGTTCCGGGGCCGCACCATCCACACCTACCACACGGAAGGCGCAGGCGGCGGCCACGCGCCCGACATTCTGCGCGCCTGCTCCCTGCCCAACGTGCTGCCCTCGTCCACCAATCCCACCCGGCCCTATACCGTGAACACAGTGGACGAGCATCTGGACATGCTCATGGTTTGCCACCACCTCAATCCCTCCCTGCCAGAGGACGCGGCCTTTGCCGATTCGCGCATCCGCCGCGAAACCATTGCAGCGGAGGATATCTTGCAGGACATGGGCGTAATCTCCATGATTTCCTCAGATTCGCAGGCCATGGGCCGCGTGGGCGAGGTCATCACCCGCGCGTGGCAGACCGCCCACAAGATGAAAGTGCAGCGCGGCCCTCTGCCCGAAGACCGCGGGCATGGCAACGACAACTTCCGTGTGCGTCGGTATCTGGCCAAGTACACCTGCAATCCTGCCGTTACCCACGGCCTTTCCCACGCCATTGGCGCTGTGGCCCCCGGCCTTCTGGCCGACCTCGTGCTGTGGAAGCCCGCCTTCTTTGGGGTCAAACCCTCCTTGGTCATCAAGGGCGGGCAAATAGCCGCCGCGCCCATGGGCGATGCCAACGCCTCCATTCCCACGCCGCAGCCCATGCACTACAGGCCCATGTTTGGCGCACTGGGGCAGGCTGCGGCTGCCGCCAGCCTGAGCTTTGTGTCGCGCGCCTTCATGGAAAACGGCGGCGAGGGGCGGCTGCGGGAGTTGGGCCTGCTGCGCGGGCTTTCTTCCTGCCGGGGCACGCGTACCCTGTGCAAGAGCGACCTCTTGCTCAACAGCGCCACCCCGGCCATTGCAGTGAACCCGCAAACCTATGAAGTCCGCGCTGACGGCGAGATACTCACCTGCGCTCCGGCGGAAGTGCTGCCGTTGGCGCAACGTTATTTTTTGTTTTAGGCAACCATCCAAGGAGCGGCCATGCTGGAATTTACCGAAAACATGGGGCAGCGCACCAATCTGGAGCCTACGGCCACCCTCACCCTGACCTGGGAGCAGCGCGGCAAATGCCGTCAGCGGCTGCGGCTGGACAGCGGCGAAGAAGCGGGCCTGTTTCTCACGCGCGGACAGGTTCTGCGCGAGGGCGATATTCTGCGCGCCGGGGACGTGCTGGCAATTGTGCGCAACGGGGGGGAACCTGTAGTGACGGGCATTGCCCCCAACTGGGAAACCCTGGCCCGCGCCTGCTATCACCTTGGCAACCGCCACGCCGCCTTGCAGATCGGGCACAAGTGGCTGCGTTTCATGCCCGACCATGTGCTTGAAGAACTGGCGGAAAATCTGGGCCTGCGCCTGCGCCGTGAAAATCTGCCCTTTGTGCCCGAGGGCGGAGCCTACGGCGGGCACGGGCACAGTCATGGCTGAACTGGCTGCCGGACTGGCGACTGAGCCGACATCCGCTCTGACGCCTCCCGCAAGGGCGCTGGCTGGCGGAACCTGCCTTGCTCAACATGTTCAACAGTGCGCAGCGCATGCGCAGGCGGAGGATGCTGCAGGGCAAACCGGGCCGTATGCTGGCCGTGGCTGTAGCCGCACGGCATGGAATGGGCCGCAGTTTGGCCTGACAGCTCTGCTCTATCTGGCGGGGCAATCCCTGCCCGTGGGCGGTTTTGCCTGGTCGCAGGGCCTTGCCACCGCAGTGGAGCGGGGGCAGGCAGGCACTGCGGAAGGCGTGCGGCGCTGGCTTTGGGGCGTGCTGCGCCTCGGCCTTGCCCGCAACGACCTGCCGCTGCTGCTGCGCATGCACGCGGCGGCATCCGGTGCAGATGCCGTTGCGTTGGCCCGCTGGAATGCTCTTATGCTTGCCGGACGCGAAAGCCGCGAACTGTGGCAGGAAGAAATCCAGATGGGGCGCGCCCTGCGACGTATTTTGCACGATCAGGACATGCTGCCGCCCTGGCAGCTGCCGGACACTGCGGGGTACACGGCCTGTTTTGCGGTAGCCGCCGTTATGCTCGACCAGCACGCCCGCAGCATGGAACCTTTTAGCGATCCTGCCGCGCAGCAACGCGCCGGGGTGGACGCGGCTTGCGCCTATGTGTGGAGCTGGCTGCAAAATCAGGTGGCCGTGGCCTGCAAAACCGTGCCTCTGGGCCAGACCGCCGCGCAAAAACTGTTGCTGGAGTTCATGCCCGCCGTGCCGCAACTGGTGGCTCAGGCAGCGACCCTGCCCGATGAGGACATTGGCTCCAGCCTCCCCGGCCTTGCCCTGTGCAGCGCCGGACACGAACGACAATACACCCGACTTTTCAGGAGTTGAACGACATGACCAATAGACCCTGCCTGCGAGTGGGCGTTGGCGGCCCTGTGGGTTCCGGCAAAACGGCCCTCTTGCGCCACCTGTGCATGCGCCTTCGCAAGCATTACAACATGGCTGTTGTCACCAACGACATTTACACCCGCGAGGATGCGGAATTTCTGCTGCGCCACAACGCCCTTGAGGCCGACCGCATCATCGGCGTTGAAACGGGCGGCTGCCCGCACACTGCCATCCGCGAAGACGCTTCCATGAACATTCAGGCCATTGAAGAGCTTCAGGCGCGCCATCCCGGCCTTGAACTGGTGCTGGTGGAAAGCGGCGGGGACAACCTCTCCGCCACGTTCAGCCCGGAGCTGGCCGACCTCACCCTCTATGTCATTGACGTGAGCGGCGGGGACAAAATCCCGCGCAAGGGCGGCCCCGGCATCACCAAATCCGACCTGCTCATCATCAACAAGGTTGACCTCGCGCCCATGGTGCATGCCTCCCTGGACGTGATGGAGCGCGACACCCGCCGCATGCGCGGCGAACGCCCCTATGTGCTCACAGAGATGCTTTCCGGCGCCGGCATTGAAGCCGTGATTGCCTTTATCATCCGCGAGGGCATGCTGCGGCTGCCCGACCAGTCAGTATAAGTACCTTGCCTGCCGCGTGGATGCCCGCCACGCAGACGCAAAAAACGCCCGCAAATTGCGGGCGTTTTTAGTAGCTCTACTAAGGAGAGACGATTAATCAGTAGCCTGCGCCTTGAGCGCATCGGCCTGCGCCACCGTGCTCAGGGCTTCAATCAGAGGATCAATTTCGCCTTCCATGATGCGGTCCAGAGAATACAGGGTCAGGTTGATGCGGTGATCCGTACAACGCCCCTGCGGGAAATTGTAGGTGCGGATACGCTCGGAACGGTCGCCGGAACCCACCTGTGCCTTGCGGTCGGCGGAAATTTCCGAATTATAGCGTTCACGCTCGGCGGCCAGAATGCGCGAGGCAAGCACCTTCATGGCGCGGGCCTTGTTTTTGTGCTGCGAGCGTTCGTCCTGACAGGTCACAACGGTATTGGTGGGCAAGTGCGTAATGCGCACAGCCGATTCCGTCTTGTTGACGTGCTGGCCGCCTGCGCCGGAAGCCCGGTAAATATCGATACGCAGATCTTCGGGGCGGATTTCCACGTCCACTTCTTCCGCTTCGGGCATAACAGCCACGGTGGCGGCAGAGGTATGGATACGGCCCTGAGCCTCAGTGGCGGGCACGCGCTGCACGCGGTGGGTACCTGCCTCGAACTTGAGGCGGCTGTACACCTTGCTGCCGCTGATAAGGCAGATAACTTCCTTGAGACCGCCCGATTCAGAGGGCGATTCGCTCATGAGTTCCACCTTCCAGCCTTTTACTTCGGCATAGCGCGAATACATGCGGAACAGGTCGGCGGCAAACAGGGCCGCTTCTTCGCCGCCCGTACCGGCGCGGATTTCAAGAATGGTGTTCTTTTCGTCCAGCGGATCCTTGGGCAGCAGCATGAGCTTGAGCTCCTGCTCCACCTCGGGCAGTTCCGTTTCTATGCGGCGCAGGTCTTCCTGGGCAAGCTCGCGCATTTCCGGGTCTTCATCGCGCAGCAGCTGCTTGTTTTCGGCCTGTTCCTGCAACAACGCCTTATGGCGGCGGTACATTTCCACAATGTCGCGCAGATCGGCATGGGCCTTGGTGAGCTTGCGGTAGTGTTCCTGATCGTTGAACACATCCGGCTCAGCCAGGGAATGCTCCAGCTCCATGAATTTCTTTTCCAGACCTTCCAATTTGGCGAACATAGGTGTCTCCAACACGCTGTGGGCGGAAAAAACGAAAATCGGGCGCGCAGCCATGCCGCAAGCAGCATGCCAGGCAACAAGCCCATGTACAGCATCTGCCGCAAAAGCGGCAGAAAAAGACGGCAATAAGCGCTATTCCGAGGTGTAGCCCACGGTGTGCACCCTCGCGCCGTCTTCAGGGCCAAGGGCTTCACGCAGGGCCACCACGGCCACCTCAAGCTGGCTTTCGTCGGGCTCATAGGTGGTGAGCCGCTGGAGGGCCAGCCCCGGCGCGCGCAGCACCGTTGCCAACAGCCCTTCGGGCAGCTTGGCAGCGTAACGTATAAGCTCATAGGCAAGCGCGCTGATGGGCACCATCAGCAGCAGCTTGACGCCAATGGTGAGAACGTGCTTGGCAACCTCGCCCTGCGGCGTGTAAATGCTCAGCATCAGGGGAACCAGCACCGCATGCAGCAATATGGAAATGCTGATGACAAACAGCAAAAACGTGGTTCCGCAACGCGGATGCAGGCGGCTTTTGCCCATGGCGGCGGCTGCGTCCACATCCCCCCCCGCCTCATAGGCGTGGATGGTTTTGTGTTCTGCCCCGTGATACTGAAAAACACGGCGAATATCAGGCACATACGAAATTGCCTTGATATACCCCATGAAGATGCAGCACTTGAAAAAGCCGTCCCAAAGGTGGAACGAAAGTCCTTCCACATCGCCGCCAAGACGCGCCCAGAGCATCACCAGCGAGAGCAGATGCGGCACAACTACAAAAAGGCCCACTGCCATCAGCAGGGCCAGAATCAGCGTAAGCACCAGATGCCAGCCGGAGATTTCCTCCTGCTCGCTCTGGGCCACAGCTTCAACCGAGCGGTTGAGCGCCTTGATGCCGTTGACCAGGGTTTCCAGCAACACAGGAAAGCCCCGCACAAAGGGCTTTTTGAGCCAGGGGCTGCGGGTGAGCGAAAACCATGGACAGCGCATGGCACGAATGACGCCATCGGTCTGGCGAACAGCCAGTCCGTAGACGTCACCGTGACGCATCATCACGCCTTCCATGACGGCCTGCCCGCCTACCGGAGCGCATTCCGCATTCAAAAGAGCGAGGGCAAGCTGCAACACACCGCTCGCGCGCTTTGCGCGCGGGGCGATTTGCTGCGAGCCTGCCCGCCGCGAACTTTCGGGCGTCATGCCAGTGCTGGAGTCCCGGTAAAGGCCCGACTCAAGCTTACTGCTGATCAAACTTGGCGTACTTCTTGCGGAAGCGGTCAATACGACCAGCGGTATCAAGAAAACGCTGCTTGCCGGTGAAGAAGGGATGGCAAGCGGAGCAAACTTCCACGTTAACCTGTTCGCCCTTGGTGGAGAGCACGTGCTCTTCGTTGCCGCAGGCGCAGGTGATGGTGGCGTTGAACACTTTGGGATGGATATCATTTTTCATGGCAGCTACCTCGTGAACGCGGCATAATCCAGCTTTTACAGCAATTCGGACGCCCGCGCGTTTTACCCTTGGCGCGGCGCAGTACCGCACAAGGGCAAGCTATATAGCCCTCTTTTGCGGCTTTGGCAAGTGC
>NZ_DASQOG010000245.1:0-11447 GCF_035644575.1 Desulfovibrio sp. | reverse complement strand
GCGCGGGAAAATTGTGGGGCGAAAGATGGGACTTGAACCCACGGCCACCTGGGCCACAACCAGGTGCTCTACCTACTGAGCTACTTCCGCCACGGGAAAATTCTTATAAGCAGGTTATTTTAGTTTGGCAAGCATTTTTTCAACACAGCTCCATCTGGATTTTATCTAGAAAAGTATCTACACTTGCAGCCGCTGCATGGCTCAGTGGCAAAAACCCGCCAGCCAAGCCATGCGCCCGCCTCGCAAGCCCTGAGCAGCGTGCCTGCTTTGGGCGCAGGGGGCTTGCATCTGCGTCAAACTTTTTTTGGGGACACTCCATGGACAAACTGGTTATTGAAGGCGGCGTTCCGCTTACTGGCGGCATTGAGGTCAGCGGTTCCAAAAATGCGGCCCTGCCCATTCTTTTTGCCTGCATTCTGCTGTCAGAGCCGGTCACAATCACCAATGTGCCCAACCTGCGCGATATACATACCACCATCAAGCTCCTGAACATGTTGGGCTGCACCTGCGAATACAACGATCATCGGGTACAGGTGCAGCCCGGCAATTTACTGCCGGAAGCTCCATATGATCTGGTGCGCACCATGCGCGCCTCTGTTCTGTGCCTTGGCCCGCTGCTGGCCCGCATAGGTCAGGCGCGCGTGGCCCTGCCCGGCGGCTGCGCCATTGGCGCGCGCCCTGTAGACCAGCACCTCAAGGGGCTGGAGCAGATGGGCGCCAGCTTTCAGCTTGAAGAAGGTTATATAATTGGCCGCTGCCGCCAGCTCAAGGGCGCGCACATCTCTTTTGACATGCCCACCGTGGGCGGTACGGAAAACCTGCTCATGGCCGCGGCCCTTGCAGACGGCGAAACAGTGCTTGAAAACGCCGCCCGCGAGCCAGAAATTGTTGACCTCGCAAACTTTTTGCGGGCCTGCGGCGCAAAAATCGAAGGCCACGGCACCTCCGTCATCCGCATTCAGGGCGTCACCTCCCTGCACGATGGGGAATATCCCGTTATGCCCGACCGCATCGAGGCGGGAACCTTCCTCGTGGCTGCGGGTATTACCGGCGGCGAACTGATGCTGCGCAACTGCCCTTTCAAAGACCTTGAAGCCGTCATTCTCAAGCTGCGCAGCATGGGCATGGAGATCACCAGCACCCCCGAGGGCGTGCTGGCGCGTTGCGCTGGCCCCCTGCGCGGCACAGATGTGAAAACCCAACCCTACCCCGGATTTCCCACAGACATGCAGGCCCAGCTCATGGCGCTCATGTGCCTTGCCGAAGGGGCCAGCGTTGTGGAAGAAAGTATTTTTGAAAACCGCTTCATGCACGTGCTTGAGCTCATGCGCATGGGCGCGCAGATCAAGGTTTCGGGTCACACGGCCATGGTGCGCGGCGTGCAGAAGCTCACTGGCGCGCCGGTGATGGCCTCCGACCTCCGCGCCAGCGCCTCGCTGGTTCTGGCAGGTCTGGCGGCCAAGGGCGTCACCGAAGTGCGGCGCATCTATCACCTCGACCGTGGCTATGAGAGCATCGAGCACAAGCTGAACGCCGTCGGGGCGCGTATCCGCCGCGAAAAAGAATAAAAAACGCTCCGCTCCTTTAGCAGGTAGCCTCCATGGCGCGCCGCAAAAGGGCAGGTTGATCGACTACGTTAAAGACGCTTCACCCGCAACGCGGGTTTCAGGAGGATTCCATGAAACGACTGGCGCTTCTATTGCTGCTGCTTTGCGTCACGCTGCTCAACGGCTGCGCATACACCGGCTACTCCATCTATGACGACCAGCGCCTGATGGGCACCATGTCGGACGACAAGGAACTCTCTGCCAAAATCAAGACGGCCCTGCTGGACGAAAGTTTCTCTGGCGGCTGGTCTGTTGCGGTGTACAGTTTTTACGGGCATGTCTTCCTTGTGGGTGAAATACCCGACACCATGCAGGGCAAGGCTGTGACCATAGCCAACCGCTACAAGCCCCGCTCTGTCACGACCCACTGGTTTACCCCCGCCACCAGCGACACCAGCAACTTTGTGCTGGCCACCAAGCTGCGCAAAGACCTTATTGCCACCAAGGGGCTCTCTTCCACCCGCATAGATACGGAAGTGAACTCCGGGCGTGTGGTGCTGCTTGGCGTGGTAAGGGATGATGCGGAAAAGCAGCTCGCCATCCAGGCAGCGCGAGGTGTTGGCGGCGTGACGGGCGTAACAAGCTACCTCATGTTCCCCCAAAAGGCGGGCCAGCTTGATAATATGCAACCAGAACACGCTACGGGCGTGAGCCCCATGGACGGCAGCATGGAACCCTCCGGCAGCCCAAGCAGTACCCCGGTTTCCAGCGGCGCAAACAGCCCCGGCGGTTCTGGCGATGTGGAGTCACGCGAGCTGCCGTAGACCGCTGCAACAAACTGATAATTCCAACACTCGTGGCTGACAGCCACAGCGCATATAGTTAGGACTTTTCCCTTTAATAAATGCTTACCGACGAACAGCTTTCGCCGGTAAGCATTTTACGTTCAGATTGCTGCACACACCTGCCCTAGGCGCGAGTCCAGGCGCATAATTTGCGCATTGCAAGAAATTTTGCAGCAGCATCGCGCTGCGCTCTGGACCGCACCTGATTGATCTGCAAAGCATTTTTTACAACCAAGGCGACAATATCCGCATCAAGCTGCCTGTTTGCCGCCATATCCGACATGCAGGCAACCACACTGGCCAGTTCCATGCCGCCCCGGTATGGGCGGCTCTCTGTCAAAGCGGTAAACACATCAGCTACAGCCATAACGCGCATTGGCAAGGTGAGCTTTGCTGCTCCCAGACCATACGGATACCCTTTTCCATCCAGCCTCTCGTGGTGCATTCCCGCCCAATCACAAACACAGTGAAAACCGGGGATTGAATCAAGAAGCTGTATCCCAATCTCGGCATGCTGCTTTATTTCATGCCGCTCTTGATCAGAAAGCGACCCCGGCTTCTCAAGAATATCCATAGGAATCGCCAACTTGCCAATGTCGTGCAGGAGCCCCGCAATGTAGATCGTCAGGTAATCATCGCCTAATGCAAGGCCAGTCAGCTTGAGTATTTCTTGCGCAGTGTGGGCAACGCCGTGCGAATGCGTTGCAGTGAACGGGCTTTTTGAGTCAATAATCTGAGAAAACAGATCGCACAAAATCAAGAGATTTTTGGTTGAAAGAATGTCTTTACAAAATTCGTTGCTCAAATACGCATCCATCGCCCCGGAGGATTGATACGCAGCAACAATGGTTCTGTTTTCTGCTATGTGAGCAAAGGCATTACGCCAGATGTAAGAAAAATTACCCGATTCCTTTTCCATAGCCGTCGCCAGCTTGGGGAAGGTCGCATCCGGGTGGGCGTGCATTTCAGCATCAACTGCATCGGCAAAATAAATACAGTTTGCAGAGATGGCGCTGTCTTCTTGAGGGGTCAGTTCTTTCCACGGAGTTTTCCGAAGCAGAACCATGTTGCAAACATCTTCAGGAAGTTTGGCTGTCCGGCAAAAAACCCAGCCAGCCACGCAATAATCTTCTTTTTCAAAAACAAAATTTGTCAGGCTATCCTTCAGCGGGATAGTCCCGATCTCATGCAGCATGCTTGCAATAAGCAGGTATTTTCTTTCCTGGTGATCCAGACCGCAGTGTTCTGCCAACACCTGTGCCAGATAGGCCACACGCAGATTGTGTTCTGTCAGTTCTTGACAAACAAGCCCAAGCGCCCGCGAAAAACCAGACAGTAAACTGTAAAGGTGAACTGACTCCATTGGCACCACTCAAGGTAGAAGACAAAATTTCAGCAAAGCCTGACAGACCAGGGAGCTGCGTTGCCTGCTTTTTCGCAAACGCACAGGCAACGGGGCATCTTTGCGGAGGATGGCAAAGCCGGTCTGAAAAAGGCAAAAAAATGCGGGGTTCACTAGCGGGGTAATTTTCTGCATTCAGAGGCAGGAGCGCACCATTTAACGGAGCGCCCCGCAACAAACAAGGTTCAGCACTCTGGCAAATTGATTTCAATAGTCCTCACAAGCCTAACCGGTACGCATTTCAGAAATAAGGCTTGCAAGCTTGCCCGCCTGCACTGCCAGATCACTCACAGCCTTTGCAGCTTCGGCCATTCCCTCGGCTGTCTGGCGCGACATTTCATTGACTTCGATAATTGTCTGATTGATTTCTTCGCTGGCGGCAGACTGCTGCTCACTGGCCGTGGCAATGGCATTGGCCTGATCGGCTGTAACATCGGCGGTGACAACAATTTCGCTCAGGGCCTGCCCGGAAAGGCTGGCGCTCTCCGTAGCAGTATTGACCTGCTCGACAGCATTATCCATTGAAACAAGACTTTTCGTGGTACTTTCCTGAATGGAGCGGATAACTCGCCCAACATCCGTTGTTGAAGCCATGGTTTTTTCTGCAAGCTTGCGCACTTCGTCCGCCACCACGGCAAATCCGCGCCCTGCCTCGCCTGCCCGCGCTGCTTCTATGGCAGCATTGAGGGCCAGCAGATTGGTCTGGTCGGCGATATCGGAAATGACCGTCATGATCTGTGAAATATCCTGCGCATGCCCATTCAGTTGCGCCATGTCATCTTTCAGCTCCATCGAGAGGCGGTGCACAAGCTGGATGCTCTCCAGCGAGTTGCCCACAATCGTGGCCCCGTGCTCGGCCTTCGCCTTGGTTTCTGCCGATGCGGATGAAGCAGCGCCAGCATTTTTTGCAACTTCCTGCACGGTGGCATTCATCTCGTTCATGGCGGTAGCTGCTTCACCCAGCCGCTGGGCAGTTTGCACTGCGCCCCTGTCGGCCTGTTCTATCTGGGCAGAAAGCTGCGTTGAGGCAGAGCTGACCGCATGGGCCACTTCTTCCAGTTGCGCTGCGGCCGCCAGCATTGCACTGGATTTTGACTGGGCAATCTTGCCGGATTCCTCGGCATTGCGCATGGCCTCTGTAGCTTTTGCAGCCTGATTCTGGGCGTTCATCGACTCATTATGAGCCTTTTCCATGTTGGCTTTAAGCGACTCAACCATTGATACAATTGAATCATAGACGCCAATTCTGGCACTGCCGTCAGCAATCTCGTAATCCCCATCAACAACGCGGCGGGCCAGTGCATTCAACTGCCCAGGGTCTTTGCCCAACTGCCGCATAACGCTACGCGTCAGCAGATAGGTAATTATTATGCTGATGGCGACTGCAAGCAGGCTGAGCACCAAACCTGTGTTTTTTGCCATTGCGCCAAGTGCCATGGCATCAAGCATATTTTCCTTGCTGCTTCGGATCGTCAGACTGACAAGCTCCGCGTAGACAGGAGCAAGTTTACGAAATTGGGGGCCGTATTCTGCAGAAAACAAGGTAGTTGCCTCGTCAAATTTTCCTTCAGCAACCAGCTTCGTTGAATTTCTTCTTATAACTCCCATCCCTTCGGAGATGTCATCTATCTGCCGGATCAGCTTTTTTGCCTGGGCAGCTATGTCGCCATCAAACAATGCTGTATATTCAATATATTTTTTTTGATCTTCTGCAATTTTTTGCAGAGACTCTTTGATTATTGCGTCATACCGCGCAGCGGCGGACACTTCGCGTACAAGAAGCATAGTTGTAAGGTTTGCTCTCACTGTCCAAAAATTTAAATGCATGTCACCAACGGTTATCACAGCAGGAATATACGCCTTATCAACATCATCAATACTTTCATCTAATTTTGAAGTACTGATCATGGATGATGTTGAAATCGCCAAAATCACAATAATCATGCCAGCAAATGACAAGATAAGTTTTGTGGACAACCGCATATTTTAAACCCCACATCGATGCACGTTTTTTTAGTGCCCAAATGGGCATGACCTCACGTCAAAATCTCCAGTCTGCCTTTTGTATTGATGATCGCGCTGCATATACATGGAAAGCATTGTGTATTTCAGCGATATCGCACCCAGACAGTATATAATACATATGCAGACCTAGATCACTCTGCACATCTTTATAATGTACCAGCTAATGCCTTCTCTTACTTTAATGCACTAGGTCATCAATACTGATAAGTAAAATATTATTTTTGCATGCCGCATGCACACCGCAAATATATGAGTTTTAACATTGATTCAGCCTCCATACTGATATATACTGTCATGTAAAAATAATTATATAATATAAAATATTGTGTGAATAATTTCCTAATGCAAAAAAATTGGAGAAGATACTCTACGTTTTAATTTGATGCTTACTTATGTGAAGCGAGACTCGTAACTTCTAAGGCAAACGCTTGATGCACCAGGTATGACCATGGAAATAAGACATCTTAAAACATTAATGATGGTTGCATCAGCAAGGAGCATTTCAAAAGCATCGCACATGCTACACCTGTCTCAGCCATCTGTAACAAGAATAATACAAGAAATAGAAACTATTGTAGGCTCCCCACTCTTTTCCAGAACAAAGGATGGTATGCTCCTCACAAAGGATGGCAAAAAATTCTACAAACTCGCCACAAAAATCATCTCATCCATTCATGAAGCAATATCTGACTTAAAAAGTTCACAAAAAAATTGCGTCATAAACATTGGATTTTGTCCAAGCATCATGATTTTTGACCTCATTGAACAGTTACGTTATGCAAATTTTAGAATGGATTACATCAGATTCCATGAATTCAATGCAAAAAGACAGCTTATCGCGTTGAAGAACAATCATATTGACATTTCAATAACGCGGGGCACCGACACCGTCTACAACCAGGACCTTGAACAGATAACGCTGCACAAGGCTGAGCTGTTTGCGGTCATTCCTGCAGCGCATCGGCTTTCGGGAAAAAAGATGCTCAACCTGGACGAACTGAAAGACGACCAGTTTGTGGTTCTGTCTGAAAAGCTCTTTCCTTTTTACAACAGCACCATGACTGCCATGTGCAAGAATGCCGGATTCAATCCACGCATCGGTTTTAGAGCCAACGGCTACGTTGCTGCGCTGGCAACCATTGCAACAGGGTCATGCGTGGGGATTTTTCCACGCGGTATCGTCAATTCAATCATACCAGGCTACGTATACATTCCTATACGCTCCAACGATAATTTCATTGATATATCGTGCTATTTGCGAAAAGGCGAAGCCAGAAAAGAAGTCATTGACATTATATCAATAATTCGCAATCAATTCTGCGACCTTGGCCTGTTAGATATATGAAAATATTCTTATTTTGATATCTCTGGATCACCCCCACAAAGAGTGCTAAGGAAAATGCAGCCAAGATACTATGTTTTCGCCATCTACTCCCCGCATTTCTGCAACCCAGCCAAAACATTGCTCAGGAGCAATCATGACCATCCGGCCAGCCACCAACGCTGACATCAGCGATATCTTTGCAATTCGCACCAACGTGCGTGAAAATCACCTGTCGCTGGAACAGCTCAGGCATATGGGCATTACTGAAGAAAGCATTGGCAGCATTATCAGCGAGGCTGAATGCACGTGGATTGCCGAAGCGGAAGGCGTGACCGTGGGTTTTGCAATGGCGGATGCGGAAGATGGCAGCGTTTTTGCGCTTTTTGTGCGCCCGAAGTGGGAGAATAAAGGCGTGGGCAAGCAGTTGCTGGCGAAGCTGGAGGCATTTCTACTTGCCCGGCATGAGATGATCTGGCTCGAAACAGACGGGAGCAGCCGTGCCGCTGGCTTCTACGCCCACCATGGGTGGACGCGCGCAGCAGAGCTGGAAAACGGTGATGTCCGTTTCGAAAAAAGGCGTTAACTATCGGCTGAATTCTTATATTTTTTTATTGGCCCTCTCCCGCAGCTTCTCGCCCATGCGGCGCAAAACCGGGTTCGGTTCAGCCGCAAAATTTTTCCAGTCGGCATCGGCGTAAGCCAGCAAGGCGGCCACAACGTCCAGGGCTTCTTCCACGCTGTCAACCCAGCCGCTGACAGCCCCGTGCAGCATCAGCCCCGGCCCTTCCAGCGGGCCGCGTATACCGAGCACAGGAACTCCAGCCCCGGCGGCAAGCCCCACTTCCACCCCGGCATCCTGGCCTGACGCGCCATAATAGATGACCATGTCCGCCGTCAGGCAGGCATTGTGGCAAAAGGCGTAGACCTCGCCGCCGTCACGGTCGGTGTCCATCCAGATGCGCCGTTCGGCGGGGGTCAGCCCTGGCGGCGGCACGGCCTTGTCTGTCCAGTCCAGCATGCGGCAGCCCATACCCCGCAGCTCGCGCCCCAGAAGGCGCACTCCGTGCTTGTGCTTGAACGACCCGGCCACGTAGATGGTCAATACAGACATATACCCGAATTCCTTTGCAAATACTGACGAACATCCCCAGAAAGGCAACCACAAAGGCTAAAATTCTATGCCCGGAGCGGCTTTGACGCCCGTACGCCAGGGGTGTTTGATTTCGGTCATGGAGGTCACAAGGTCAGCCGCATCCACGAGCCACTCGGGCGCGCTGCGGCCAGACAGCACGAGATGGCAATCCCTGGCGCGGGCCAGCGCCATGAGTTCTTCCAGCTCCTGCTGTTCAAGAATCCCGGCGCTCAAGGCATACAGGGTTTCATCCAGCACCAGCATGTCTGCCTGATCGAGCTGCACCCGAGCCCAATCAAGCACCCGCAGGGCAGCCTCACGGTGCGCGGGGCGCTCTGCATCGGTACGCAAAAAGCCCAGCCCTCCTGCAAAAAAGCGCTCTCCCAGCAGTTTGGCAAGCATGGCCTGCTCGCCCGCCTGCCCATCGCGCTTCATGAACTGCCCAAAGGCCACAGCCAGATTCTGCCCCAAGGCGCGCACGGTCTGCCCCACGCATGCGCTGGTTTTTCCTTTGCCGTCACCTGTATACACAAGAATCATTCTTCCAGACTCCCGGGATCTGCACGCCGCACTTGGGGCACTTGCCTTCTGCGCCCCGCACCCGCGTGTCGTATCCATTCCGTTCAATAACCAGCGCATTGCATTCCGGGCAAAACGTATTGCTGCCCAAGGGGCTGCGCGTGTTTCCTATATAAACATAATTCAAACCGGCCTCGCGCCCGATGCGCCAACAGGCCTCAAGTGTTGCCAGCGGCGTGTCCGGATGGTCGATCATCAGGTGCGCGCCGTGAAAACCCGTCACATGCCACGGAGTATCCGGCCCCAGCTCGTCACGGATAAAGGCCGCAAGCTCTGCCATTTCTGCCTGCCCATCATTGAGGCCGGGAATAACCAGAGTTGTGACCTCAAGCCACCAGCCAAGCTTTTTGATGGCCTTCAGATTCTCCAGCACGGGCTGGAGATGCCCGCCGCAGTATTTGCGGTAAAAGGCTTCGCTGAATGACTTCAGATCCACATTGGCGGCGCAGATGCACCGGCTCAGGGCCGCCAGGCAATCCTTGGACATATAGCCGTTGGTCACAAGTACGCTGCGTATGCCTTTTTTGGCCGCCATGCCTGCGGTCTCGTAAAGCAATTCAAAAAAGACAGTGGGCTCGTTGTAGGTAAAGGCCATGGTCTGGGCGCGGTTGGCCTGCGCCAGGGCCAGCAGATCTTCTGGCGCAGCGCGCTTGCCGGGCACCATGCCGCTTTCCGGCACGTGGGCTATGTTGTTGTTCTGGCAGAAATGGCAGGAAAAGTTGCATCCGGCGCTGCCTACAGAGAAAATCTTGCTGCCGGGCAAAAAATGGTAAAGAGGTTTTTTTTCAACGGGATCCATGGCAGCAGCGGTAACAACCCGGCTGACCAGAGACACCATTTCTCCCCGCATGTTGACGCGCACCCCGCAAATACCCTTGGCCCCTTTGCGCAGGCGGCACCGATGAGCGCACAGGCGGCACACAACAGTGCCGTCAGGCTGAGAATCCCAAAGCGCGGCAAGCATGCTCAACGCCTCTCCCTTCCATCACGGCCCCTGTCGGCGCCGCGCGGGTCATACTGTGAATCGCCCGGATTGCCGGGGCGCGGGTTATACCTGTCGTCTCCACGCTGGTCATGGCTGTTGTCGCGGGGCCTGTTGGGGCCATTGTAGCCACCATCGCGCGAATCATGCTGATCGCGGCGCGGGCCATCGTAACGGCCATCGTGCGGCCTGTCATCATACCGTCGATTATCATACTGCCGATCATCATAAGGCCTGTCGTCATGCCGCCTGTCGTCATGGCGATGCCTGTTATGGTCTGGCTGCGGCGCGGGCTGCCAGATAACCGGAGGCATGTTCTGCTGCCCAGGCCACGAAGGCCCACCTGGTCTGGGCATGGGGCCATACGGATTGGGTCCCCAGTGGTTGCCATCGGGGTAAATCTGCGGAGCCACAAAAAAAGTGCCGTAATTCTGCTGGTCCGGGGGAGCGGGCGGCACCACAGAAGTAACGATGTCGCCAGTCTGCGGATCCCTATACTGGGTCGCGATGCCTCTATCGTTGAAATTTTCACCCTGGAGCTGCCCAGTGCCTGAAACAACGCTGTCGCCCTGCCCCTGCCAGCCGGGTGCGGGCGCAGGATAAGGCGCATAGCCTGGCCCATAACCTGGCGCATACTCGGGGGCAAAGCCGGGGGCAGGCGCTGGCGGCGGCACGGCGGCGGGATTTGGCACAGGAGCCGCTGAAGGAGCAGGAGCGGGGGCAGGAGCATCTGCAGGCCCCGGCAGGGAACCAAAAGAGGAATAGGGGGCCAAGCCGCCAGCATTGGGCCAGGGGGTCGGCTGCCCTGAAGCGGCAGTCTGCAAAGCGGGTGCCGACCCAGCCGCCGATTGATTTGGCTGCTGGCCTGCGGGTTGCGGCGCAGCCGGTTTCTCTACAGATGTCTGGCCTGGCGCAGCAGGCGGCTCCGGCTGAGCAGGCTGAGCCGCCTGCACTGGGCCAAGCTTCACACCAGAGACAGGCGCGCGGTATTCCGCAGCGCCATCCGCAGCAAGGGACGCGCCGGAACAAACGAACGTCAGTACGGCGCAGAAAATATACAATCCGGCATATCTACGCATGGCACGCTCCTTACCCCTCCGGCTTTATTCTAGCAGCGGTGCGCAAGCCGGTCTATGAAAAAACTCACGGGCAGGGCCTCAAAAAGTCGCTTGGGGTTTGAAAGAACCTATGTTATGTAGCGCAGATTCAAAGGAGGCAACGGATGTCCAGCGACCGCGCAAAAGCCTATACCCAGGCAGGCGTTGATATTGAGGCGGGAAACGCTCTCGTTTCACGCATCAAAGGCATGGTTCAGAGCACGCAGACCAGAGGCGTCATTTCCGATATTGGCGGCTTCGGCGGCCTGTTCCGGCCTGACCTCAACGGCATGACCGAACCTGTGCTTGTTTCTTCCACCGATGGCGTGGGAACCAAGCTCAAACTGGCTTTTGCCTGCAACAAGCACGATACTGTGGGCATCGACCTTGTGGCCATGAGTGTCAACGACATTCTGGTTCAGGGTGCCAACCCCCTGTTTTTTCTTGACTACTTTGCCACCGGCAAGCTTGACGTAGAAACCGCCCAGACCGTCATTGGCGGCGTGGCCGAGGG
>NZ_DASQOG010000244.1:0-9613 GCF_035644575.1 Desulfovibrio sp. | reverse complement strand
CCGTTTCTTCCCCCAGGGCGAAGTTCATGCCCTGTACTGGGACGGCGTGGGCCTTGGCCTCAAGTGGAAGACCCGCCGCATCCGTGGTTCTGTGGCAGAAATCGACCTGGCTGACGTGAACAACGATGGCATCCTTGATCTGGTGGTGGGCCTGAACACCTCGCCCGATCTCGGCATCGGCAGCCGCCAGTGCATGATTACCGCCTATCCTCTGGACGTTTCGGCTACCAACCCCAACGTGCCTGCGGACTTGAGCGACTTTGAAGTAAACCCCAACTAGCGGGGTAAACGGCCCTTCGCCAGCGCGAGGGGCCGTTTTTATCTGCGGCGCAGAGCTGCGGATATGGAGCAACGGCCTTGCCGCGGCTCTGGCAATAGCCAATATTAAAGCGGTAAAACCCACTGGGGTTTTACCGCTTTATAACCAGTTTACTGAAACGGAAAAGTTTTTGGAGTAAGGAGACAGCATGCGCATCCTTGTGATCGGCTCCGGTGGCCGCGAACACGCCCTGGTTTGGAAAATTCTGCAAAGCCCCGAAGTCAGCGCCATTTTTGTTGCGCCCGGCAACGGCGGCACCAGCAGCGAAGGGGCCGTCAACGTGCCCGTGGCTGTGGACGACCTGGACGGCTTGCTGGCCTTTGCGCGCAAGGAGCACATCGACCTGGTGATTCCAGGCCCCGAACTGCCCCTGACGCTGGGCATTGTTGACCGCATGCGCGAAGCGGGCATTCCCAGCTTCGGGCCGGATGCCTATGGCGCGCGCCTTGAGGGCAGCAAAGCCTTTGCCAAGGAAATCATGAACCGCGCCAAGGTGCCCACTGCCCACTGCGCCGTGTTCAGCGATGCGCAGGCAGCCCGCGACCATATCAACAAAGTGGGCGCTCCCCTGGTTATCAAGGCGGACGGCCTCGCCGCGGGCAAGGGCGTCATCATCGCCCAGACCGTGCAGGAAGCCCTGGGCGCCATTGACGAAATCATGACTGAACGCGCCTTTGGCGATGCTGGCAATCTTGTGGTGGTGGAAGAATGCCTTGTGGGCGAGGAAGCCTCCTTCCTCTGCGTATGCGATGGCACACGCGCTGTCCCCCTGCCCTCGGCGCAGGATCACAAGCGCGTGTTCGACAACGATGAAGGCCCCAATACCGGCGGCATGGGCGCATACAGCCCTGCCCCGGTGCTGCCCGACAGCATGCTTGAGGAAATGGCCGACCTCACGGTGCGACCCATCCTGCGCGAGCTTGCCAAGGACGGGCATCCCTTTGTGGGCGTACTGTACGCGGGTCTGATGATGACCGCCGACGGCCCCAAGGTGCTGGAATACAACGTTCGCTTTGGCGACCCCGAATGTCAGCCCTTGCTCATGCGCCTTGACGGCGACCTGCCTGCCATCATGCTGGACGCCGTGCGCGGCAAGCTTGACCCGGCAAGTCTCGGCCAGACCAGCCAGACCGCGCTTGGGGTTGTGATCACCGCCAAGGGGTATCCCGGTTCCTACGCCAAGGGTTTGTCCATCGAAGGTATTGAAGATGCGGACAGCGTACCCGGCGTAAAGGTTTTTCACAGCGGCACTGCCGTTAAGGACGGCGCGCTCGTTTCCAACGGCGGGCGTGTTTTGTGCGTCACCGCGTTGGGCGACAGCCTGGCCGCCGCGCAAAAGGCCGCCTATGCCGGTGTGGCCAAGGTGCGCATGCAGGATGGTTTTCATCGCACCGATATTGGCGAAAAAGGCATCCGCCGTCTGGCCGGGAAATAGCAACAACCCCAATTTGCAAGAATATTCCGGCGCTCTGCGCCGCACCACAGGAAGGAAAGACTATGCCGCAAGTAGTCATTTTGATGGGGTCAAAGTCTGACGAAGAAAAGGTCAGCCCCTGCGTAGACGTGCTGAAAAGCCTTGGCGTGAGCTGCGCCATCACCGTCAGTTCTGCGCACCGCACTCCGGAACGCACCGAAAGACTGGTGAGCCAGTACGAAGCCGAAGGCACGCGCGTGTTTATTTGCGCAGCAGGCATGGCCGCGCATCTGGCTGGAGCCGTTGCCGCCCGCACCACGCGCCCTGTGATTGGCATTCCTGTTTCCAGCGCCGCTCTGTGCGGCATGGACGCGCTTTTTGCCACAGTGCAGATGCCTCCCGGATTCCCGGTCGCCACGGTTGCCACCGACAAGGCTGGCGCGCGCAACGCCGCATGGCTGGCCGCCCAGATTCTGGCCGTGTCCGACCCTGCGCTTAACGAACGCATTGCCGAAGCCCGCGCCAAAATGCGCGAAGAAGTGGAAAAAGCCGGGGACGAAATTAGCCGCAAATACGCCTAGGGCAATAGGGGCGGTTCTTCCGCTGGATTCTGCCCATTGCTTTGACTCGCCATAAGAACCCACGCTACGGGCACGAACAGCGCGTAGAAAAGACCAACAAACGCCCGCAGGCTGAGCTTGCGGGCGTTTGTTATTGCCAGCTATTGCTGCTGACAAGGCAATCTGAAGGCTGATTGATCACGCGGGTGCCTCTGTACCGTAGTCAAGGCCGACAGCGCAGACCCTGTTTCGCCCTTCCTGTTTTGCGCGGTACAGGGCGGTATCAGCCGCCAGAATGAGGGCATCGCAGATTTGCGTGCTTTCCATGCCCTGCGGTGCGCCCGGTTCAAAGACTGCGGCGGCAACGCCAACGCTGATTGTCACATTTATGACTGTGCTGTTGAATGACACCTCCAGCATGACCGCAACCTGTCGCAGCCGTTCGGCAAGTGTCACGGCTTCATCCTGTTCCATACCGGGCAGCAACACAGAAAATTCCTCGCCGCCATAGCGTCCAAGCAGGGCTTTGTGACCAAGCGTGTCCTTCAAAGCTGCCGTGACGCCCCGTAGTACCTTGTCGCCCGCCATATGCCCGTGCTCATCATTGACGCGTTTAAAATGGTCGATGTCCAGCAGCATAAACCCGAGCTTGCCGCCAGCCTCGCGGCAGCGGTCGATCTCCCGCTGAAAGGCCTCCATAAAAAACCAGCGGCTGAACACCTGGGTCAGCGCGTCCTGCGACGCAATGCGCTGCATTTTTTCAAGCAGTTCCTTGCTCTCGGTCATGTCGTACAAGGATACAATGAGGCCGGAATCTTTTTCTGACTCGCCTACCCTTGCGCAGGAAACCTTGTAAAAACGCAGGCCGCCCGCAACCGGCAGAGCAATCTCCATTTCCTCTTTCTGCACAAGCGCCGTCACATCAAGGGAACTTTGCTCGGGAAATACGTCACTGACCGCCAGCCCCACGGCATCCTCTGACAGAGCCGGAAGTATGGACACAGCACTGTCGTTGAAATCCACCACCCGCAGCTTGTCGTCCAGCACCAACACGCTGGCGCTCATGGTCTTGAAGACCTTGTCGCGCGCTATGGGCACGAGGTCGAACATACGCAGACGGGACATGGCAAAGCCGCTCAGCGGCAGGGCCGCCGAGAGAATGAAAGGCTCAATATCAATGCCGTAGGGCGCAAAGCCAAGAGTCTGCAAAAAATTGCCTACCCAGAGGCTCAGCGCGCCAATAAAGATGGTTTTTGCCTGCCGCCTGCGATAGCCCGTTGTTTTGCCGTAGGAAAAGGCAAACAAAGCCAGCCCGGCAAAGGCAACCAGCATCTTGTAAACAAAATCCACATAATACCACCAGCCCTTCTGTGTTACCGCCACGGGGAAGGGACCGCTGGCATCCACTACAAACGTCTTATAATGGAAGTGATGACACTCATTGGTATAGAGCATTACAATAGTCGTAAGTGGCACTACAAAAAGCAGGGCCAGCATGGCCTTGCTCTTTATTGAATAGTTATTGTAATAAACGGCAAAAAGGAACCAGAACACTGCAATAAGCGGTGCTCCCAGGTATTCAATTTTTAAGGAAAGATAGATTGTTTCAGGCGTGCTTGATGCAAGCTCGAAAATGTACCCGACCGTGTACATGAAAATGGACATGAACAAAAACAAAAAGGCCGCATACCCATTTGAGCGCGCTATCCTGGACGAATAGCAAACAGCATAGAGCATGCCCGCGCACGATATACTCAGAAAAAGAATACAGGCAATTCTTATAATCACTGACTATGCCTTATACTATTTGCCCTGTAAGCGCGCCAGCCGCAACTGGCATTTCGTTGCACAGCTGCGCATTCATAATGTGCTGTAGAAACGGGAAAATACAGTTCCTCGCCCCTCTGCAGCTTCGGTCGTTCGATTTTTTTACCTGCATCCCCATAAGCTGACAAGCCGTGCTGCCCCGCCAGCAAACAAAAACTCCGGGCCTGCCTGGGCAGACGCCGGAGTCGTTGCAACAATCAAACCAACTTATTGACTAGAATTTGCCGGTCACGTCCAGGCACTGCCAGGGTAGACCGTAGACGTTGAGATCCTTCATGAAGGGATCAGGATCAAACTGCTCCATGTTCCACACGCCGGGCTTGCGCCACAAACCCTGTGCCACCATCTTCGTACCGATCATGGCGGGCACGCCCGTGGTGTACGAGATGGCCTGGGAGCCCACCTCTGCGTAACATTCTTCGTGATCGCAGATGTTGTACACATAGACGGTCTTTTCCTTGCCGTCCTTGACGCCGCGCATGAGGTCGCCAATGCAGGTCTTGCCCTTGGTCAAAGGGCCGAGGGAGGCCGGGTCGGGCAGCAGCTTGGCAAGGAACTGGATGGGCACAATGTCCTGCCCCTGGAACTTCACAGGGTCGATGCGGGTCATGCCCACATTGCCAAGCACCTTGAGGTGGTTGAGATAGTTCTCTGAAAACGTCATCCAGAAGCGGGCGCGGCGGATACCCTTGAGGTTCTGCACCAGCGATTCCAGTTCTTCATGATACATGAGGAAGCACTTTTTGGACCCGATGCCGTCAGGGAAATCAAAATTCATGGACCAGGACAGAGGGTCGGTTTCCACCCACTCGCCGCGTTCCCAGTACCGCCCGCGCGCCGTGACCTCGCGGATGTTGATTTCAGGATTGAAGTTGGTGGCAAAGGGCTGGCCATGATCGCCCGCATTGCAGTCGATGATGTCGAGCACGTGCACTTCGTCCAGCTGGTGCTTGAGCGCCCAGGCCGCGTACACGTTGGTGACGCCGGGGTCAAAGCCGGAACCGAGCAGGGCCGTCAGCCCGGCCTCGCGGAAGCGGTCCTGATAGGCCCACTGCCACTTGTATTCAAACTTGGCGGTGTCCAGAGGCTCGTAGTTGGCGGTATCCACATAATGCACGCCGCATTCAAGGCAGGCGTCCATAATGTGCAGATCCTGATACGGCAGGGCCACGTTGCAGACCACATCGGGCTTGACCTGCCGGATGAGGGAGCAGAGCTCGGGCACGTTGTCCGCGTCCACCTGAGCGGTGGCAACTTCTACGCCAAGACGGGTCTTGACGCTCTGCGCAATGGCATCGCAGCGGGAAAGAGTGCGGCTTGCCAGCGTTACCTTTGAGAATCCGCCTTCCTTGAGTACCTGCGCACACTTGTGCACCACAACGCTGCCTACGCCGCCCGCGCCAATAATCAGAATATGAGACATGTTCCTTCTCCGTGGTGGAAGAGGTATACCACTGCGCGGCATGACCGCGCCGCCATTTTCATATATTGCGCCCGAGGGCGCAGGGTTGCCGGGCCGCATGACCCGGGCCGGAAAACATGATGCCCGCACTGCGTGACAGAGCCGTTACGCCACGCGCGGAATGGGCCTTATGGCTCAGGAAAGTTCCGGCGTCAACAGGTCGCGGTGCAAAAACCGTCACCTCTGCCTTATTTCTCACTTTTGACCGCAGGGCCAGGATCTGCCGCATCACCATCCAGCAGGCGCACATGGGCGTAACGCCCGCTTTTGCGCGCCAGCCCGGCAAGCTCCAGCCCCTGGCTTCTGCACTGCGGACAGGCGTGACGCGGCACCAGTATGCACAAGGAGCGGGGCACCCGTTCCGAGGCGGTCTCAATGCGCCCCAGCCCCGAGCAATCGCCGCACAGCCGCCAAGCTTCTGTCTGCCCTTCGCGCAGGTTGTCCGTATCGTAAAAAATATGCTTGCGGCGCACCCACCAGCCGTTTTCTTCCTCGCCTTCCGTAGGCTGCGCCGGGGGATGAAAATACACATCGCGGATCTGCGCGCACAATTTTGCTATGTATTCCCCCACTTGCGGCCGCTGACGCGTGGCTTCCGGCGTCCAGCCCGGCTCGCGTATATCCGAAGCGTCCAGACCGGCCAGGGCAAGGCAGATGCCCAGATTCACGTAGGGCAATGCCCCGCGTATGGAGTAACCGCCTTCAAGCACGGCGACATGCGGCTGCAGGGCCGCATTAAGCGCCGCATAGCCTTGTGCCGAAAGCTTCATGTTGGCAAGGGGGTCGGTGAAGTGATTGTCCTGCCCGGCTGAATTGATGATCAGGTCAGGCTTGAAATCTTCCAGAATGGGCAGCACCGCATGCTCTATGGCGTACAGATAGCCCTCGTCCGAGGTTTCGGGCGGCAGCGGGATGTTGATGGTGCGCCCAAGCGCGCCGGGGCCGCCGCATTCCTGCGGGAAACCCGATCCGGGGTACAGGGTGCGCCCGTCCTGATGCAGGGAAATGAACAGGGTATGCGGGTCGTTCCAGAAAATATCCTGACTGCCGTCGCCGTGGTGCACGTCCGTATCCACGATGGCGATGCGCAGGGGGCGGCCATCGGGGCGTGGGTAATGATCGCGGATATACTCCACCATGACGGCTTCGTTATTGATATTGCAGAAGCCGCGGTTGCCGTGCACCACGCGCATGGCGTGGTGGCCCGGAGGCCGCACCAGAGCAAAGGCGCGCTGTTCGCGCCCCTCAAGCACCAGCCGGGCCGCGCGGATAGCCCCGCCCGCCGAAGCCAGATGCGAATCCGTGCTTACCGCCGCAGCAGAAGGCAGGCAGAAGTGCGCGCGCTCAAGCTGGGCATGCGTGGCAAAGGCGGGGCGGTACTCCGTAATGCCGGGGATGTCGAACAACCCTTCTTCTAGCAGCTGGTCGCGTGTATAGAGCAGGCGCTCTTCCCGCTCCGGGTGTGTCGCAGAAATGGCCCAGTCAAATGCAGGGAAAAACACCACACCAAGACTGCGGGCCGCCACCAGGGGCGGCAGTGTTTTTTCAGTCATCACCTTCGCCAAGTTCTTCAAAAATATCTGCCCCGTAACGGGCATACGTCACCATACGGCCCATGTGCGCAAGGCCCATGCCGTAGGCCAGATTGCTTTCGGCCACGGCCATAAAAAGCACGCCTTCAGTATCATGCAGGGCAAAAAAGCCGCCCGCACCGCCATCCTTGCGAAAAACGGCGCAGTGCAGCAAACCGGGATCGCCGATAACGTTGACGAGGGTGTAGCCCTTGGGCGGCTGACCCGGCAGATAGGCAAGTTCCTTGCCTTCACGGGGGGCAAAACGCACGCCCGCGCCTTCAACTTCGAGTGTATAACATTCGTACATATATTCTCCTTGGTGGCGCATGGAGCGCGCCAAAAGCCTGCATGGCAGGCTGAACCGGCAAAATTGCAAAAACCCGGAAAGCGGCTCTCGCCGCAAAAAACTATTCCAATCCCCAACCGCGCTGACGCAAGTGAGACTCAATGGCGGAACGACACTGCAAAACCACGTCTTCGGGCGGCTGCGAGGCATCAATAATGGCAAATCGCTCGGGTTCTTCCTCGGCCAGAACCCTGTAGCCCTGACGCACCCGTTCGTGAAAATCAAGGCTCTCGGCGTCAAAACGGCCTTCTGAAACCACCAGCCCTTCCAGGCGGTTGCGTTCGCCAGCGCGCATAAGGCCGCAGCGCACCGGCAGATCCAGCAGCAGGGTCAGCTCCGGTTGCAGGCCGCCCGTGGCCGCCTGATTGAGCCTTTGCAGATATTCCGTATCAAGTCCGCGTCCGTGCCCCTGATAGGCCAGAGTGGAATCGGTGTAACGGTCGCACAGTACGGTCTGCCCTGCTTCCAGCGCAGGCCGGATAATTTCCGACACATGTTGCGCCCTGTCGGCAAGAAACAGAAAAAGCTCCGCCCTGCTGGAGAGTTCACGCGTGCGGGCATCAAGCAGTATGGAACGCAGGCTGCGCCCAAGCGCACAGCCCCCCGGCTCACGCGTACACAGGGGGTCGTGGCCGTTTTCCTGCAAAAAACCCGCAAGATAGTTGATGGCCGTGGACTTTCCCGCGCCTTCTATACCTTCAAAAGAGATAAACATTCTTCTTTCACCGCTTTTTTGCGGGTTGCGGGGGCGGCTTTGTCCGGCGTACGCGCGGCCCGGTGCACGGGTCGCCCCAGCGTAGCCTGCCAGGGTGTCCAGGCCTCGCCTTCGCCCTCTATCTGGGCGAACAGGCCACGGCACTGGGCCATCTTGGCGTCCAGGTTGTCGGCATAGTGCAGGGCCATGGCTTCAGGCGTATGCGGCACGCGCACCGCGCCGAACTCCAGCTCGCCATGGTGGCTCAAGATCAGGTGTTTCAGATGCCGCTGCAACGGCTCTTCCAGACCGGATTTAGCCAGATACGGCTCCAGCATTTCAATGCCCAGCATGAGGTGCCCCAGCAGGCGGCCCTCATCAGTGTAGTCATTGGCGATACCGCCAGAAAATTCGCGCAGTTTGCCAATATCGTGAAACAACGCTCCCGCAAGGAAGGTCTGCCGGTCAAGCTCCGGATAATGGTCGGCAATGCGCCGGCAGAGCTTGAATACGCTCAGGGTATGTTCAAGCAGCCCGCCCACATAGGCGTGGTGCACTCCCTTGGCCGCCGGGCAGACCCGAAAGGCGGCGCGCATCTCGTCGTTGTTAAAAAATCCCTGCACCAGCTTGCGCCAGGGCGCGTGGACAAATTCCTTCTTGATGAGGTCAAGCAGTTCATCCAGCATCTCATCCAGCGAAAAGGGGCTGGCGGGCATGAGGGCCGCATGGTCTACGGCGGCGCATTCCTCATCGGAAAGAAAGCGCATCTGCTCCACCGTGAGCTGCACCTGATCGCGGTACAGCCCAGCGCGCCCTTCGGCCCACACAAGCGTTCCCGCCGCGATTTCGCTGAACTCCGCGCTCAGCGGATGCCATATCTTGGCTTCGAGGCTGCCGCTGGCGTCAGCCAGGGTAAGCCGCCAGTACGGGCCGTTGCGCGATTGCCCCTGCGCCGCCTGCGTAACCACGAATATGCCGCGCGCCTCCGAGGCGGGGCCAATATCTTTGACGTAACAACCTTTTTCCATATATCGTTCCAGCGGCGCGCATCTGCGCCGGGCATATGCTGTTTTCCACGCGGGCATGGCCCCTGACGCGGAACTTCCAAATTGGCAGGGCCGCGCAAAACACTGGAACCACGCGGGCCTTAGGCCGAATTTCCCTTCTTTCCGAGGTATTGTCAAATGGACGTTCTTCTGACCAACGATGACGGCATCCGCGCGCGCGGTCTGCGCGCGCTTTACGCCGCCCTGCTTGAAGCAGGGCATACCGTGCATGTGGTGGCCCCCATGACCCAGCAATCTGGCGTGGGCCACTCGCTGACCGTATTTGAACCTGTACGCGCCATGGATTTTGAAGAACCCGACTTCAAGGGTCTGGGTATTTACGGCACACCCACGGACTGCGTCAAACTGGC
>NZ_DASQOG010000243.1:0-9367 GCF_035644575.1 Desulfovibrio sp. | reverse complement strand
CCCCATGGGCGAACCCTTCTGGGCGCGGCAGTACGGCGGCAACATCTGGATTTATCCCGGCTGGCCGCTGGATATCACCGCCAAAAGGCAGGAACTGCTCTCGGCGGGATACGGTTTCTTTGCGCACATGCAGGAAAATCCACCAGCCTCTGTGCCCGAAATGCGGCGCAAGAGCCTGTTCAACTGGGAAGGGGATCTGCTGTAGAAGGCTTGCCTCCCCAAACCTCGGGGGGCTGACCGCATTCGCAGCATCCTGACACATACTTGCGGGCCGCCGTCAGAAACCATGTTCTGTCGGCGGCCCTTTTTCCGGCGCAGGAAGCCCCAATGCACACGGATGAACCTTTTTACAGCGCCCGTCAGCTTTTTCCACGCGGGCTTGAACAGCCGGAAGGCAGTCTGCGCTTTGGCGCGGATGCCCTCCTGCTGGCTGCCTTTGCCGCGCGGCATGTGGAAAGCCTGAACGCGTCACGTCAGGCGCATCCGACTGCGGCAGAACTTGGCTGCGGCTGCGGGGCCGCCCTGCTGGGGCTGGCCTTGCGTTGCCCTGGCATTACCGGGCTGGGGCTGGACAGGGAAGCACCGCTCGTGCAGGCCGCCACGGCCAATGCCGCGTACCTCGGCTTGACAGACAGGCTGCGCTTTGCCGAAGCTGATCTGGCCGACAGAAAGCTTTTGCCAGACCAGGCAGGTACAACAGGCGTCAGCCATGCCGGAAAGTTTGATCTGGTTCTGGCTAATCCGCCCTATGGAGTCGCCGGAAGGCCTTCGGCCCGCCATATGCGCGAACGGGCGCTGCGTGGCGCACAGGGCGATGAAAGCCGGGAATATGTACTCCAGCTATTCTGCCGCGCTGCGGCAGCCCTACTGCGGCATCAGGGCTGTTTTTGCTGCATTTATGACGCTCAGGCCTTACCGCAGTTGTGCGCTGCCTTGAGTGATGCTGGCCTCGGGCTGCGCCTCCTGCTGCCAGTGAGAACGCACAGGGCAAAATCCGCATTGCGGATTCTGGCTTTGGCCCGCAAGAACTCCGCGCACGAAACCAAAATTGAAACGCCGCTGACGCTGCACAGTAGTAGCGTGACAGGTTGCGGCAATGGCGTGCCTCGTTGGTCTGAGCAGGCCTTGCGCTTCTGCCCCTGGCTGGCCTGAAGCAGGTTTTGCCGCAATTAATCCCACACAGATCCATCCCCACAGGGTGAAGTATGAATTTTATAGCTGATCTGCACATCCATTCCCGTTTCTCGCGCGCCACGAGCAAGGCCCTCAACCCGCGCCATCTGGCGGCCTGGGCACGCTGTAAAGGCATCAATGTGCTGGGTACCGGCGATTTTACGCATCCCCAGTGGAGGGCGGAACTGGCGGAGCAGCTCGTGCTGGACGAGCACACTGGCCTGTACAGGCTGGCTGTGGAACCGGAGACGCTGGATTTTATGGACGCCAAGGCCGGCCCCGGCATGCAGGAATCCGCCGCCCCGCTGTTTCTGCTGCAAACGGAAATCAGCTCCATTTACAAACGCGGCGGCAAGGTGCGCAAGGTGCACAACCTTGTGTTTGTGCCCACTCTGGAAGATGCGGAGCGCCTTTCGTTGCGGCTGGCGCAAATCGGCAACCTCAATGCCGATGGCCGCCCCATTCTGGGGCTGGACTCGCGTGACCTGCTTGAAATCATGCTGGAATGCGCGCCCGGTTCAGTGATGATTCCCGCCCATGTGTGGACGCCCTGGTTTGCGCTTTTCGGCTCCAAATCAGGCTTTGACAGGCTTGAAGACTGCTACGGCGATCTTTCGGAACACATTTTTGCGCTGGAAACGGGCCTTTCGTCCGACCCGGCCATGAACCGCCTGATCAGCAGGCTTGACGGTTACGCTCTTGTGTCCAATTCAGACGCGCATTCCGGGGCCAACCTTGGGCGCGAGGCCAATCTGTTTGCGGGCCGCCCCAGCTATGCGGGCATGTTTGCGGCCCTGCGCGCCTCTGCCCGGCGGGAAGACCAGAGCAATCTGGACTGCCGCTTTCTCGGCACCATGGAATTCTATCCCGATGAAGGCAAATACCATCTTGACGGGCACCGCGCCTGCAACGTGGTGTTGGAACCTAAAGAATCGCTGGCTCTTGGCAATATCTGCCCGGTCTGCGGCAAGCCGCTCACAGTCGGCGTACTGCACCGGGTGCTGGAACTGGCAGACAGGGAAACCACGCCGGAGCTCCCGCGCGAACCGGAAGTCCACCCGCTTATTCCTTTGGCCGAAGTCGTGGGCGAAATCCTCGGCGTTGGCCCGGCATCGCGCCGTGTGCAGGAGCGTTACAGCAGCCTGCTGCGCGAGCTGGGGCCGGAGTTGGATATCCTTTGCAGCCTGCCGGAAGCCGACATCCGCGCCCACTGGGAGCCGCTGGGCGAAGCTGTGGCCCGCATGCGGCGCGGTCAGGTCTACCGTGAGGGCGGTTATGACGGCGAATACGGCACTGTGCGCGTTTTCTCTCCGGAGGAACTGGCCGATGCGCGCGGCACCCTTCCGGGCGTAAAAGCCCCTGCCAAGCGGGGACGCAAAAAAGCCGAACCGCTTGAGTCTGCTGACACGCAGGCAACTGCCGCGCTGTCATCAGCAGTAAGGGTGCGCCGGGCGAGCCTCCCTCTTGCGGGTGATGCCGCCACAAAAACCGCAAGCAATTTTTCTGCGGTTAAATCCGCAGCTACAACTGACACGCCTGCGCAGGTCTTTGCCTATTCTGACGAACAGCAGGCGGCGCTTGCAGCAGGGCCAGCGCCAGTGCTGGTGCTGGCAGGCCCCGGCGCGGGCAAAACCCGCGTTCTGGTGGGCCGTTTGCAATGGCTTGCGGAACAGGGCGCGGACATGCGCAGGGTACTGGCTGTCACCTTTACGCGGCGCGCTGCGGATGAACTACGGGAGAGACTGGACAAGGCATTTGAGGGCACAGCGCAAACTGCTCTGCCTCAGTGCGACACCCTGCACGGCTTGGCCTGGGCGGCCCTGCGCGCTGCCAGCCCCGACAATCCCCCGCTCTTGCTTGGCGAGGATGCCGCTCTCAATCTGTTTTATCTGGCGAATCCGGAACTGGAAAAACGCGATGCGCGCAAATTGTGGGATGCCCTCGCGCTGGCGCGTGAGGGTGGCGTTCTTGCCCAGGAACCTGCCCAAAGCCCTCTGGCCTGCGCTGCTGCCAACTATGCTGCGCGCAAGAACATGGGGCAGCGCTATGTGGACTATGCCGACCTTCTGGACTGGTGGCTTGAGCACGCCCGCACCTTGAGCGAAAACGAGCGCCCACAGCACGTGCTGGTAGATGAAGTGCAGGATCTTTCCGCTGTGCAGCTTGCCATTGTTCGCGCCTTGCTGCCCGCGGATGGTCATGGATTTTTTGGCATTGGCGACCCGGATCAGGCCATTTACGGATTCCGTGGCGTTACGGGCCAAAGCGAGGAAAGTCTGCGCGCCTGCTGGCCGGGGCTGAACGTCTTCCGCCTTGGGCAGAGCTTCCGTTCCAGCCAGAGCGTGCTGAACATGGCCCGCAGCCTCCTGCTCCACAAGGGGCAGTGCGGCCCCTTGCTGGCCGCGCAATCGCTCACGGCGGAACTGCGGCTCTTTTCCGCACCCGATGAGCGCACAGAGGCCCGCTGGGTAGCAGAGCGGGTTCGACATCTGCTGGGCGCTACGGCCCACACCCTGCTGGATCACAGCAAGGGGGACGACCTGCACGGTCTGGCCGGAGCACTGGCGCCGGGCGATATTGCGGTTCTTGTGCGTCTGAAAGCGCAGATCCCCCCTTTGCGCGCGGCCCTTGAACAGGCGGGCATACCCTGCGCCGCGCCCTCGCAAGATGGATTTTGGCAAGACGCCGCCTGCGCGCGCCTGCTGGGCTTGCTTGGCTCTCATTGCGGTTTTGCGCAAACGCCTGCCGAGGGTCAGGATCAGCCCGACACGCTGCCGCAAAATTGGATAGCAGCAGAGAATCTGCCTGCGCCGGAGCGTATGCTCCCCTGGCTTGCGGAACAGCCCTGGGCTGGAGAAGTCTTTACCGGCAGCCGCCCATGGCGCGAACTGTGCCGCCTGTGGAACCAGAGCGGCCACTGGGCGGGCTTTTTTGAGCAACTGGCATGGCTTCAGGAAGCCGAACTTGTACGCGCCAAGGCCGAGAGCGTTCAGATTCTGACCTTGCACGCATCAAAAGGGCTTGAATTTCAGGCTGTTTTTCTGCCGGGGCTTGAAGATGGTCTTTTGCCTTTGCGCCGTGAGCTTTTGTTCCCTGCCGCGGATGCCGCCATCAGCAGCGCCCAAAGCGAGGCCAACGAGGCCGAGGAACGCCGTCTGCTGTACGTAGGTCTGACTCGTGCTGCGCGGGCGCTTTTTCTCAGTCATTGCGCGCAGCGCACTCTTTATGGGCGCACCCTGCATTTGCAGCCCTCGCCCTTCATGGGCCAGATATGTGAATTCTGCCGGCACAGCACCCTGACAACGCGCACCCGCAAGGAACAAAAACAGATCAGCCTGCTCTGATCCCTGCCCCGCCCGCGCTATCAGCTGAGGGATGAAGAACAAAAAAAGCGCCAATGGCGCTTGTGCAGTTGCGGGATTGATTTCGGCCTGAGGCGGAGACGGGCGACTAAACGGGCCATATCGGGCACAGGGGCATTGCACTACGCTTGCCCCTGTATCTGACGGCCTGGAACTAGGGCGCAACAGGCTGTCCGGCCTGACAAACGCCACACCCGGCAAAACTGCTCAAGAGTGCATCACAACGTGACGCAATAAAGCCGCTTATTCTTCCAGCCAGGAATCGTCTTCAAGCACCTTGTAGCCGCGCACGGTGAGATACACCACACCGTCCGCTTCATCCATAATGCCTGAAACTTCCACGGGCACGCTGACTTCGTCATCCAGATCAACCCCGGCGCCGCGCGGCACAATGCGGTATTCCACATCATCCTGCACAACCGCGACGCGGGCCTGGCGCGCATCCACAGAACGCGGCACTGCCGCAACATACCCTCTGACCGTAATGGGACTCTTGTTCATAAGCTCTA
Source organism: Desulfovibrio sp. (assembly GCF_035644575.1). GTDB lineage: Bacteria > Desulfobacterota > Desulfovibrionia > Desulfovibrionales > Desulfovibrionaceae > Desulfovibrio. Next base: position 4,323 of record NZ_DASQOG010000243.1, on the reverse strand, counting down.
ACATTGCCTTTCAATGCCGATTTTTCTCGCCTATAGCTCCTTTTATTTTCTGACGCAAGCATCCCTGGCTGTTTGCCGCGTTTTTTTGCTCCGCTAGTCTGAGGCCCTTGCTACAGGCCGTTCTTTTTCATCAGCTCATACCAGTGCCCGCGCGAAATACCTGCCACTTCCGAGGCTTTTCGCACGTCTTCCGAGCACATGTCCCAAACCTGCCGCACGTAGGCTTTCTCAGCCTGAGATTTCCATTCTCGCAGGCTGGGCGGTTTTTGCCCCAACGTCTCATTGACCAGAAAACCATTCTCGACTGAACCTAGCCCCGCCCCATCATTCGCATGCAGCACTCCATTCTCTTTGACTGGCGGCACGGTCCCCTGCCCCATGCGACGCCGCACGGAATCCACACGCATGCGCGTGGGAAGATGCGCAGGCAGGATCAGATCACTTTTGCCCGCCGTGAGGCATGCCCGCTCGAGGCAATGGATCAGTTCACGCACATTGCCGGGCCAGGAGTACTCCAGCAGTACATCCAGAGCCTCGTTGGAAAGAGTTTTTTCCGGCTGGTCACTGCCCAGACAAAAACGCGCAATGGCCTGTCGCGCAAGCGCAGGGATTTCATCAAGCCTCTCGCGCAATGGCGGAATCACAATGGTGAGGCCTTGCAGCCTGTAGAGCAGATCTGCCCGAAAGCTGTTTTCCTTGGCCATGTGTTCCAGATTTTTGTTGGTGGCGGCCACCAGCCTGAAATCACTGCTGACCTCGCGCACCTCGCCCACAGGGCGAAAACGCCTTTGCTCCAGTGCGCGCAAAAAGACCCCTTGCATGGGCTGGGGCAGATCACCCACTTCATCCAGAAACAGCGTGCCTTTGTCTGCCGCAAGCAGCAGCCCCTCGCGTGCCCTGTCCGCACCAGTGAACGCGCCGCGGCTATGGCCGAACAAATGGCTTTCCACCAGTGTTTCTGGCAGCGAGGCGCAGTCAACAGTGATAAAGGGCCTGGCAGCCCTTGCACTGTTGCGAAAGAGCGCCCGGGCAAAGAGTTCCTTACCCACCCCGGTTTCACCCAGCAAAAGCACATTTACTTCGCTTTTTGCGGCCTGCGCCAGCAGCTTGAGGGCGCGGCTCATGCCGGGGCCGCTGCCAAGGATATGCCCGCTGTCCACAACCAGAGCTTCTGATACCGGGGTACGGTTTTGCCTGAATTGCAGAATTTGGCGCAAACAATGTTCAATATCGCGCATCTGCAAGGGCTTGGTGAGAAATTCCCATGCTCCGGAGCGTAAAGCTGCCTCGGCATTGTCGCCATCGCCGTTGCCGGTGATGACCACCACATCCGGCGCACCGGGCAAGTGTGCAAAGTCGGCCTGATATTCAAGCCCGTTACCGTCCGGAAGCCATACGTCCAGCAGCACAACATCCACAGGCTCGCTGACCATGCGCAGCGCCTCCTGAATGGAGGCGGCCAGCAGGGTTTCATGCCCCATGCGGTTGCAGACCACCTGCACCATTGTGCGCATCAGTCCTTCATCGTCCACCACAAGCACTTTGGCCATCAGCGTGTTCCCCCTGTGATCCAGCTTCTGCCGATTTTTCTGCCTGCACGTTTACCGCGCTTGCCAGCAAACCCTGCTGCGGGTATGTGCCTTATGCGGTCTTGCCCTGTTCCACGCCTGCGGCGAGCGCCTGCGCTGCTTCCTGCATCGCAGAGCGCAATTTTTGCGCCTCTTCTAAAATATTTACTGATTGCGCCTCTTCAGTTGCTGCTGCAGCCGCCCGCAGATTGTCGAGCCGCATGACGCCTGCCGAGTTTTTGCAGGCATGAGCAGTGCGGCGCAACTGTTCAATATCACCCTTGAAAATAGCGGCATCCAGGGCTTGCAGGCGCTCGTGCAGCTCACTTTCCAATACGTTGGCAAGGCTTTTCAGTACGTCTTCATCGCCATCCAGCGCTTCAAGTGCGGCATTGCGATTCCAAACAGTATTTTTTCCTCGAATATCAGATAGTTGCTGTTTATTTTGTATGCTTGCAGATATATTCGGCAATGCGTTTTTTTCCTGCGTGACATTTTTTGAATTGTCTGGGCAATCTGTCGGCTTTTCTGGCGATCTTGCTGCCATCAGCTTTTCCAGCTCATGACGCAACTGTTTAAAACTCAAGGGTTTTAAAAACACGCCATCAGCACCGAGCACTTCACATTGACGCAGGAAGGCATCGCTTGTTGTGGCAGTATAGATTACGGCGAGTGTTCCTGACGGCGACAAGGTATCGCCGTTCCGCAATGCGCGCAGTACTTCCAGCCCATCAATGCCGGGCAACCGACTGTCGAGCACAAGCAAATCCCACTGCCCCTGGTGCGGATCCCGCAGCAGTCCCAGCGCCTTTTCACCAGTTTCAGCCACTATGGGCTCTGCCCCCATACCTCGCAGCATATGCTGCATGGCATAGGCAATGGACGCGGTGTCTTCCGCCACCAGTACCTTTTTCCGAGCCAGAAACTGCTTTGCGCTATCCTGCGCCCCTGGCATGGCTACATCTGACATGGGCACATTCTCTCTGCTTGTGGCCCGTTCGGGTTGCGCACACTGCAAAAGCCGCACGTGGAGCGTGAAGCAGGCCCCCTGCCCTATACGAGAAGCCAGCTCAACCTCACCACCCATGAGCCGCGCCAGGGTGCGGGCAATGTTCAGACCAAGGCCTGTTCCTGGCGTACGGGCGGTATCCCTCCCCCGCTGAAAACTTTCAAACACCCTTGCCTGGTCTTCCTGCGACATGCCGGGGCCAGTATCCGTCACAGAAACTGCCAGCTTCAGATGTTCACGGGTGCTTTCAAGCGACGTGGCGTAAATGCGAACAGAACCAGCCTCTGTAAATTTGACCGCATTGCTGACAATGTTGCCCAGAGCCTGCCGCAGCCGAAAGCTGTCGCCCACCGCGCATTGCGGTAAATTTTCGTCCAGGCCGAGGGTCAGGGAAATCCCCTTGCTGTCGGCGATGGGCCTGTACAGGTTCACACAGCTTGCGAGGCACTCCCGCAGGTCAAAGGGGGCGGATTCAAGCGTGGGAGTTCCCTGCTCCAGTGCTGCGTGGTCGGTTATGTCGCCGACCATTTCCCGCAGGGCCTCTGCGGCTTGCGCAAGATAGCCCAAGGCTTTTTTGCGTTCCTTTTCAGGCAGGTCAGTACGCTGGGCCAGTTCGCTCATTCCCACAATGGCTGTCAGCGGTGTGCGCATGTCGTGGCTGAGGTGCCCCATAAACGAACTTTTTATTCGGCTGGCTTCCTCTGCCAGCCAGCGCCGGTGCGTAAGGTTGAAGGTCAGGCCGCCGATGGCAAGCACTCCTGTGAACGCAAGCAGCCCATACAACAAGCGCATGCTGTTGCGTTGCCTTTCCAGCCCTTTGTGGAATGAGCCTGCGTCCTGGCTCACGCTGATGCCGCCAAGCACTTCCCCCACTTTTTTATTTGTATGGCACCTCAAACAGCTTTGCTGGGCCATGAGCACGCTCAAAAGTCGCAAGCTTTGACCGTTGCCCGGCTGGGGAGCTGTAAACACTTCGGGGGGTTCTTCCGCGCAGCGGGCAAGCGCCGACTTTTCCCACACATCCGCCATGTTTTCAGGCCGCAGCGGCGCGCTGCTTATCACGCTGATGGTCACCCCTTCGCGCGAGCTGCGCTCCGCCAGCTGACGGCTCATGTATGCGGGGTTGACCAACACCAGGGTGCGCCCATCCTGTGTGGTCACCGTGCGTTCCGATTCCGGCAACCATGGGTTTGGCTGACCGTAATCGCTTTTTTCAACATATACGCCGCCATGTGCAGCATTCCAGTTTCTTGCGTCCATTAATTGCTGTGCCATGGTTGAAAGTCGTGTATGCTCCAACTCAAGGCTATGCTCAGCATTGACCTGCACCGCCTGACTGTAAAGAAAACCAGTAAGCCCAAGCCATGCCAGGCTGGCAACAAGAACCAGCCACGGCATCTTTTTCGACTTTACAAATGATTCACGCAGCATTGCTCACCCTTCCGGTGGTGTTGTCATTTATTTCTGAATCTGTCTTTTTTTTCTGAATTTTTCTGTGACCGGAATCACGGTTTTTGTTCTGATTTCATGCAATTAGCCTATTTATCTACTAATTATTTTTTTATTTTATTTGCCGGTTTTGGTACGTTTTTTGTTCTCTTAAGAGGGATGCCGCCATGGGGGCGGCACACAAGGAGCGAGTTAAGGAGGCTCTATGGGAACACCCCGCAATGGACCATGGCTTAAGGTGCTGTTGGGCGGCGTTGCGGCGGGAATGGTGCTTTTGGGTGTGCTTGCGTACGCCAT
>NZ_DASQOG010000242.1:0-20170 GCF_035644575.1 Desulfovibrio sp. | reverse complement strand
GGATTCTGGGCCCGAGAGGCCGCCTCCTGTTTGATGTCGGACACAAAGCTCGGCCAAGGGCCGCTTTCAAGCTGGTCCAACAAGGGGGTTGCATGTTTCGCCATTGCCATACCTCCACATGGTTTGTTTGTATCACGCGCTTGCGTGACGTGCCGGTCAACTGCGGCGATCCGGTGCGGCAATCCGGGGTACAGGCGCGAAATCGCTGCCCGTGCATGGCGGGATACTCCCCCCAGCACGCGCATGAAGGTAAAAACCTGCATGCGCCCGCCCCGTAAAATCGGGACGCCCCAAGGGATCGCGGATAACGGACGTGCAAGGGCCACCGACCGTCAGGCCGCAACGCGGTCAAAACACTGATTAGCCCATTTTCCACGTAATGACAACCGGGGCGGCATGATATACGCAAAAGGCGCAAGAATACCCGGCGATCAAGGCTTTGCGACACAAAGCACGTGAACACAGCATGCCAAAATCATTACTTTAGGCGAGACGCGCGGCCATTTTTTTACGTAAAAAAGCAACTTTTTTCTTAAATATTGTACTATTTTTCACAACATTGTCGCACAGCCTTGGCAAAGTGCTTTCTTGCGCGTATGATCAAAATGGAATGTGCGGATGCGCCGCACCAACAACGGCCTCGCATGGCCCATATCCGCAAGGGTTATCATTATAATGAAAGACGAACTTGGACTGTACTATCACCCGCAGGCGGGCAATGCCCTTTCGCGCGTTTACGTGCGCCGCGGGCCTGACGGCGAGGTTGAATTTCGCCTCTGGCGCGCCGACCATCCCGAAGTGTGGGAGCGGCACCCCTGGCTGAGCATGGCTGTGGTGCGCAGCGCAGCGCGCATGTATCAGCAAGAACGCAATGCCGAATCTGACCCCCTGTTGCTGTACGACATCGCCGTGGCCCGCGTCCTACTCCAGGAGGACGAAGCGTGAACGGACGCTGGCTGCTGGCCAACCGCGATTTTCTCGTGCGCGATCTGGTGCGCGACTATTGCACCGTTTACAGCCTGCTGGCCGACCAACGCCACCGCTTTGACGTGGACGGAGCCGTTTCTTACACTGCCTTGCGCGACCTTTTGGGCGAGGCCATGCGCAAGGGCGTTTTCTGGCGGCTCAAGGATACGGCCCATCACCTTTTCCGCAACAGCCCCGGCATAGAGGCCATGGCCCCCGGCGGCATGCCGCCGCTGGAGCTGCCGTTGCCGGAAGAACCCGCCGATGATAACGGCAATACCGCAGAGATGGCGCAGATCACGGCGCTGCGCCGCCATGCGGACAATGTGCTGCCCGGCGGCGCTCATGCCCAGAAAGCTTTTGAAACCCTCATTGACTGGTGCATCGGCTATGCCTTTCACGAATGCGCTAAACTGAAGGAAGACGCCTTTCAGGGCCAGCACTACGCCAACCGCCTTATCCAGATTTCGCGCAGGCCCGGGGTCACGACAGACATGTACAACCCCTTGCGCGGCCTTGGCGGCCAAACCTCTGAAAGCTCCTCACGCGAACTTTCGCGCATCATGCACGTTCTGGCCCACGGGCTGCGCCTTCTTACAAGCTATCTGGCGGTCGAGCGGCACAACGCCCATCTGGCGCGCTGGCTTGCCACCGAAGAGGACTTTGCCCGCCAGGTCTTTGGCGCAGGTTACGAGCACCTCCTGGCTTCGCTCTTCGGCAATGACAGGGAGCGCCTCTACCTTCTGGCTGCCAGGGATTTTCTCAATGCAGGCCGCCGCAACCCGGCGCTGGCCCTGCTTGCCCGAGCACGCGATCGCGGCAGTCTGGGGCAGGAAGGCCTTGCCCTGCTGCATGAACTGGAATGCGCCGCCGCGTCAGAGGCAGACTGCTCCGGCCTGTGCGCCGCATGCGGCAAAAAGAACACACTCCCCTGCCTGCCCTACCTGAGCGGTCAGGGGCGCGGATGTGCATGACGGTCAGACCGCTCCTTGTTTTTCTTGTTGCCCTGCTTTGCGCCGCGCTCTTGAGCGGCTGCGGTTCACGCTCCTGGCGCAAGGGCGGAGTTCCCGGCAGTCGCCCTTATACGGTGCGCGGCAAGACCTACTATCCCCTCAAGTCAGCCAACGGTTTTGTGGAAGAAGGCACGGCCTCATGGTACGGGCCCGGGTTCCACGGCAAAACCACGGCCAATGGCGAGACCTACAACCAGTACGCCATGACGGCGGCCCACAAGCTGCTGCCTCTGGGCACCAAGGTGCGCGTCACCCACATGGGCAACGGACGCTCCATCATTGTGCGCGTCAACGACCGTGGGCCTTTTGTGGACGACCGCGTCATTGACCTCTCCCGCGCTGCGGCCAGCCGCCTGAACATCCTTGGCCCCGGAACGGCGCGGGTACGCATCCAGAGCATGGGCGGCGTTGAGCGCATGAAAGAAGACGGCGACCTTACCGGGGCTTTTTATGTGCAGGTGGGGGCATTTGCCGACAGGGTGAACGCCGACAACCTCATCAACATCCTTTCCCAGACCGGCAAGCGCGGACGCCTCATTTACGGCAGCAACAACATGTGGAATGTGCAGGTGGGGCCGTGGCCCGATTCTTTCGGAGCGCAGCAAGAGCTTGATATTTTCCGCGCCATGTATCCCGGCGCTTTTGTCGTGGGCGACAATTAGAGACTGTGTATAATTGTCCTTTTGCCCTCTGGCTGCGTCAGAAAGCCTTTTTTACTCCGGTCGAGCACTCTCATGTACACTCCTTCGTAAAAAAGGCTTATCTTCCTTGCCAGAGAACAAAAAAATCAATTATACACGGTTCCTAAACAATTTTTGCGGCAACCGCTCCTGCGCAGCTTTCAAATTAAATCCTGCCTTGGGCAGCAAAAAACCCCGCTTGCGCGGGGTTTCATATTTCTGGAATGCGGCTGGCTGCTACAGGTTGGCTGCGTACCAGTCGCCCGCAAGACGCAGGCCCTGGCGCACGTCAAACTGGGGGCCGTAGCCCAGCAGTTTTTCTGCGCGGCCGATATCGGCAAGAGAGTGCCGCACATCGCCAGCGCGGAAGTCGCGATGCACGCATTCGGCGCTCATGACTTCGGGCTTGTGGCGGGCCACTTCTTCCTTGATGAGGTCAAAAAGCTCATTCAGGGTAGTGCGCTGGCCAAAGGCCACGTTGTAAATCTTGTTGGTGGCTTCGCCCTGGGCAAAGCTGGCAAGCAGATTGGCCTGCACAACGTTGTCGATATAGCAGAAGTCGCGGCTGGTTTCGCCATCGCCGTTTACAAAAACGGTTTCCTTTTTGATAAGGCTGGCGAACCACTGGGGAATAACGGCGGCATACGCGCCGTAAGGATCCTGACGCTGGCCGAACACGTTGAAATACCGCAAACCAACGCTGGAGAAACCATAGCAGCGGTTGAACACGTCCGCATACAGTTCGTCCACGTACTTGGTGACAGCGTAAGGGGAAAGGGGGCTACCGATCTTGTCTTCCACCTTGGGCAGTTCGGGCGAATCACCGTAGGTGGAGGAAGACGCTGCGTACACAAAGCTCTTCACGCCCGCATCGCGCGCGGCAACAAGCATGTGCAGATAGCCGGTGATATTGCAGCTGTTGGACAACAGCGGGTCGTCAATGGAACGCGGCACAGAACCAAGGGCCGCTTCGTGCAGAACGTGCTGCACGCCCTTGCAGGCGGCGTGGCAGGTGTCGATATCGCGAATGTCGCCTTCGATGAAGGTAAACCGACTCCACGCTTCTGGGCCAACGATGTCGCGCACCATGTCCAGATTTTTCTGGTAGCCGGTAAGAAAATTGTCCAGACCAACCACGGTCTGCCCAAGTTTCAGCAGATGTTCCAGCAGGTTGGAGCCAATAAAGCCCGCAACGCCAGTGATAAGCCAACGCGAAGGCTGGGCAGCCATGGACTTGGTAAGATCGGAATACGCGCTCATTTTTGCGTCCTGTTTTCAGATTTCCGGCCTGCTCCAAGGCATACTCCCGGGCAGCAGAACCATTCCTCTTTTACCCTGTAGCAGCGCGACTGTAAAGCTGCGGCGGCCCGCACCGCCTATATATGCAAAAGCTTCTCCCCTTTTCATAACACGGTTGTAGTGCTATAGGCTTGCGCATGCGACATAAGCCCGCAGGGCAAGCGCCGAACAAGGGAGAGCGCCGAGCATGAAGATCATTGTTCTGGGCAACCAGACCAAAGCCATGAGCAACTTCTGGAGTGTATTGATCCGGCACATGCGCAAGGCCGGGCACGAGGTAGTTTGCTGCGCCCCGCCAGGCGATGCCGATGCTGAAGCAGCACTGGCCGCTCAGGGCGCGCGCCTGCGCCACTATTCGCTGGACAGAAAGGGGCTGAACCCCCTGAGCGACCTGCGCACCACGCGGGAGCTGTTCAGCCTTTTCAGGGACGAAAAGCCGGACCTGCTTTTCGCCTCCACCATCAAGCCTGTGATCTACGGCTGCATGGCGGCAAGAGCGGCTGGGGTTCCCCACGTTTATGCCACCATCACCGGCCTTGGTTATGCCTTTGAGGCTGATTCCTTCTTCAAGAAATGCGTCAACCTTCTGGGCCGCCTGCTCTACCGCGTGGCGCTTTCGGGCGCGGAAGGCGTTTTTTTTCAGAATCAGGACGACATACAGGTTTTTCGCCAATCGGGCATTCTCGGGCGTAATGCGCGGGTACTTACGGCGCGCGGCACCGGCGTGGATACCAAGCGCTTTGCCCCCAGCCCTTTCCCCAGCTATTCCGCCGATTGCCACCTGAGCGGCTCGCCCGTTTTTCTGCTGGTGGCACGACTGCTTGAAGCCAAGGGCTTGCCGGAATATGCCGAAGCAGCGCGCGTGCTCAAGGCCCGGTATCCTGATGCCCGCTTTCAGGTGCTCGGCCCGCCGGAAAAAGGCCTTGGCAGCGTGAGCATGGAACAGATGGATGCATGGCAGAAACAGGGCAGCATAGAATATCTTGGTGAAACACGCGATGTGCGCCCCTATGTGGCTGCTGCACATGTGCTTGTGCTGCCCTCGTGGCGCGAAGGAACGCCGACCTCCATTATGGAGGGAATGAGTATGGGCCGCCCCGCTGTGGTCACGGACGCCCCCGGCTGCCGCGAAGTTGTGCGTAACGGCGTCAACGGTTACCTTGTACCGGTACGCGACCCGCAGGCGCTGGCAGGCGCCATGGAATCCTTTATCACCAGCCCTGAAAGCATTGCCCGCATGGGACAGGCCGGGCGCGAACTGGCCCTGAGTGAATTTGACGCCGAAAAAGTGGCCGCGCGCATTCTTGTAGACATGCGCGTGCCCGCCATTGAGGATACCCTATGATAAGCACATACCGCATGGCCATGCTGCAGGTTCTGGATCTCGTCTGCATTCTGCTGGCACTCAGCATTTCCGGTTTTCTGACGGTCGAATCCGATCTGAGCATTTTCCACGACTATACGGGCGCTACGCTCTTTACCATCTTCTTTTACATGCTCTTCTTTTACATCCTTGATGCGTACAGCGTGGGCAACGAGGACTTCAAGGAAACCGTGGGGCGTGTGCTGGTAGCCTGCCTGCTTGGCATTATTTCTTCGGCTACCGCATCCTACGCCTTTCAGCACTGGCGTTTTGACCGCGAAACCGTGGCCATGCTTTTTGCCCTTTCGCTGGCATTTTCTCTGGGCTGGCGCTGGATTTACCACCTCAACGCCGAAAGGCTCACCCACCCGTTGCGCATTTTGCTGGTAGGGGTAGACCGTGCGGGCAAGGTGCGCCAGTTGCTGGCGGAGGGCCTGCCCAAGGCCGAGATCCTTGGCTATGTGGGCGAACGCGATCAGGGGCCTGATGCCGGGCCGTGCCTTGGCGCACCCTTTATGGCTCTGGACATTGCCAAAGAAAAACAGGCGACCATGATCCTGCTGCTGCCCGATGCACCCATTGACGACGACATCGCCCATGATCTGCTGGAAGCAAAGCTGCGCGGCAGCATGGTGGTGGATATCCGCAGTTTTTACGAGCACGTGGTGCAGCGCTTGCCGCTTTCGCAGATCAATGATGAGTGGCTGTTGCAGACCGAAGGCTTTTCGCTGAACACGCGCGGCTCGTTGCGCAGGCTCAAGCGCGCCCTCGATGTGCTGATCTCATTGCTGCTGCTCATTCCCGCAGCACCCATCATGCTGCTGACCGCAATCGTGGTGCGGCTGGAATCGCCCGGCCCGGTCATTTACAAGCAGGATCGCGTGGGCCTTTTTGAAAAGGAATTTACGGTCTACAAGTTTCGCTCCATGCGCGCCGATGCAGAAAAGAACGGAGCCGTATGGGCCAGCGCCCATGATGCGCGCGTGACAAAGTTCGGCAAGTTCATCCGCAAGGTGCGCATAGACGAACTGCCCCAGATATGGAACATCCTGAAGGGCGACATGAGCTTCATCGGCCCGCGCCCCGAGCGCATGGCATTTGTGACCAAACTCAAGGAAACCATACCCTACTACAGCCTGCGGCATACGGTTAAGCCGGGCCTCACCGGCTGGGCGCAGGTGTGCTATCCCTACGGCGCGTCAGAAGACGATGCCCGCCGCAAACTGGAATATGATCTGTACTACATCAAGAACATGTCCATCCTGCTGGACATAAATATCGTGTTCAAGACGGTCGGCGTGGTGCTCTTCCCCAAGGGAGCGCGCTAGTCCGAGCCTGAACGCGCACAGCCGCTACAAATGCCAAAGCCCCGCAGGATATCCTGCGGGGCTTTTTACGGCCCTGAAAAAGGCGGAATTAAGCCATTACTTCCGCAATACTGTCGGCGGAACCTTCCAGATAGGTTGCAAAATCGCGGCCGCTGAGCGCCTGCGAAAAGATATAGCCCTGAATGATGCTGCAACCATTTTCTGCCAAGAAATCAAGCTGCTCGCGCGTTTCAACGCCTTCTGCCACTGTTGCCATGCCAAGGCCGGAGGCGAGAGTCAGCACGGTTTTGACAAGTTCGTTGGAGGCATTGAGCGGCGCGTTAATGCCGTCAATGAACGACTTGTCGATTTTCAGGCTGGCGATGGGCATGGTATGCAGATAGTACAGCGATGAATACCCGGTTCCAAAATCATCCAGATATATCTGTATCCCCTGCTCGCTCAACGCCGCTATGGCCCGCGACGCCTCCGCCATATTGGACATAAAGGCCGTTTCGGTGATTTCCATGCCCAGGTGCTCGGGGCGCATATCTTCCCGGCCCAGCACATCCAGCACATCATCCACAAATGTTTCAGCAATGATGCTGCGCCCGGACATGTTCACAGACATATGGACATTCCCAAGGCCCTGCTCCCGCCATTCCCTCTGCTGTCGGCACGCCTTGCGCAGCACGTACATGTCGAGCCGCCGCACAAGGCCGGTTTCTTCAGCCAGGGGGATAAACACAGAGGGAGGAATCCACGTGCCGTCAGCGCGCTTCCAGCGCACAAGCGCTTCGCAGCCAGCAACCGCGCCGTTGCCAATGTCAATCTTGGGCTGGTAGTGCACCTCAAAGGCGGCACTGTCCATGGCGCGGAAAAGCTCAGTTTCCAGCGCCATACGGTCGTTGGCTGCCACCGTGAGGTCTTCAGTAAAGAACGTATGCGTGTTCTTGCCCTTGGCCTTGGCTCTGTACATGGCAAGGTCGGCGCTTTGCATCAGCGCCTCCACGGTTGTGCCGTCGCCGGGATAGCAGGCAATACCAATGCTTGCGCTTAGATAAATGGAATATTCGTCCACATAAAAGCAGCGGTTCAACGAATGCAACACGTTGTTTGCCAGGGCCTCAAGCTGGATCTTTCCCTGCGCCTTGCCAACAACAATGACAAATTCATCGCCGCCAGTCCGGGCCACGCAGTCATCCTGCCGGGCCAGATACGTCAGACGCTCCGCAGCCTGCCGCAAGAGCTTGTCGCCAAGCGAATGCCCGAAGCTGTCGTTCACCTGCTTGAAGCGGTCAAGGTCGATGAGCAGCACACCTACCATGCCCCCGGATTCATGCACCTCCTGCATGGCGGCCATGAGCCGCGTTGCCACCAGAGCCTTGTTGGCAAGCCCCGTGAGCAGGTCATGGTTGGCCCTGTAGGCCAGCTCCCTCTCCATTGCCGAGCGTTCCGAAATATCCAGCAGGGAAATGACCGACAGCCCGCTCTCTGGAACTTTTGCCCGGGTCACCAGCACATTGATGGTTTTTCCCATGCTGCTGCGGATTTCTGCTTCATATTTCTCACTGCCCCTTGTTGCAGAAGGGCCGAACGACAGCGGCGAATGCCCTTCGCCCTTACCCAGAAATCTGCTTATGAAGAGCTTTCCTTCAATCTCATCCTGCGGCATGCCCACAAGGTTGGAAAATTCCGTATTTGTCAAAAATATCAGCCCGGTGCTGCTGATAACCGCCGTTGCCGTGCCGGTGTTCATGAACAGGGTCTTGTACCGCTCTTCTGAGCGTTGCAGCTCCTTACGCGTTGTTTCCAGATCCGTTATGTCCACAAACGATTCCAGAAAGATCTCTTCGCCCTTCATCTCAATGGCGCGCACGGATTTGACGATGGTCTTCATGGTGCCGTCCACAGATGTCAGCTGGCCTGCGAGCAGCTCGCCCTTGGGATTGCCCTTGCTCATGGGGCAGAGGTCAACTCCGCCGGGGCAGATAAATTCATGGCAGGGCCTGCCCACAATTTCATCGGCGGGCAGGCCGATGAACTGTTGCGCAAAAGCATTGATGCTGCGCACTTTCAGGCTGCCCGGTTCAATGGTGATTACGCCAGCCTGAAGTGTATCCAGCGTCTGTTGCAAAAACTTTTCGTTGGATTGCAGGGCGTCAATCATGCTGTTGATCTTCAGGGACAGGTCAAATATTTCGTCGTCACCCTTAATATCAATTTTTTTCAGCGGTTCGCTGCTCTTTTCAATATGCTGCGCCTGCCGCTGCATGGAGAGAATGCGCCTGAGTATCTGCTTTTCTGTAAACACCAGGAATGCAATCAGCATCCCCATACCGGTGACGACAATCAGAATAAAATTCTGCAAAAACATGCGCTTGCCAAGCTGGGCAATCTCCCGGCCTGTGACGAGCCGCAGGCAAAAGGCCGCACAATCAAACACATCGCGCACCACTGAGTATGAATTGATGCTGCCGTCTTCACGCACTATTTTAAAGGCGTTCATATCATCCGCGGCCACGGGCAGGCTGTTGAACGCTTCCACTGGCAGCACGGTAAAGCGCAGCAGGGTATCGTGTTCCACATCCTTTATAAAATCCGCATCAATGGCGCGGGTCATAAAAACCACACCGTTGGCGGGCAGCAGCATGGCCGTATCGCGTATTTTCTGGGCCGCAACAATGTGCGGCACAGAGCCAATCATCATTACCCCTGCAAGGCCTTCTTCCGAGCTGCCTTCAAGCCTGTTGACCAGTTGCGCGTAAAGATGTTGCGCCTCGGCTGTAAGCTCAGGCTTGCGCCAGTCCGCATCTTCTTCAACCATAGATACGTTTGCGACATTTCTGCTGACGTAGGCAATGGACGACAGATTCAGCTTTGTCAGCATCTGCTGCCGCAGGTTGATTCGGACAAATTCATCATTATTGTCCTGCATGAACCGGTAGGCGTCATCCCAGCATGCCCAGTCCACGGCGATATGGCTTAGTTGTGTTTCCTGCGCATGGATGTGGTTGCGCAACTGCTTCATTTTTTCGGCGGAACTGTTGCTCTCAATGGCATCCACGCCGCGCACCACCACAAGCTCGGACGTGACGTAGGAAACAAGCACGAACAGCCCGACTATGGCGGCGCACACAATAAAGGAAAGCTGCTTTATACGCATAGATCACCTGCCCGGTGTGCGAGCCAGACACGGCAGGCCACCTGAGCGACATGCGAGGTTGCACGCCAACACCGTTTGGGAAGGGATAAAATGATGCGGCTGAGCTTGCAGGGTGTAGCCCGCCGTTCCGCTGATAGCATTCGCATAGCCTCTCCCGAATTTTTTGGAAAAAGCAGTGAGCAGTGGCGGCTTAGATAACTACTGGTTTCAAGTTACCTTTTTGCGGGGAACATTTCCACCGCTAGTTACACCCCAATTTTGCCTGCTCATAAAAAAAGCCCGCCATTGGCGGGCTAAAACAAAAAATATTCACTGCGCAGAGGAAGCACATCACGAAATTATCAAAGAATGCTCGGTTGCCTCGCTATGAGTTCTTCAAGCACTACGGCATCGGCAGGCAAAAACCCGAGGGCAAAGGCTTCCTGCGGCTCTACCCACCGCAGGTTCTGCCCTTCTTCGCCACAGGGTTCACCCACGAATTCGGTGACATGAAAAAAATACAGCCGCACGCTGAAGCCGCGCTCCACATATTCATGGTCAAGGCTTTTCCAGAACACAACCTGACGCACGCCCACGCCCAGCTCTTCAGCCAACTCGCGTTTAAGTGCGTCTTCCGGGCTTTCCCCGGCTTCGAGCTTGCCGCCGGGAAATTCCCAGTATCCTTCAAGAGGCTTGTCGCTGAGGCGTTGGCTGGCCAGAAACCTCTTGCCCCGCCAGATGATGCCCGCAGCTACTTCTATATGTTGCATGCCGCTCTCCACACCGGGCACGCGGCCCTGAAACAGTTTTGGGTGAAAACATATTTGTACTATTGCACCAAGCTGTTACGTCACGCAACGCCTTTGTGGGGGTTGCCGCAAAACCTGTCGGTCAATCCTGCTCCACGTTCCACTTTTCCCGCACAGCCGTCATGCCTTCTTCAAGCGTGGTCATTTCTTCAAAAATGGCTTCACTACGCTGTTTGCACGATTCAAATGTCTTGAGCAGATCGCTGGAGCGGGCGTGGTCGGCATACACATCCGGGTCGGCCAGTTGGCCTTCCACAAGGGCTTGCTGGTCAAGCACCGAGGCAAGCTCTGTTTCCAGCGCTTCGTAACGGCTTTGCAGGGGCTTCAGCTCCTTGTGCAGGGCATTGCGCCTGTCGGCCTGCTCGCGCTTGATGCGCTTCTGTTCGTCGCGCGACAATGGCTGCGCGGCGGGCACGTCCGCCTGCCGGGCGCTGTTGCCCGATGCATTGGCGGCACTCTGGAGGCTTTCACCCAAGCTGTTCTGGCGGGCGCGGCGGTTTTCGTCATACGAAGCAAAGTCGGGGAATACGGTCAGCCCGTTTTCATTGAGTTCCCACGCTTCAGCCCCGACCTGCGAGAGGAGCCAGCGGTCATGCGCCACCATAAGCAGGGTGCCGTTAAACTTCTGTAGCGCGCTCACCAGGGCTTCGCGGCTTTCAAGGTCAAGATGGTTGGTGGGTTCGTCCAGCAGCAGGAAATTGCAGCGCTTCAAAAAGAGCGTCGCCAGTACAAGGCGGCTTTTTTCGCCGCCCGAAAGGGCGCTCACCTGCCGTTCAAAATAATCCTGCCCCAGCATGAAGAGCCCGAGAACGCTCATAAGCTCTTCTTCCGTGGTGCGCGGGTCTGAAAGACGGCGGATTTCGCCAAGCACAGTGGTATCGCCCCGCAAGGTGTCCATCTGATGCTGGGTATAGTAGCCCATGCGCATTTGCGATGCCGTGACCATATTGCCGCCGCAGCGTTCCAGCGTGCCAGCCAGCAGCTTGAGCAGGGTGGACTTGCCGCAGCCGTTGTGCCCCACCAGAGCCACCCGCTGCCCACGGAACAGGGTCAGGGTCAGGGGCGGCCACATGGTTTTGCCATCGCCAAAATGGAATTCCAGGTCCGCAACAGACAGCACAATCTTTTCCGAATGCGGAGCTTCAGGCCAGCTGAAATTCAGCTCCTTGCGCTTGGGTTCCGGTCTGTAGTCTTCCAGCTCTTTTTCGAGCTTTTTAGCCATCTTCATCCGGGAACCAGCCTGACGGGCCTTGGTAGCCTTGGCGCGAAAACGCTCCACAAAGGCCATCTTGCGGTCAAGGTCTTCCTTGAGGGCGCGGGCCTCACGCTCACGCTGGGCGTTGTATTCGTCCTGAAGCGTCAGAAACTGCGTGTAGGTGGCCTTGCGGAACACGGGCTTGGACAGCCCGAGGTAGAGAACGTGGGTGCCGACATTGTCCATGAACACACGGTCATGGGCCACAAATACCAGCGCCCCGCTGAAGTCCATAAGGAAGGATTCCAGCCATTCCACTGCTTCAACGTCGAGATGGTTGGTGGGTTCGTCCAGCAGCAGCACGTCAGCGCCGGCGGTAAGCACACGGGCCAGCTTGGCGCGCTCGCGCCAGCCGCCGGAGAGTTCGCGCAGGGTGCGGTTCCACTTGTTTTCGGCAAATCCCAGACCGGAAAGCACGGCCTTGGCCCGATGCTCGGGATTGTAGCCGTAAAGAGCCTCAAGCTCGCCCTGGCGGTGCATCAGGGAGGTCAGGCGCGATTCGTCCTTGCTGGCGGCGGCTTCTTCCCATTCGGCCCAAAAGTCGCTCCAGTCGTGCAGCACGTCCAGCACATAGGCCAGCAGCGGCGTTTCGAGGGATTCCTCTGAAAGCTCTTGCTCCACGAAACCCAGGCGGCAGCCGCGCGGCAGAATTACCCGTCCGCCGTCAGGGCTTTCCACCCCGGCCAGAAGGCGCAGCAAAGTGGATTTGCCCGTACCGTTGGGCCCGCAAACGCACAGCCGCACACCGGGGTCCACTTCCAGCGAGAAGTTGCTGAGAATGTCCCGTCCGCCAAATGCCTTGGAAAGTTCCTGTATGGTGATCTTCACAACCAGCCCTCGCGGCGGTAGCCGTCGACGGCTTCGGTCATACCAGCCTCAAGGCTCACGCGCGGCGCAAAGCCCAGTTCGCGGCAGATGCGGCTGTTGTCGCACAGCCACCCGGCCTGACGGGCTTCACGGTATTTGTCCAGATTCCAGGCCGGGGCGCGCCGCAGCCCACGCCCCAAAAGGCGGCGAGACACGGCATCGACAGCCACGGCAAAGGCCGTGGACAGCCCGGCAGTACAAGCCATGACGGGCAAAGGCATGCGCACTACGCGCACCTTGCGCCCCTCGTGCGGGGCGCGGCCAAGGGCCTTGTCCACCGCTGCGCCCATGACCCGGCAAAAGCCGGACATGGTATAGGCCTCGCCGTCACTGAGATGATACACGCCGCTGGCTTCGGGCCTGCAGGCGCACAGCACGGCCTGGGCCATGTCGTCCGCATGCAGTGCGCTGACCGGGAACTCGCGTCCAGCGCCGGGGCTCACGGCCACATGGGCACGCATGACCCCCTGAAATACCGGCAGCAGCCCCTTGTCGCCCGAGCCATAAATGATGGGGGGGCGCAGGGTTACGAGGCTCTGCCCAAGGGCGCGCCCGAGCACCTGCTCGGTAAGCATTTTTGACCAGCCGTAGGCGGAAACCGGCGCAGGCGGCGTGGCATCGTCCACACCGGGGGCCGTGCCACAGGGGCCGGTAGCCGCGAGGCTTGAAACAAGCACAAAGCGAAAGTCCGACCCAAGGTTTCCCTCTCTGGCAAGGCTGGTTATGGTGCTGGCCATGCTGCGTGCTGCAAGGGCATTGGCCCGCAGATAATCCTGCCAGCCAAGGCCAAAAAGCAGGGCCGCCATGTGGATGACCACATCCTTGCCATGCAGGGCTTCTGCAAGCCCCTGGCCCGTGCTCAGATCGGCCTGGACTGTTTCCACGCCCGCAGGCAGATGCCCGGTGCGCGAGGCAGCCCGCGTGAGGCAGGTGACCTGCGCTCCGGCTTCCAACAGTTGCGGCAGCAGATGCCGCCCCACAAAACCAGTGCCGCCCGTAAGCAGCACTTTTTTACCCGCCAGATGCGGCGTATATATGGCGTTTTCAGTCATGGTCACGACTGAATCTCCCTGCGGTAGAGGCGGTAACGCTTGGTAAGCTGGCCCGAGAAATCTTCGAGCAGATCGTTGACGGGCGCATTGTCTTCCAGCACCCAGGAACCCTCAACCCACTGAAAATGCGGGTGCTGACGCGCCTTTTCCAGCATGAAGTCGAGCAGCAGCAAGGGCAGGCCCATGAGGCGGAATTCTTCGCGAATACCAAAAAGAATGATGCGGTAGCCGCCGCGAATTTCTGCGCGGGACTGCCACCAGTGCCACAATGCCGAGATGCCCAGCTTGCCGTTGAGCCGCCGCAAGAGCGGGGCCATGTCCGGCAGGGCCACCATGCCTGCGGCAGGTTGGTTATTGTGGAAGAACAGCACAAAAAATTCCGGATCAAGAACGCTTTTAAGCTCCTTGACGTGCTGCTCCGCCTCGCCGTCAGATAGGGGAGAAAAACCCCAGTTCTTGGCCCAGGACACCTTGTACAGCTCCAGCATGGCGCGGATATCTTCCGCCAGTGTTGCCTTGCTGGACGTGCGGCAGGTAAAGCGCGCCTCGGCCTTGAGGCGCGTCACTTCCTCACTGAGCCATTCCGGCGGCGTAAGGCGCGAGCGTTCAATCTGATAGGCGAAAAGATCCTGCTCCTTGCGCAGATGCCACGTTTCGAGCAGTTCTGCGTAATACGGCGGATTCCAGGGCATCATGATGGTGGGCGCAAGGTCGAAGCCGTGCACCAGCAGGCCGCAGGTATAGTTGGCCGAGGGATTCAGCGGCCCGCGCATAAAGCGCATGCCCTGCTCGGCCAGCCAGCCGTGCGCCGCATCCAGCAGAGCGTGGGCGGCCTCTGGATCATTGGCGCACTCAAAAAAGCCGAAGGCTCCGCACTTTTCATCGGCATAGGCATTGTACTTTTCGTCCACAATGGCGGCTATGCGGCCAATGGCGCGGCCATCGCGCAACACAAGAAAGAGTTCGCGGCGTGCGCTTTCCCAAAAGGGATGTTCGCCGGGCGTGAGCAGTTCACGATCCTGACTTTTAAGGCCAGGAGTCCACAGGGAGCCACGTTCATATAGGCTCCACGGCAAATCCATAAACTGGTCAAATTCTTGCTTGGAGCGGGCGGGAATAACGGTAAGCGACATGATTTAGTCCAAGTCCAGGCTGCCGCAATAAGCGCCCAGGTCTTCAATGCCCAGCTTTTCACACAGGGCGGGGAGTTCTTCTGCCAGGGCAAAGGCGCAGTCGGGCCGCATGAAGTTGCCCGTGCCAACCTGCACGGCGCGCGCGCCCACCAGCAAAAATTCCAGCGCGTCCTCGGCGGTGACAATACCGCCAATACCGATAACGGGGATGTTCACGGCGCGGGCCACCTGCCACACGCAGCGCAGGGCAACAGGCTTGATGGCAGGGCCGGAAAGGCCGCCCACCACATTGGCAAGCGAGGGCTTGCGGCTGTTCAGATCAACAGACATGCCAAGCAGCGTGTTGATGCACGAGATACTGTCCGCGCCCGCGTCTTCAACGCTGCGGGCCATGAGGGCGATATCCGTCACGTTGGGCGAAAGCTTGACCATAACGTGCTTGCCCGGCGCGGCGCGGCGCACGGCTGCCGTAACCTGGGCGGCAAGCGCCGGATCCTGTCCAAACAGTACGCCGCCTTCCTTGACGTTGGGGCAGGAGACGTTCACCTCAAGTGCGGCAACGCCTTCCTCAGTATTGAGGCGGGCGGCAAGCTCGGCGAATTCCTCCACCGAACCGGCGTAAATATTGGCGATAACGGCTGTTTCCTGCCAGGGCAGACGGGGCAGCTTGTCTTGGCAGAAAACCTCGACTCCGTCATTTTGCAGACCCACGGCATTGAGCATGCCCGCGGTGGTTTCCACAATGCGCGGCGTGGGGTTGCCCTGACGCGGCAACAGGGAAAGACCCTTGGCTACCAGACCGCCAAGCGAGGCAAGATCGCCGTAAGAGGCAAACTCCAGCCCGTAGCCGAAGGTGCCTGAAGCCGTGAGCACAGGGTTCTTAAGGGTCAGATCGTGCGTCTGCCCCTTGAGTGTGACGGAAAGATCCATGCCGCTTTCTCCAGATTGCCGGCATCCGGCATTTTGTGCGTGGCTTCGCCTGGCAAGACAGGCCCGCGCATACCCACGCGCGACCGCCAGTTCGCCGGTGCGGCGCGCCATGGCCGTAACGGATGCCGCATACGGGCGTTAACGTCGTTTCAGGAAACAAGGAAGCACAGGCAAAACCTACAGTTCCACCTGATCCGACCAGAATACCGGGCCGTGGTTGCACACCTGCACCAGCCCTTCGCGCTTTGCTTCAACCGGCCAGGCTTCTGTGGTTTTGGTCACGCAGCCAAGGCATGCGCCCACACCGCAGGCCATGCGGTTTTCAAGCGAAACCTGGCAGCGAACGCCAAGTTCTGCGGCAAACTTCTGCACGGTGCGCATAAAGGGGGTAGGCCCGCAGGCAAGCACAAGGCCTTTCTGCTCGGCGTATTCGCTCATGCGCTCCTGAATGGTAAAAATAAAGTCGTCCAGATCGCCGGATTCCGCTTCGCGCAAACTGTCCAGCGGCACGTGCTCGTTGATGCTGTCCACAGGATAGCAGCTGATGTGCTCGCGGTGGCCAAACAGCATGGACACATTCCACGGTTTGGGATGCTCGCTCACATAGCCCACAAAGGGCACTATGCCCATGCCGCCTGCCAGCAGCAGGGTCGGAGTGTCCGGTTCAACGGCAAACCCGTTGCCCAGCGGCCCCCACACGCGCACCTTGTCGCCGGAGCGCAGCTCGGACATGCGCCGTGTGCCTTTACCGCGCACCTGGAAAAAGCAAATCATATGCCGGGAGGTCATATGACAGATGCCAAGGGGACGCGCCCAAGGGATATCCAGCCCGAAATTTCGGGGGCGGATCATGACAAACTGCCCTGGCCGCCACCGAGTCCACTCGGGGCGGGAGAGGCGCAACGCAAAAAAGCGGCTTTCGTTGCCGGTCTGCCCAAAAGGCACAAGATCGAGAACATCAAGCTCGCAAGAAGATGTTTGTGACATGTCTATAATTATAGTCCTAGTTAGGTTCTAGGTCAACTGACCGAGTTACTCCAAGCCTCTTTGCTAATGTATACAAAAACTGTATCAATTGTCCATTCTCCCGGCCTGACAACCCACCATAATCCAACCCGCTCAACCCCGTTAAATTTAACCTTTTCAGCCAGCCCCGCGCTGGGTATAGTGCGCGCAGGAGAATTTTTATGAGTGACATCTTCGCTTCCCGCCGTGAAAACCTCCGGCGCACCATGCGCTTGCGCGGGCTTGACGCCATGCTCATCAGCCAGGCTGCCAACAGGTTTTATCTTTCCGGTTTTGAGCTGCATGATCCACAGTTTAACGAAAGCGCAGGCAGGCTGGTCATCACGTCTGATGGGCACGACTGGCTGGCAACAGACGCCCGCTATCTGGACGCCGCCTCACGCATCTGGGATCGCGAACGCATCTTCATATATGGCTGCAGCGCCGCGCGCGAACTGCACCGATTGCTCCGGCGCTGCGGCAGCCGCATCGGCATTGAAGCCAACGGCGTCAGCCTCGCCTTTGCCCGCGATCTGACTGGCTCTGGCTCCGGTCTGTATTGCGAAACGGCTGACGGCATGGTCGAGCACCTGCGCCGCATCAAGGAACCCTGCGAAATTGCCGCGCTGGAAAAATCTTTTGCACTCAACCACAAGCTGATGCAATGGGTTGAGGGCCAGCTGGAGCCGGGTCGCACCGAGGCCCACATAAGCTGGCTCATCGAACGCTTTTTTCGCGAAAACGGCGCGTCAGAGCTTGCCTTTGCCAACATTGTGGCCGTTGGCAAAAACGCCGCTCTGCCCCATGCCATCCCCGGTCAGGATGCTGTTACAGACAACTGCCCGGTTCTGGTCGATGTTGGCTGCCGCGTTGAAAACTACTGCTCTGACCAGACACGCACCTTCTGGGTGGGCACTGCCCCCACTGACGAGTTCCGCCGTGCGCTCGACCTTACCCGGCAGGCGCAGACGGCGGCCATAGAAGGCATGCGGCCCGGCATGCCCATGCGCACGGCCTATGCGCTGGCGCACGATGTTTTTGCAAAAGCTGGCGTTGCCAATGCCTTTACGCACGGCCTCGGGCACGGCGTGGGCCTTGAAACCCACGAAGCCCCCACCCTTTCGCCCCGTGCTGAGGGGATTCTGGAACCCGGCATGGTTGTGACCGTTGAGCCGGGGCTCTACTACCCCAAATGGGGCGGTATCCGCTGGGAATACACGGTGCTGGTCGAAGAAGACGGCGTCAGAATCCTTTAAGGAGGCGGCATGAGCATTCTCTTTCTGGTGGGCGCGCGGGCTTCGGGCAAAACAACCATAGGCAAGGCGCTTGCCAGAAGCCTCGGCCTGCCTTTTGCCGACACCGATCAGCACTTGCTGCACCGGGCGGGCCTTACTGTGGAGCAGATTGTGGCCGCTGAGGGCTGGCCCGGCTTCCGTAGCCGGGAAAGTCTGGCCTTGCAGGAAGTGGCGGACGCGCACCCCGCTGGCTGTGTTGTCTCCACCGGGGGCGGCATGGTGCTGGCGGAAGAGAATCGCCTTCTCATGCGGCAACGCGGCATGGTTGTTTTTCTCGATGCACCGGTGCAGACCCTTGCCGAAAGACTAAGCCGCAACCCTGTCAACAGCCAGCGACCTTCGCTGACCGGCAAGGGGCTCATTGAAGAAATTGGCCAAATTCTGAACGAGCGGCGGCATCTTTATGAACAGGCCGCCCACCACATAGTTGACGCATCGCGGCCCATGCCTGTTGTCTGCCAGCACATAGAGCAGCTCTGGCAGGAACAAAAACTGCAGAACCACGCCAAGGCATGACCGCACCTTCAACCCAGCCATCACTGCTTCTTCAATGACTGCTACTGATCGCATTTCATCCCGGTTGACCGCCCCGCTTGTATCCGTGGTGCTGCCCACGTGGAATGCGGCCCGCACACTGGGCGCAACCCTGCAAAGCCTGCTCGGACAGCGCCCCGCTCCTGACGCGCCCTTGCCCGAATTTGAAATTATTGTTGCTGACGATGGCTCAACCGACGACACCCGCGAGCTTCTGGAATACTGGGCAAACCCCGCCTGCTGCGGGTACAGATTGCGGGCGCTGCACCTGCCCCATGGCGGCATTGTGGCGGCGCTTAACGCAGGCATTGCCGTGGCGCGCGGCTCGTTTATAGTGCGCATGGATGCAGACGACACGGCGCATCCTTTGCGCATTGCCACGCAGACGGCGCATCTTTTTAACAATCCGCAGCTCAGCGTGTCGGCAACCTGCGTGGCTTTTGGCGGAGACCGCGCAACAGCACACGGCTTTGCCCACTTTGTGGACTGGCAGAACAGCCTGCTCACACATGACCAGATCAGCCGCGCACGTTTTCGGGATACGCCCTTGTGCCATCCATCGACCATGTTTCGCAGGGAATGCGTGGACAAATGGGGCGCATACCGTGACGGCGACTTTGCCGAAGACTGGGAGATCTGGTTGCGCTGGCTCCACCACGGGGCGATAATGGAAAAGCTGCCGCAGGAAATGCTGGTGTGGAATGACGCTCCCACACGCGCCACCCGCGCGGACAGCAGATATGCGCGCATCGCCTGCGACAGGCTGCGGGCACTGTGGCTGGCCCGCTGGCTTGAGGAGCACAACCCCTTTCATCCTCATATTTGGGTAATTGGCGGTGGCCGCGTAGCCCGGCAACGGCTGGCCCCCTTGTGGACGCTGGGCCCAAGACCTGCCGCTTACATTGATATAGATCCCAGAAAGATCGGCAACCGCGTAAACGGCGTTCCTGTTCTGGGGCGCAGTGCCCTGCCCAAGCCGGGGCAATGCCGCGTTCTCAATGCCCTGACGGCCCACGGCGCAGCGGAAGAAGCTGGCCTGTGGCTCTCACAGGCAGGATATGAGCAGCAGGACTGGCTCCTGGTTTGATATATTCTTTTTTAATAATGCAGACCTGTTAAATCTGGTTTAACATTCGTTTGTGTCTTTCTGCGCAAGCGCTTTTCACTCAGTAGCGCGCGCTGCCCACTGCAATACTGCAACTACGGCACACTTTATTACACTATTCTCTGCTTCACGTGCTCTCACAACCAGCCGAGCACTTTATTTGTTTGTTTAAACAGCCAATATTGACGCACAGGCAGCACTGAGCTGATGCAGTAGGCAAAAACAATCGTCATAAAGACTGTTTTACACTTTCCGCAGCCTTGAGCACAAGGCTTGTGAAAAAAAAATTGCGGAGTTTGCGAAATTTGTCACCAATACCCTTTGACATAACAGGGCTGAGCAGATATCTTGCAAGGGCTTTATGTATTTTCAACTCCTTCAATCCGCAATTCACATGGAGGATGCGGCATGC
>NZ_DASQOG010000241.1:0-1715 GCF_035644575.1 Desulfovibrio sp. | reverse complement strand
TAGGCATAAACGCGTGCGCCACATCGGCGCAAGGAGGTAGCGGATGGCCTACGAAGTGCAGATGCCCAAATGGGGCCTCACCATGAAAACAGGCAAGATTGCGCGCTGGCTTGTGGCCGAAGGCGGTGCGGTGGCAGTGGGACAACCCCTGCTGGAAGTGGAAACGGACAAGATCACCAACGTGGTCGAATCTCCGGCAGGCGGCGTGCTTTTGCAGATTGTCAGCCCGCAGGGCGAGGTTGTTCCCGTCATGCAGGTTATCGGCATTATTGGCGAATCTGGAGAGGCTGTGGCAGCCCCTGCCTCGCAAAACGCAGATGCGGCGGCCAGCCCTGCAGCTTCTGCCGCTTCCGGAGCCAAAAGCCAGGGATCAGCCGCGCAGGCCAATATGGCGCAAGGTGAAGTCCGCGCCATGCCAGCAGCCCGCAAGGCCGCCAAAGAACTTGGCGTTGACCTGGCAACAGTAACGGGCACAGGGCGCGACGGCATTGTTACAGAAAAGGATGTTCGCGCCGCCCACGAAGCAGCCGCAAAAGCCCCGGCCCCGGCCAGCGCGGCCCCGGCGCAACCCTGCTCCACCCCTGATGCAGATGCGGACGAAGTCATCCCCATGGACGGCCTGCGCAAGCTCATAGCAGACAACATGCAGGCCAGCCTGCAAAACGCGGCGCAGCTGACCGTTTTTGTGGAAGCCGATGTTACTGAAATGGTTTCCCTGCGCGACACAATGCTGGCCCGCAACAAAAAAGACCCGGAATACCGCCTCTCGTTCAACGACATCATCGCTTTTGCCGTGTGCCGCGCACTCAGGCAGCACCCCGTCATGAACACCACCCTGCAGGCAGACGGCATCCACATGCACAAACATGTGAACCTTGGCATCGCCGTTTCGCTTGATACGGGCCTCATTGTTCCCAACGTCAGAAATGCGGACACGTTCAGCCTTGAAGAACTCAAGGCCAAGGTGCGCGACGCTGCCAGCCGCGCCCGCAAGGGCGGCCTTTCCATGGACGAGATTTCCGGCGGCACCTTTACCATTTCCAATGTGAGCATGCTTGGCGTGGATGGCTTTACCCCCATCCTCAACCCGCCGGAAACAAGCATCCTCGGCGTGGGCCGCGTGGTGGAAAAGCCGGGCGTTCTTGAGGGCCAGCTGTGCGTGCGCAAGATGATGACCCTTTCCCTCACCTTCAACCACATGGTCACCGATGGCGGCCCGGCCATGAGTTTCCTGCGCACACTTGCGGACATGCTTGAACAGCCCGTGCGCATGCTGGGCTAGTCAGCGGAGGAATCCAATGCTGCAACGTTACGTGGTTGAACTGGGCACAGGGGCCGACCTGCACGGCGCAAACATGACCAAGGCCGCATACCGCGCTGTTAAGGACGCCATTTCGCGCAGCTGCCTGTGCGGCCTGGTGGAGATACTCGGGCGCGGCTCGTTTCAGGGAGTGCATGTGCACGCGCGTATTGCCGTGCCCGAACCTGATCTGGTGGACAAGGAGGCAGTGCTTGCCGCCATCCCCATCGGGGAAAAGAGCATTGAGGTCGTTACGGGCGGCTTGCGCACCCCAGGCCTTGAAGTTGCCTGCTTCAGCCCCGGTTGCAGCGACATCGTGTTGGCCTGCGCGGCCCTGACCGTGTCGGTAGATATTGACTGAGTCGGCACCACAATCAGCAATCTGAGGAGAGTACCATGAAACATCCCGACAAAA
>NZ_DASQOG010000240.1:0-3460 GCF_035644575.1 Desulfovibrio sp. | reverse complement strand
AGCCAGAGGGGGGTATCCAAAAGCAAGGGGGAGTCCGCATGCCAGTCGATGCAGATCTCCCCTTTGATGCCGTGGGGCCGCGCCAGCGTACCCATATGAATCCAGGTTTCCGTCATACTTCCAGTTCTGCCGGGTTTCCGGCGGGCTGAGGCGTAGCTGCAATGCCAGGCATTACAGCAGGCGGAACCGGTTTTTTCCCATTCCCTGTTTCCGCCAGAAACAGAGGCCTGGAAAGAACGCGGCGCTACTCCAGAATTTCCAGCACTGTGCGTTTTTTACACTTGATGGAAGCGGCGCTCAGAATGGTGCGCATGGCCCTGGCCGTGCGCCCCTGCTTGCCGATAACCTTGCCCAGGTCCTCTTTGGCGACCTTGAGCTCAAGAACCGTGGTCTGCTCGCCTTCTACTTCGCTGACTTGCACTTCTTCGGGATTATCCACCAGGGATTTGGCAATGTATTCTATCAGGGCCTTCATGTGTACCTCCAGTGGGGGTCAGCCAGTGGGCCTCGGGCGCGCCAAGCGCGCCCCCGGCTCAAACGGGGCCTGCTTGCAGACCACCGCCGGTTCTGATGAACCGGGACAGATATTGCCTGAGCTTTCCCAAAAAACAGCCAGCAGCAAAGTTCTCCTTCAGGGCGTGCCTGAAAGAGATTTGCCGTAGGCTCTGCGCTGCCGCAAAGATAAGCCCAATAAACTAGCCCAGGTGCTCTTTGATAAGAGCGCGCACGGTGTTGGTGGGCTCAGCGCCACGACCCAGCCATTCCTTGATCTTGCCGGCGTCAAGCTTCACTTCAGCCGGATTGACCATGGGATTGTAGTAGCCCAGGAATTCCAGCGGACGGCCATCACGACGGGTTTCGTCATTCGCGGCCACCACACGGTAGAAGGGGTGCTTTTTGCTGCCGAGGCGGGTCAATTTCAACTTTACTGCCATGAGTCCAACTCCCTTTGATTGATGTTATGTTAGCGTTGCGCCCGGGAAAGGGCAAGGGCGGGAAGCCCTGGCGCAAAGAGATTCATCGCCGCGCGTGGCGGCGCTCCTTGCCCCGTAAATATTGTTACTTTTTCTTGCGCTTGGGGCGCTCTTTTTTCTTGCGCTTTTTGGGCGCAGCCTTGGTTGCGCCAGCGCGAGCGCCGGGCATACCTTCCATGCCGGGCATACCAGGCATTCCACCCATCCCCGGCATGCCGGGCATTCCGCCCATGCCGCCAAGATTGGGCATACCGCCAAGCCCCTTGGGCAGGTTCATACCAGGGGGCATACCGCGCATGCGCGGCATGGCGGGCATTTTGGCGCCCTTGCCGCCCATCATGCCCTTCATCATCTGGCGCATCTGCTCAAACTGGCGCACAAGCTGGTTGACCTGGGCAACGGTCACGCCCGAGCCTTTTGCTATGCGCGCTCTGCGGCTGCCGTTGAGGATGTCGGGATTGCGGCGTTCAGCCATGGTCATGGAACTGATGATAGCCTCGGTGCGCTCCATTTCCTTTTCAGGCATGGCCCCGCTGGCTTCGGCCAGCTTGTCGCGCAGGCCGCCCATGCCGGGGATCATTTTAAGGATGCTGTCGAGCGAGCCGAGTTTTTTGATACGGCGCATCTGGGTGCGGAAATCTTCAAGATCAAAGCTGGCCTTCTTCATCTTGAGGGCCAGTTCTTCGGCTTCTTCTGCGTTGATGGCGCTCTGCGCCTTTTCAACCAGGGTGAGCACGTCGCCCATGCCGAGGATGCGGCCAGCGATACGGTCGGGGTGGAAGACTTCCATCTCCGACAGTTTTTCGCCCATGCCCACAAACTTGACGGGCGCGCCCGTTACCGAGCGGATGGAGAGTGCCGCGCCGCCGCGCGCATCGCCGTCCATCTTGGTGAGCACCACGCCGGTGATGCCGAGGCGCTCGTTAAAGCTTTCGGCCACGGTCACGGCGTCCTGACCGGTCATGGCGTCGGCAACAAACAGGATTTCCTGCGGCTGCACTGCCTGCTTGATGGCGGCCAGCTCCTGCATGAGCGGCTCGTCCACATGCAGACGGCCCGCGGTGTCGATCAGCAGTACGGTGGCCTGCTCTTCGCGGGCTTTTTCAAGCGCGGCCTTGGCAATGTCCACGGGGTTCATGTCCACCGTGGAGGGATAGCAAGGCATGTCGAGCTGCTTGGACAGCACTGTCAGCTGTTCAATAGCCGCCGGGCGGTAGACGTCGGCTGGCACCAGATAGGGACGCAGCTTCTGCTTGCGCAGAATATTGGCGATCTTGCCCGCAGAAGTCGTTTTACCAGAGCCCTGCAAGCCCACAAGCATGATGACCGCAGGTTCGCGCCCTTGCAGATTCAGCCCGGCGGTTTCGCCGCCAAGCAGCTGCACAAGTTCATCGTTAACAATCTTGATAACTTGCTGGGCAGGGCTCACGCCCTTGAGCACATCTTGCCCCAGGCACTTTTCGCGCACGCTTTCCACAAAGTCTTTAACGACCTTGAAGTTGACGTCCGCCTCAAGCAGGGCAAGGCGCACCTCGCGCAGGCCAGCCTGCACATTTTCTTCGGTAAGCTGCCCGCGCCCGCTGAATGTGCGGAATACGCCTGAAAGTCTGTCGGAAAGGCTCTCGAACATGAAGTCCCCATTGCGCCGCAGCCTTGCGGCGAAAAAATCGGCGCTCTCGCGCCCGCCCTGCGCCAGCCGCTGTTCACACAGTGCAGCCGCGCATTGGTCGAAGTGCTGATTCATAGGCTGTTTGATGCACCACGTCAAGCCTTAGGCGCAGAATGCCCGCGCGAAGCCCGGCTTTTCAGAAGGCCGCCTGCTGAGCCGCACCATACAACACACGGCGGGCCCCTTGCAAATTTTCGCTAAAAGCTGTACGCCGCCAGCACCCCATTGAACTACAGCAGCGCGCCACGCCCTGCCGCAATTCAATGATACCAGCCGCGCCACCCTGTGGCATACTGCGGCATACCCAAGCGGATTGACGCAAAAACCAGTAGCCAAGGGTGCAACAGCCCTTACATGCCTCTGATTTCTGGTCGCGCTGACTTTACCTTCACCCGGCGGCGCAAACACTATTGCCTGCTGACACGCCCCGCCTTGCGGGCCTTGCTCAGTCAGCACATGCACCGCCCGGACGTAAAGCACGCCTTCATGCTTTAGCGCTGAAACCGCCACCGGCAGGAATATCCCGCGTACCCGCTGCCCCTTGAAACACAAGGGCTTGCGAGCGCTGCCATCATTGACATATGGGGCACAAGGGGATAGTCTTTTGGATTATAATTTGCATAATTATCACAGCCAATTACGAGGACGTCATGTTCACCAATCGCGGTAAGGCGCTGACCTTCGACGACATTTTGCTAGTCCCCGGCTTTTCGGACATCACCCCCGACGCCGTTGACATCTCCACCTGGCTCACCCCCGAAATTCCCCTGCGCATCCCCCTGCTCTCCGCCGCCATGGACACCGTGACTGAAGCGGC
>NZ_DASQOG010000239.1:0-5959 GCF_035644575.1 Desulfovibrio sp. | reverse complement strand
GCCCTCTTCCCCCTGCTCCTCTTCCTGATCGGCGGGGATCCATGGCAGCAGGATGCGCGGGGGCGGCGTGGCCTGGCTGTAATACTGCCCCATGAACGACCACAAAAGCTCCGGCGCGTCTTCAAAAGTCAGGCCCGACCAGTAAAAAGCCCGTCCGTCCGTCACGGCCCCGTTGCGCACAAAGATAAGCCCCAGCGCCAGCCCCTTGCCCGCAGAAAACAGGCCCACCACGTCCATGTCGCCGCCGCCGGGCAGCACGGCAGCCTGCCGTTCAACCGTGCTTTCCACAGCGCGGATCTGGTCGCGCAGGCTGGCGGCCCTTTCAAATTCCAGTTCTTCGGCGGCCTGTTCCATGGCGGCGCGCAGGCCGCCAAGCAGCTCGACTGAACGCCCCTGGAGCAGATCCGTCACCTTGCGCACGTTTTCGTTGTATTCCTGCGATGTCACCATGCCCATGCAGGGCGCCGGGCATTGCCCCATAAAATGATACAGGCAGGGGCGCACACGGTTTTTCATGGCCTTGTCGGTGCAGCGCCGCAGGGCAAAGGCGCGGTGGATGAGCTTCCACGTTTCGCGCGCCGCCAGAGCAGACGTGAACGGGCCGAAATAGCGCGCGCCGTCCCGCCGCGCCTGCCGCACGATTTCCAGCCGGGGAAAGGGATGCTTGGGATTGATGCGAAAAAGCACGTACTGCTTGTCGTCGCGCAGCACGATGTTGTAGTGCGGCCTGTGCTTTTTGATGCAACTGGCTTCCAGCAGCAGGGCCTCTTTTTCCGTGGTCGTGGTCAGGTACTCGATGCTCTCGGCATGCGAAAGCATGGCCCGCGTCTTGGCTGGCAGGCCTTCTGGCCGAAAATAGGAGAGCACCCGGCGGCGCAGTACGCGCGCCTTGCCCACATAGATAATGCGGCCCTTGGCGTCCTTGTATAGGTAAACGCCGGGAGTAAGGGGAATGCTGGATGATTCGGGCTTCTGCATGACAAAAGAATGGTGAGTTAAAGAAAAAAAGCAAGTGCGGGGGAAAAAGCCAAAAGGCTTCCATCCCCCGCGCTCCTCCTGAAAAACTGGCGGGCGCTTGTTCGCGCAGCCGCCAGAGCAATTTAAAGAATTGCCCTAAATCAGACCCTTCTGCATCATTTCGGCCACCTGGGCCACGTCCTTGTCGCCACGGCCAGAGAGGTTCACCAGCAAGATACCGTCCACAGGCATGGCGGGGGCCATCTTCATGGCATGGGCCAGCGCGTGGGAAGATTCCAGCGCCGGGATGATGCCTTCATGCCGCGAAAGGGCAAAAAATGCGTCCAGGGCTTCCTTGTCTGTCACGCTGACGTATTCGGCACGGCCCATATCCTTGAGCAGGGCGTGTTCCGGCCCCACTGAGGGATAATCAAGCCCGGCGGAAATGGAATACACTTCGCCAGCCTCGCCCGCAGGATCCTTGATCATATAGGAATTGAAACCGTGCATGACGCCGGGTTCGCCCAGGCAGAGGGATGCGGCATGCTCGCCGTAGCTGTTGCCGCGGCCGCCGGGTTCCACGCCCAAAAGGCGCACATTCGTATCGTCAAGAAAACCCGCGAACAGGCCAATGGCGTTGGAACCGCCGCCTACGCAGCCAAGGCAGGCATCGGGCAGACGGCCAGTTTCGGTCAGCATCTGGGCGCGGGCCTCGCGTCCCACAACCGACTGAAAAACGCGCACCATATACGGGTAGGGATGGGGGCCAACGGCAGAGCCGAGCACATAGAACATTTCCGGATCTTCAATCCACATGCCCAGGGCTTCGTCCACGGCTTCCTTGAGGGTGCGTTGGCCGCTCTTGGCCGCCACCACGCGCGAGCCGAGCATCTCCATACGGATAACATTGAGATGCTGGCGCTCAATATCCACTTCACCCATGCAGATGGTGCATTCCAACCCCATCAGGGCAGCTGTGGCCGCTGTGGCGACACCGTGCTGGCCTGCGCCGGTTTCTGCAATAACGCGCTTCTTGCCCATGCGCTTTGCCAGCAGGCACTGCCCAAGGGTATTGTTGATCTTGTGCGCGCCCAGATGGTTGAGGTCTTCGCGTTTGAGCCATATCTGCGCGCCGCCAAGATGACGGCTCAGGTTGGCGCAGTGGAATACCGGATTGGGCCGCCCGGTGTAGTGGGAGCAAAGATAGTCCAGCTCTTTCTGGAAGGACGGATCCGCCTCGGCGGCCTTCATGGCTTCGGCCACTTCGTCCAGACGGGCCTTGAGAGGCTCGGGTACGAACTGCCCGCCGTAGGCCCCAAAAAAGCCCTTGCTGTCAGGAATGCCGTAAGGGGCGAAATGCTGGCTCATGCGATCTCC
This sequence comes from Desulfovibrio sp., assembly GCF_035644575.1. Taxonomy (GTDB): domain Bacteria; phylum Desulfobacterota; class Desulfovibrionia; order Desulfovibrionales; family Desulfovibrionaceae; genus Desulfovibrio. The sequence continues at coordinate 3,625 of NZ_DASQOG010000239.1, read as the reverse complement.
TTCTTCATGCTGGGTTTCTGCAAATATCTGCGGCCTGCGCGGGTTTCAGCCTATGAAAGGTCATCCGGCGGCGGCATTTCAAAAAACTTTGTCACTCTGGCGTGTTGCCCGCGCCATGTCAAGATACCGCCCCAAATACCCGCTCAGGGCGGGCCTTTTTTGATATATCCGCGCTTTGCGCGGCAGAGCACGCAACCTTGCCCGAAGAGGCGCTTTGCCCTATAGTCTGCCTCTCTTTTAGACCCCCAGAACAGGCGGAGATCCATGCTTGACGAAAAATACACTGGCAACGGCAAGGTTGTGCTGCTGGCAGGCGGCGGAAAAATCTATACGGATATCGCCGCCCGGTTTGTGCGCAGCGAGCGCGATCTGGAAGAAATCGTGGCCTCGCCCTACTCGCGCCAGATAGTGCAGAATATTCTCGATTCCGGGCACCGGGCCGCGCTGGAGTTCGACTTTTTTCTCTTTGGCGTCGAGGGCTATTCGCGCGTTACCGAAACCCAGCTTGTGCGCAAGCGGCTGGCCTCGTACCTCATCAAATCAGGGCGGGCGGAACTTGGCGGCAAGCGCCGTTATTCCGTGGTGTATCCGCGCAGCGTGGCCGAATTTTCCGCGCAGGTGACCCTGCCCGACGGGCATACGGCAACCCTCAGCGGGCACGATCTGGCTGACATTTCACGCCAGTGGTATGATGCGGGCCTTGACGCGGGCCTGCCAGAAGAAGATTTGCGTTACCTGAAGCCACAGGCCACGGAATTCAAGGCCATCATCGGCATGAACGCCCACGCCCTGCTCGACTGGTTTGCCATCCGCTGCTGCCGCAACGCCCAGCACGAAATACGCCATCTGGCGTGGCAGATGCTGCGCCTCAGCCGCAAGGCCGCGCCCGACCTCTTTGCAGGGGCTGGCCCAAGCTGCGTGCAGATGGGCTACTGCCCTGAAAACAAGCGCCAGCACGCCCGATGCGTGGGCCGCGTGCTCACCAAGGAGCAGGCGCTTGAAATGCTGCGCTCGCATGGCGGGCAGCAGACCAGCGCGGAAGACTTTACCGATCAATAAGGCTTCCCCAAAAGGCTTGTAGAAAAGTTTTGCGGTTCCGCACACAGGGCGTGCGGAACCGCATTCTCTTTTGCTCGTATGGGGCTCTTTAAAAAAATGTCTTGCCCACCGCTGCGGCTTCATCCTGACGCGCCTGCTCGGCCAGGTCTTCAGGGGCGGCATCCAGACCATTGACCACAGCCCCGATCATGACCCCAAGGTGGCTCATGGCAAGCCCCAGCCACCAGATGCGGTAAAAGTCGTGCCCAAAGATGCCGTTGACCAGCCAGCCGCCAAAACCGACCCAGAACCAGGCTGTCATGCGCCAGTAGACACTGGGATTTTTGCTTTCAAGCTCTGCCAGCAGGCGCGGGCGTATACGCTTGTAGCCCCACCAGATGAAGCCCAGCAGAAAAATCATGCCCAGCACAAAGCCAACAATGCCATGTGCATACAGCATATCCAGATAAAGGTTGTGTGGATGGCTGATGGTGATAACGTCTTTTTCGGGCGCAAGACCAAGCGCGCGGAAGGCCTCGTTATAACGGCCCGCTCCGGCTCCCAGCCAGGGATGCTCGCAAAACACCTGCCACGCCAGATGCCACAGGCTCCAGCGGCCATCGCTCTCCACCGCGCCCAGCCCGGCCCGCCCCTGAAGCAGGAGCACAGCCAGCAGAATGCCCAGCGAGCCCACGGCAAGCTTGAAGCGTCCACGGCCCCCGCGCAGCAGCACCCACAAACCAAAGGAAACAGCCACAGCCAGCGCACCGCTACGGCTACTCGCGCCAATCAGCAGAAAAAACGCGGGCCAAAGCGTTGCAAACCACAGCAGGGCCGAAGCCGCAGGCGAGAGGGCGCGGCGCAGAATGAACCAGAGGGAAAACGCAGGGATGAGGGCCAGGGCTATGTAGTTGCCCACAGTGTAATCGCCGAGGCTCCCCGTGAGCCTGCCCGCATTAAGGGCGTAGCCCATGATGAAATCCGTGCCGGTCAGCGCCTGATGCAGGCCGTCCAGCCCTTCCCAGAAGCAGGCCAGCGCACAGGCCCACACAAGGCGGCGCAGATCTTTTTCGCTCCGCACGCATTCCATGCCGATGAACGGCAAAATAAAGCCCTTGTTGATGCCTGTGCCCGCGTGGAGAAGCGAAGTCCATATGTGTTCTGAAAAAAACACGCCAATGCCGATCATGGCCCACAGGCAATAAAAAAGCGGACGCGCATCAAGCCTGTGCAAAACACTTTCTGTCCAGTTGTAGCGATAATAGAGCAATAAAAAAATAAAGCAGATGACTGGCAAGACCTCGCGCGCGCCGTACCCTATGGGAAAGGAGGCCAGCGAAATCCAGAACGACCAGAAAAGGCAACGGACCCACTGCACATCAGACGGATTGCGCAGCGCGCAAAGCAGGTGCTCCCGCACGCGCAAACCCTGCTTTTTTGCTTCATTGAATATATTCAGCACAGCTCATGCGCCCTTTGTTTGGATACAGATTATGGCGCAAGGTGTATCCGTTGGCGGGCATAAATTCAAGTAGCAGTAAAGTCCTTGCATTAGGGGAACAGGCAAAATATACTTTTGAGATAAATTATTTCACCATTGAGGTATACTATGGCTAGATTTACCGGTTTTGACGAAGTATTCAGTGCTCTTTACGTTGACTTCGACAATATTTACACCCGCTTTCTTGAAATTGACCCCGAGGCTGCCAGGGCCTTTGGCTCTGTTCCATACCGGTGGGTGCGCTGGATTGAAAACCATGCGCTGCGCATTCTTTACGGCGAAGGCGTGCGCCGCCGCATCCTCAAGCGCATGTGCTATCTGAACCCCCAGCGCTATCAGGAATACCGCAATCCCTTCATCCGCAGCGCATTCCAGGTGGTGGACTGCCCGCCGCTGACCACACGCGGCAAGACCAGCACCGACATCCATCTGGTCATGGACTGCATGGACGACCTCTCCCACTCCACACACTTTGACGAATTCATCATTCTTTCCGGCGATGCGGACTTTACCCCCCTGCTCATCCGCCTGCAGGAACACGCCCGCCGCACTCTGGTGCTTTCTGTGGGCTATTCGTCGCCCGCATACACGGCAGCGGCATCCTGGCGCATCCGCGAAGACTGGTTTTTACAACAGGCCCTGCGCGACGAGCGCGCCGATGACGTGGACGACCAGCCAATCCCTGTAGTGCCCACGCCACCCATTGTCCGCACCGCGCATGCAGCGCCGCCCGCCCCCGAAAAGAACCCTGAAGATGAAGACGAAGGCCCAGCGCCCGGCAATGCGTGGTAAATACCCGTAAACTGTCAGCCCAACGGCCCGAAGCGCTTGACGCCGGGAGCCGCCAACGCTAAAAAGTGAGACGCTCTTTTCTGGTTGGTAGCCCGCCCTACTGGTGCACCCCGCGCTTACCGGCGAACCACGGACCGCCGCAGCCTGCAGCCGTTTTCAGTGATTACGGCCGCATGATTACGGCGCAGGCGTCCCCCATGACGCATACAGCGGCGGGCCTGAATCATAAAACCTGGTTAGGAGGTCCTATGTTTCGCCGTGTTATTCTTGCCCTGATTACCCTTGCCCTGCTCT
>NZ_DASQOG010000238.1:0-6409 GCF_035644575.1 Desulfovibrio sp. | reverse complement strand
AGACATCATCACCAGCCGGCCTCCGGCTCAGAAGGAGTAGAAAGATATGGAACAGGGCACCATCCGCCTGAAGACAGGCCTTGCTGAAATGCTCAAAGGCGGCGTGATCATGGACGTCACCACTCCCGAACAGGCTAAAATCGCCGAAGCAGCGGGAGCCTGCGCAGTCATGGCCCTGGAACGCGTACCTGCCGACATTCGCGCCGCAGGCGGCGTGGCCCGTATGGCCGACCCCACCATCGTCAAGCGCATCATGGAAGTGGTGAGCATTCCCGTCATGGCCAAGGCCCGTATCGGCCACTTTGTTGAAGCCCGCATTCTTGAGGCCATGGGCGCCGACTACATTGACGAAAGTGAAGTGCTCACCCCTGCTGACGACAAGTACCATATCGACAAGCGCGATTTTACCGTGCCTTTCGTGTGCGGCTGCCGCAATCTGGGCGAAGCTCTGCGCCGCATCGCCGAAGGTGCGGCCATGATCCGCACCAAGGGTGAACCCGGCACCGGCAACGTGGTTGAAGCCGTGCGCCACTGCCGTCAGGTTATGGACGACGTGCGCAAGCTGTGCAGCCTGCCCGAAGCTGAAGTTGCCAACTACGCCAAAGAAATCGGCGCTCCCCTTGAAGTGTGCTACGCCGTGCGCAAGGAAGGCCGCCTGCCCGTGGTGAACTTTGCCGCTGGCGGCATTGCCACCCCCGCTGACGCCGCCATGATGATGCACCTCGGCTGCGACGGCGTGTTCGTCGGCTCCGGCATCTTCAAGTCCGGCGACCCGGCCAAGCGCGCCAAGGCCATTGTGCAGGCCGTGACCAACTACAATGATTTCGCCATGCTGGCCGAAATCTCCCGCGATCTGGGCGAACCCATGGTGGGCATTGAAATTTCCACCATTCCTTCTGCCGAACGCATGCAGGAACGGGGTTGGTAATGTCGCAGCTTTGCGTAGGCGTTCTGGCTCTTCAGGGAGCCTTTCGCGAGCATGTGGCCGCTGTTGCCAACCTTGGCGCAACGGCCCGCGAGGTGCGTCAGCTCAAGGATATCGAGGGCATTGATGCCCTGATCATTCCCGGCGGCGAAAGCACCACCATCGGCAAACTGCTTAACGAATGGAACATGCTTGAGCCTCTGCGCCGGCGCATACTCGACGGCATGCCCGTTTACGGCAGTTGCGCCGGGCTTATACTGCTGTGCCGCGACATTGAAAACTCGGACCAGCCCCGCCTGGGCGTGCTTGACGCCACCGTGCGCCGCAACGCTTTTGGCAGACAGGTGGACAGTTTTGAAACCAACCTGAGCATACCCGAGATCGGGGCAGACCCCCTCCCGGCGGTTTTCATTCGCGCTCCTGTCATTACCGGCGTGGGCGCGGGTGTAAAGGTGCTGGCGGAGGTTGACGGTCAGGCGGTCGCCGTGCGCCAGAACAATATTCTGGCCACGTCCTTCCACCCCGAGCTTACGCCAGACACGCGCATGCACAGCTACTTTCTGTCCTTCTGCGGCAAGTAGGCCGCTGCGGCAATCCGCCGGTAAAGCCTGATATAAAGCCCGTCCCGCAATGCGGGGCGGGCTTTTTTGCGTACAGAAGCCCGCAAAGCAACCAGAAATCAGAACAGATTGCGAATTTACCCCATCACAAAAAAGGCCCCTTCCACGCACCCTATCCATTACTGGTAAAGGCAACGACAGGAAGGGACCCTTGCAGCTCAGTTCTGGCCTTTTGCTACTGAGGGAATGCCGCTACGGCAAGCTCAGCTTTTCGCCACCATGATGTCCAGCACCACGCGGTCAGCCTGAGCCATACCATCGCAGCCCAGCCGGGCCAGATTGGCAATGCATTGTTCAATATCGTCTTCAACAATGCCTTCATTGCGGGTCACGCCCATGCCATCCATAGCCAGCATGGCAGATTGCACGCCCGCACCCACCGCCGAAGCAACCTTCATGGCGCAACCGGTCTTGGCTCCATCGCAGATCATGCCTGCCACGTTGCCCACCATATTGCGGATGGTACGGTCAATCTGCTCTATCCCGCCGCCCAGCAGCATTACAATACCGCAGGCGGAGGCCATGCTGGCAACCGTAGCGCCGCATAAAGCCGAAAGCCGCCCCAAACGATGCTTGACGTGGATTGAGGTAAGATGGCTCATGATCAGTGCCCTTGCCAGGGCCTCGTCCCCTGCTTCCAGCCGCATGGCAAAGGCCACCACTGGCATGGTGCAGGTTATGCCCTGGTTCCCGCTGCCGGAATTGCTCATCACTGGCATCATCACGCCGTCCATGCGCGCATCGGAGGCGGCAGCCGTCAGCTTTACCGCCAGGGTAGTCACATCGTCGGACATGAGGCGCTTGCGGATATTGCCGTCGATGGTGCGTCCAACCTGCAGGCCGTATTCCCGGGCCAGGCCTTCCAGGGCCACCGCCTCGTTGAGCCTCGCGGCTTCAAGAATAAAGCTGATGTCTTCAAAGGGCGCCTGCGTGGCAAATGCATGGATGGCGGCAATGGAAAGCGGCCATTCGTCATTTTTTGCAGTTGCTGCGTCATCTGGCTGTTCGCGGCTGAACAGCACCTTGCCATCGCGCTCAATAAGCACAATGTTGGTGTGCTCATGCTCAAGCACTGCCCGGCCAGTATGCCCCTCGCCTTCCACGATAACTTCCGCGTACAGCAGGGGCGAGCCTTCGGCAATGCCCACATGGACACGGCCGGCCTCGACCATGCGGCGGCCGGCTTCGGCCTGTTCGGGCGTGAGCTCCGCCAGCACTTCAAGCCCGCGTGCAGCCTTTCCGCCAATCGCTCCAACAGCAGCGGCAATATTCATGCCCGTGGCGCCAGTGCCGGGCACACCAACACCCATACCGTTTTTCAGCAAATTACCGCTAACGAGCACCTTTATGTTCTCGGGCTGGCAACCCAAGGCCTCAACGGCATGGGCAGCAGCCAGCGCCACCGCTACTGGCTCAGTGCAGCCTAGAGCGGGCACTACTTCCTTATGCAGCAGTTCAATAAAACTGGGCCATTGGGAATTGGGCATGTATACTTCCTCGCATTTATAGCAGGGGTTGCGATATTCATGATTTTCAGGCTTCGCTGACCTTGCCTTTTGACCGATTGAAAAGACCTTCCAGCATCAGGGCCATTGCGCCATCGCCGGTAACGTTGCAGGCAGTGCCAAAGCTATCCTGAAGGGCAAATATGGCCAGCAGCAAGGCCACCCCGGCGGGATCAAAACCAAGCACGCTCACCACAATGCCAAGAGAAGCCATTACTGTACCGCCAGGCACGCCAGGAGCACCGATGGCGAACACCCCAAACAGGGCAATGAATACCGCCATTGTCGCCGGGCTGGGCAAATAGCCATACAGCAGCATGGAAATAGTCATGGCAAAAAATGTTTCCGTCAACACAGAGCCGCAGAGATGGATTGTCGCCCCAAGGGGTACGGCGAACTCCACCATTTCCTTGGAAAGCACGGAAGATCGCGATGCGCAAGACAGAGAAACCGGCAGCGTAGCCGCGCTGGACATGGTGCCAACAGCAGTAAGGTAGGCCGGGCCATAGTGGCGCAGCACCTCAAGGGGATTGCGACCAGACACAATACCGGCAATGGAGTACAGCACGGCAAGCCAGATGTAGTGTCCGAGCAACACAAGAATGATAACTTTCAGGAATACGGGAAGCTGCCGCGTGAGGCTGCCTTCGTAGGCAAGTCCGGCAAAGGTGGCGGCAATAAAGAGCGGCAACAGGGGAATGACCACGTTGCTCACGATTTTGAGCATGATAGCTTCCAGCTCGTCCAGCAGGCGCACCATGATTTCAGCGCGTGTCCAGAGCGATGCTATGCCAATGAGAATAGCCGTTACCAAGGCTGTCATGACCGGCATGACCGGGGGAATATCCAGCTTGAAGAGCACATCAGGCAGAGGATGCAGGGCAGCCACAGCCGTGGGAACGGACAAATGAGGAATAATGGCGTATCCGGCGAGGCAAGACATGGTGGCCGCGCCTACTGAAGAAATGTACGCAATGACAAGCGCCGCAATCAACATGCGGCTGGCGTTCTTTCCAAGCCGGGTAATAGCAGGCGCAATAAACGCAATGATAACGAGCGGCACGGTGTAAAAGATTATCTGGCCCAGAACATACTTGAGAGACATTACAACCTGCATGATATTTTCGTTGGCCGCAAAACCGATCAGTGCGCCAACGACAATGCCTGCCAGCAGCTTGAGGATAAGACCGAATTCGTTCTTGCTCTTGGACATGTGGTGTCTCCTGACGATGAAGTACCGTTCAGCGGCCCCATGCCGCCGATGCTCAGGCAGCTAAGCCCACCTACGTCTACAGGACGGCTATCGCTTCAATCTCGACCTTTACTCCAAGAGGCAAGGCCGCCACCTGTACGCAACTTCGGGCTGGAAAAGGCTCTGCAAAAAAGGTGGAATACACCTGATTCACAGCGGCGAAATCACCCATGTCAGCCAGAAACACCGTGGTTTTTACCACGCGGTTCATGCTGCTGCCGCCAGCTTCCACAACGGCCTTGACGTTTTCCAAAGACTGACGGGCCTGGTCAGCCACATCATCGGACACAGCCTTGGTGGAAGGATCAACGGGTATCTGACCGGATGTAAAAAGCAGGGCGCCGCCGACCATCCCCTGAGAGTACGGGCCAATGGCTGCTGGGGCCTTTTCCGTTGCAATACGCTGAGACATTTGACGGATTCTCCTTAACAAGTTGTTAAAACAAGATGCCTTGCGCTGCCTCGTTAAGGAGACCATGCGCCCTGCAAGCACAGCTATCGCAGTGAAACAAAATTATCTTGATAATAATTTTTTGTCAATGTGATAGAAAAAAATCATGCCTGCAGAAAACACGTCAGGAAGAAACCCGCTGCAAATACCTGTAAACAGTGGCCTCTGAAGCTGCCAGATGGCGCGCCACAACCGCCACCGCACCTTTAAGCAAAAACACGCCTTTTTCGTTAAGGGTGCGTACAATAGCTATTTTTTCATCTGCCGTCATGCGATCCGGTGGGATATCCGCGCCATTCACCGCTTGCTGGATAATACTGCTGGTCAGGTCTTCCAGCGATTCAGCGAAGGTTTCAAAAGGATGTCCATTTTCAGCGTCCGACCTGGGCTTTTCCATTCGCGCCCGCGATATGAAGCGCTCAAGCAGATCGCGCGCCTCAATGAGCGGGGCCGCATCCATGTTGAGACACAACATCCCAGCCAAGGAGCCATCGTCTTCGCGGATAAAGTACGTTGCCGAATGAAGCTGCCGACCGTCCTTGCTCAGCGTTTTATAGCCCGTGATAAAGGGTGCGGTCATCCAGGTGCCGTCCTTGATAAGCCGCAAGGCCATATCGGTAATGGGCGATCCCACGCGGCGTCCGCTTATATGGCTGTTGGCTATCGCAAGCACAGAGCTGTCCGGTCTGGTGGCATCGTGCAGCACAACTTCGCAGTCAGCACCCAAAAAAGCGCCCAGAAAGTCCACAATAGGGATAAACCGCTCTAACGTTGAGGGCTTTCTATATTCGGACACAACTTCCTCCCTGGCTACATAGTGATGATAAATTATATGCATGAGAAAATTATTGCACAAATACCCCCCTGTCAACAAATCTTCCCATGAGCTGAATCTGTTCAGAAAACACAAGCCCATCTCCACCACTTTGCCGCCAACATGACGCACAAATTCACCTGGGCGTCACCATAACGCAAACCAGCACGTTCATGATGCCCCAAGAGCAACAGTTCAACCATCGGAAATTTTCCGAAGGAGGCAGACATGGACAATTTGCACACTTTGCAGCGTCTTCAGGGCGAACTGAACGAAGAAATGCATCGTCTCACCCTGCTGCGTGATGTTTTTCAGGCCCAACACTGCGCGGACGAACTGGACGCGGCCAGCCATCTTGAAGCGGCCCACATAGCCCATTGCAGCGCCCGCCGCAGCTCCCAGCGCATCCGTGAACTCCAGAGCCTTGTGGCGCTCCTGCGGCACGGCGGCCCCCGCCGCTGCGAAGAATGCGGCGAAGAAATTCCCCTTGCCCGCCTCATGGCCGCACCAGGTGCGACCCGCTGCTGCGAATGCCAGCAGAACATTGAAAACGACCTGCACACAAATATTATCCAGATGAAGGCCACGCCGCTTCCTCAGGAAGTGTGCGCTGAATACTGTTAGTCACCCGAATGTTACCCTCGCCCGACCCGGCGCGCCGCAACGCGCAGGAAACGGAACCAGCCGGACATGCGCTCACGCGCATGCCCAGCCCAAGCACAGGAGAATCCCCATGCCCGGCAATGCTGATATTTTACCCCTTGCACCTGGCCGCCCGCTGGTCAGAAGCGTCGGGCGGCTGGCCCGCGCCCTGGCCCGTCAGCTTTCGGGTTTTGCCCGGT
>NZ_DASQOG010000237.1:0-8909 GCF_035644575.1 Desulfovibrio sp. | reverse complement strand
ACGCGCTCAAGAGCTGTTCCCAGATAGGGAACGCTGGGGAGCGCGTAAACAAGGGACAACACAAAAACCATGATGGCTATGGACAAGCGCCAGAGCAGACCCATCGTTCACCTTCCACACAACAGATTAAGCTTTGCCGCAGCCATGCGGCTATCCCCCTGAGGGGCAGCCGATGGCTACCGACAAAGCCGGAAACTCCGAAGACCCGAAAATCCGGGCACGTCAAGAGGCAAAAGCCCTTGAGCCGATCCGGCAACCGCCAGTCCAGCTCATGGGCCATGCACTTTGCCCGCCAGGCAGAGGCAGACACAAGCCGCCAAGGCGACCTGCTACTTTTCTTCCTTGGTGTCCTTGCCGCCCTTGACAGGCACAACGCCGCCGATGGAACCGCGCGAAACGCGCAGCTTGGCTTCGCCGCTCTCAAGAAGCACCTGTTCATCGTCGATCTCAAGAATACGGCCAAGCAGGCCGCTTGAGGTCATAACGTGGTCGCCGCGCTTCAGCTCAGACAGCATCTGCTTGTGGGCCTTGGCCCGCTTCTGCTGGGGACGGATGAGCAGGAACCAGAAAATGACAAACATGACGATGAGGGGCAGAAACTGCATCAGCATTTCCTGTCCGCTGGCGGGAGCGGCCCCGGCCTGGGGCGTGCCCATGGCATAAGCTAAGGATTCAAACAAAACGCACCTCCATAGGGTGTGGGTATAGCATTAAAAAAGTACCGCCCGACATCGGCAAGGGCAAAAGGTAGCCCGCGCCCGATTTTAGGGCAATGTCAGCGAATTTCTATATACGCTGCGGCGCAATCTTGCAAGCCTTTCCCGCCGCCACTTCGCTGGCAAAGGCCACGGCAATGGCGGCCATGCGCTCGCGGCTTTCCATGTGCGTTGTTGGCAAATGTCCGCCGTGAGGGCTTGTCACCCGCAAAAGATGCAGCCTCGCATCAGTCGCGCCGCACTGCTCAACCAGAAAACTGGAATTGAAAGGCGGGCATACGCCATCGCTATATAGCTGCACGGCGCACAGCGGCGCACGTATATTGCCAAGAGCCGCCCGCACCCTTTTTTGCGCCAGCGCCAATTGCTGCAAGTGGCGGTACGAGCACAGGGTTTCGTGTCCCTGCCAGGGGGCAACGGCCCTGCTGGCCGCAGACCGTGACGGCACCTGCCGCACCGGCTGCAACCGGCACCACAGGGGCAGCAGCGGCATGCGCCAGTCAGCAAGGAAAAGGGGATGCAAGCGCCACACGAAAAGCGGCGTTGCCAGCAGGAGCAGGCCCGCCGGAGCCGGAAGCCGCCCATGTGCAGCCTCTGCGGCAATGTCCAGCGCCAGCAGCCCGCCCAGCGAGTAGCCAGCCAGCAGTACGGGGCCGCCCGCGCACTGCTCAAGGTAGGCAGCGCGGGCGCAGGCAAGCCACTGCGTGTAAGAGCTTGCCAGATATTCTTCTTCTGAAGCGGCATGCCCCGGCAGCACCGGGCACACGGCAACATGCCCCGCAGCTTCAAGGGCATCGGCCACAGGCCGCACCTCAAAGGGGCTCCCCGCGAGGCCGTGCAAAACCAGACAACGCATGCTGTTCACGCCATTTCACCCGGTACGGCAAGAACTCTTGCCAAGCGCGAGCCAGGGCGCTACACCTGAAATCTCGCGTCATTAATGGAAATATCACGCCAACCTGTCTGCGGAGAAACGCATGCGCCACTGCGACACATTGCTCCATGCTGCCTGCATCGTCACTCAGGACGAGCAGCGCCGCGTTATAGAAAAGGCCTCTCTGGCCATCGACAAGGGTCTGGTTGCCGCAGTCGGCCCCACCGCCGAGATCACCCAGAACTGGCAGTCCGGCAACACCCTGCACCTCGAAAACATGCTCGTTCTGCCGGGCCTCGTCAACGCCCACACCCATGCAGCCATGACCTTTTTGCGCGGCCTTGCCGACGACATGCCGCTCATGGACTGGCTGAACCAGAGTATTTTCCCCGTGGAGCAAAAGCTGACGCCGGAAATGGTGCGCCTCGGCAGTCTGCTTGGCTATGCGGAAATGCTGCGCACGGGCACCACCGCCTGCGTGGACATGTATCTTTTTGAAAAGTCGGTCTTCGAGGCCGCCGAAACGGCAGGTCTGCGCTGCCTGGGCGGCGAGGCTGTTTTTGCTTTTCCCTCTGCGGCTTTTCCGGGCCCGGAGGCAGCGCTGGACGCAACCCGCGCCCTGGCGGAAAAATACCGCAATCACGACCGCCTGCGTGTGGCCGTAAACCCGCACAGCGTCTACACCACCACACCGGAAATCCTGGCCGCCTGCCGCGACCTCGCGCAGGAGCTTGCCCTGCCCCTGCACATTCATCTGGCGGAAACCCCGTCAGAAACGCAGATTTGCCTGTCTGCCCAGGGCAAAAGGCCCACGGAATACTGCCGTGGTCTCGGCCTGCTCGACGTGCCCTGCACCCTTGCCCATGTGGTAGATGTGACTTCGGCGGAGCTTGACCTGCTGGCCCGGCAAAAGGCCGTGGTGGCCCACAATCCTTCGTCCAACATGAAACTGGCCTCGGGCGCGGCCCCGGTGGCTGCCATGCTTGCGCGCGACATGCAAGTGGGCCTTGGCACCGATGGCGCTGCCAGCAACAACAGGCTGAACATGTTTTCAGAGATGGGCCGCGCGGCCCTGCTGCACAAGCTCACAGGGCTTGATCCCACACTGCTGCCTGCGGCGCAGGTGCTGGATATGGCGACCCTCGGCGGCGCAGCGGCCATGCACGATGAACGCCTTGGCTCGCTGGCCCCCGGCAAGGCAGCCGACTGCGTGGCCCTTGATCTGAGCGAACCGAACCTGCAACCCATGTATAATGAAGTGTCGCACCTTGTGTACGCGGCGACGGGCATGGAAACCCGCATGACCATGGTGGGCGGCGAGGTGCTGTATCAGGACGGACGCTTTACCCGCTTCGACTACCCTGCCCTGTGCGAAGAAATGCGCGCCGTGCGCCGCTTTGTGCTTGAAGCTTCGGGCGCATAGCCATTTTTTCATTTATAAATGCCAAAGGGCCGCCCCGAATCACGGAGCGGCCCTTTTCATTGATAAGGCTCTATGGGCCTGCTACATGCCCAGGGCTTTTTTGCCAGCCTCAAGCACTGTGACAATCTTGTCCACATCATACACGCTGCCGCCCCAGGTGCCGCCGCTCACGGCCTGCAAGGCCGCCCACAGGCGGGTGTCGTCAGGCAGAGCGGGCGCGGGCTTGAGGCCGGGGTGCGTTTCGCGCCCGGCAAGCACCTTGGCGCCTTCCTCGGGCGTAAGGGGATGCTGCGGGTCAGTGCCGATAAAGTTGACGCGGCCCTCCAGCTTGTTGCAGTCCACGACCATTTCCACAATGTCGCCGTCGCGCAGTTTGGAAACAGGGCCGCCCACAAGCGCTTCCGGCCCGATATGGCCCACGCAGGCACCGGTGGAGACGCCGGAGAAACGCGCGTCCGTCAGCAGGCACACATACTTGCCATACGACAGATGCTTGAGCGCCGAGGTAAGCTGATAGGTTTCTTCCATGCCGGTGCCGCAGGGGCCGCCGCCGATAACCACCAGCATATCGCCCTTTTCGATCTTTCCGGCCTTGATGGCCTTGATGGCGTCAGGCTCGGCCGTGAAAACCTTGATGGCCGCCGTGTGGCGGTAAACGCCATCAGCATCGATAACCGTGGGGTCAATGGCCGTGGACTTGATGACCGAACCCTCGGGCGCAATGTTGCCCACGGGGAAGGTAATGGTGGAGGTCAGGCCGCGCTCCTTGGCGCGGGCGGGCGACATGATCACATCGTCCGGCTCCACGTTGTCCAGCTCCTTGAGCATACGGCGGAAGTGGGCGCGGCGTTCGCTCTTTTCCCACCATTCAAGATTTTCGCCCACGGTGTGGCCGGTGACAGTGAGGGCGTCCAGATGCAGCAGGCCAAGGTCGCGCAGGTGCAGCATGACTTCCGGCACGCCGCCTGCCATAAAGGCGCGGACGGTGGGATGATACACGGGGCCGTTGGGCAGCACGCTGACCAGACGGGGGGCCTTGCTGTTCACGCGCGCCCAGTCTTCCACCGTGGGGCGGTGGCAACCGCCCGCATGGGCAATGGCGGGCAGATGCAGCAGCAGGTTGGTGGAACCGCCAAAAGCCGCGTGCACCATCATGGCGTTTTCAATGGCCTTGTCGGTAATGATATCCTTGATGGTGATGCCTTTTTTCAGCAGGCCCATCACGGCCTTGGCCGACTGACGGCCCACTTCCACCCACACGGGTTCGCCGGAGGGAGCAAGGGCAGTGTGCGGCAGGGCCAGACCAAGGCCTTCGGCCACAACCTGCGAGGTACCGGCAGTGCCGAGGAACTGGCAGCCGCCGCCAGCTGAACCGCAGGCGCGGCAGCCAAGGCGGCATGCATCCTCAAGGCTCAGCTCGTTATTGGAGTAGCGAGCGCCGATGGTCTGCACCTTGCCGAGGTCTTCACCTTCGGTGGGGGGCAGGGTCGAGCCGCCGGACACGAGCACGCAGGGCAAGTCGTGCATGGAGGCCAGGGCCATCATGGTTGCGGGCAGACCCTTGTCGCAGCTGGCAACGCCGATAACAGCCCCAACTGTGGGCAGGGAACGGATCTGCCTGCGGAAGACCATGGCCGCATCGTTACGGAAGGGCAGGGAGTCGTACATGCCTGTTGTGCCCTGGGTGCGTCCGTCGCAGGGGTCGGTCACATACGAGGCAAAAGGCACGCCCTTCTGCTGCTTGATCTCGCTGCTGGCGGCGGAAATCTGCAAACCCAGCTCCCAGTGGCCCACGTGCAGGCCCAGAGCTTCGGGGGTACCGTCATCGTTGCGCTTGCCGCCAAGGGTGCTGATGATCAGCACATTGGGGCCAAGAATATCTTCGGGCTTCCAGCCCATGCCCGCATCCAGGGTCATGCCGAAAATATCGCCGGAGGGCAGGTCACGCAGCATGTCGCCAGTGAGCGGCAGCGCACCCTTGGGGCCGGAAGCATGGGTCTTTACATTGTACACATCATTCTGCGGATTGGCGTAAATATCTGCAATGGACATAGCATACTCTCTTTGTTGAGAAGTTGCCGGTTTCAGCGGGCGGCCAGAGGGAAGGCCGCCCTTTGCATCCTTAACAGCGCACCTGAAACCGAGACGGCGTCAGCGTAACCAACGCCGATTGCTCCATCTGGGGCTTTGTACGCGTGAAATGCCCTAAAAACCGCGCATGAATTCCCGCACGGCAAACATCTGGGCAGAGGTTGCCTCCTGATAGGGAGACGCAACCGTGGCAGAGGCAAAAATGCCCGCATCTACAAGCAGGCCCTTCATGGCCGCCATAAAGGGCGAGGAAAATCCGTACACGCCCACAATGCGGTTGAACAGCTGCTGATACTTCATGGTGCCGTCAAAATCACGGGCCTTCATGGCATCGCGCCAGGCCACGCACAGGTCGGGCCGCACGTTGGACACAGCCGCAATGCAGCCATCGCCGCCAGCCAGAACGTTTGACGCAAAGTTATGGTCAAAGCCGCTCAACACTTCAAACGAGGGGATGTTGCCCTTGACGGTCTGGATAAGCTCCACCGTGTGGGCCATGTCGGGGATGGTGTCCTTGATGCCCACAATATTGGGATAGCGGCGCGCGAGTTCAAGCACCACGCTGGGCGAAATGGTGTATCCTGTGCGGTCGGGGTAGTTGTAGATGTACACCTTGCCGCGCACCTGCTCCGCCACAGCGCCGAAGTAGCTCATCACGTCCGCATCGGTGAGGGCAAAGTACCACGGTCCCACCACCATCACGCCGTCCGCACCCTGCTCAAAGGCAAAGTTGGACATAGCGACGCATTCTTCAACCCGCATGTCGCCAGTGCCGATCAGCACCTGCATGCGGCGATCTATGTGCTTGATGGCCGCAGAAATCAGGCTCTTGCGTTCTTCAACAGAAAGATGCGGAAATTCACCGGAACTGCCGAATATGGCCACGCCGTCAATACCGGCATTGATAAGAAAGTCGTAGTGCTTGAGGCACGACTGCACGTCAATTTCTGTTTTGCTTTTCAGCGCGGTAAGTGTGGGCGTTATATATTTCATCATATTCTCCGTGTAGCGCAGTTAAATAACAAACGAAGCCAGGTAGCAGAATATCGCCGTAATGATCGACACAATGCAGCCGGACAACGTGAAGGACATATACATGTCTTTGACCGACATGTTCAGGAATTCGCGGAAGAACCAGAAGCCGGAGTCAGTCACGTGCGACCATCCGATGGCGCCCGCGCCGATGGAAATGCACATGAGCGCAGGGTCAACAGGATGCACGGCCAGCACGGGGCTGATAAAGCCCGCTGCCGTCATCATGGCAACGGTGGCGCTGCCCAGTGCAAAGCGCATGATGGACGCAATGAGCCAGGCCATGATGACCGGGTGCATATTGAGCGTGACCAGCACGTCCTTGAGCACGTTGCCCATGCCGGAATCCATGATGACCTTGTTGAAGCTGCCCGCAGCGCCAATGACCAGCAAAATGGAAACCATGGGCAGGAGCGATTTGTCGCAGAAACCGCTCAGTTCAATGGAGCTGAAGCCCCGCTTCACGCCGAGGAAGATCAGGGAAGCCACGGCGGAAATGAACAGGGCGATCACAGGATGGCCCAAAAATTCCACCAGGGGCATGTAGGCCGCATCCTTGCTGGAAGAAAATTCCACCACGGTCTTGCCGATCATGAGGATCAGCGGCAGCAGGGTCAGCAGCAGGGTTCCGACAAAGTTGGGCAGGTCGCGGCCATCCTTGCTGATAACGGTGGTAACGGCCCCTTCAGGCAGCGGCACAATGATGCGCTTGCTGATGTACTTGGCAAAGATGGGGCCGCCGATGACGGCGCCGGGCACCACCAGGATGAGGCCGTAAATGATCACCTTGCCCACGTCGGCGTTCAGTTCCTTGGCAATGGCCATGGCGGCGGGGTGCGGCGGCACAACGCAGTGCACAACCAGAAGGCCCGTGTAGAGTGAAAGCGCCACCAGCAGGATGGAAAGCTTGGATTCCTTGGAAATGGAGAAGGCCAGGGGCATCAGCAGCACCATGCCCACCTGGGCAAACACGGGGATGCCGCAGATGTAGCCGATGATGAGCATGGCCCAGTAGGCCTTGGTCTGACCAAAAACGTCAATAAGCGATTTGGCAAGCCGCTGCGCGCCGCCCGAAACCTCGAGCATCTTGCCCATGAACGCGCCCAGCGCGAGGATGGGGGCCAGAAAGCCCAAGGTATTGCCCATGCCCTTTTCGATGGACGAGCCAATGGCCCCCAGGGGCATGCCGCTGGCAATCCCCAAAAAGGCGCAGGCGGCCATTAACGCCAAAAATGCATGAACCCTGTAACGCACGCACAGCACCACGATGCCGACGATCGTCACGCCAAGAATAATCAGAGCACCCGTTGTTCCCATTTGGTCACCCTCTTTTCAGGATTGCAGCCATTTGTTTGCATATACGAACTTAATACGTAAATACAAACTATACGGACAAACAATCTGCGTCAAGCATCCCCCTGACCCTTTCTTGAAAAAATTGCTTTTCCGTGCAAAACACTGGTCATGCAAGACCAACACAAACCAACCGTCCACATGCCGACCCAGCGGGTCATATCACTTCTTGAAGCCCTGGCTGATGCAGAACACGGCCTCACGCTTACCCAGCTTTCCCTGTGCATCGGCAGCAGCAAGGGGACGATCTCGCCCATTCTTGAAACCCTGCAACGGCATGATTTTGTTCGCAGAGACAAACTCTCGGGCCGGTATGAACTGGGCCGGGGCCTGTATCTGTTTTCAGAGGGTTTTCGCACGCAAGACCCACTCATGGCACAGGCGCAAGCCTGCATGCGACAGGTGGTGGACGCCTGCGCCGAAATCTGCCAGCTGGGCATCCTCTCCCATACCGAGGTGCTCTACATAGCCAAGGTGGATTCACGCGAGCCTATCCAGATCATTTCCCGCGTCGGTTCGCGCATGCCCGCCCGCAAAACGGCTTTGGGCAAGGCGCTGCTCAGCCAGTGTAAAAGGGAGGAGGTGGTCGCCCTTTTTGCCGGGGAGCTCTGCACCGAGCCTTTTGACATGGATGCTTTTCTGGAAGAACTGCAAAGGGTACGACAGGGGGCCATCGCCAGAGATATTGGCGAAATCAACCCGCAGCTGCATTGCTACGCTGTGCCTGTTACCTTTGCCGGACGCGTGGACTGCGCCATGAGCGTCTCCCTGCCAGCCTTTCGCGACACGCCGGAGAAACACCAGCAGGTTGAAAGCGAACTTCGCAAGGCTGTGGCAAAACTTGAACAGTTCATGGACGAAACGCACGAATGCTTCTGCCCCTAGGCTGTGCCCGACTGACATTGAATCTTTTGCGGTGATGGAGGCTTTTTGCATAGGGGCATCCAGCCTGCTCCTCTCTTAGTGCTTCAAAATTGCAGGGATCACTGACCAAGCTCAGGCCAGCGCAAGCCTGCCGCCCATAAAAAAAAGCCCCCCTGCCGGAATTCGGCGGAGGGGCTCAACTTTTTCAGCAAAGCCGGTCTACTGCGTCATAAAGGCGTGCATGGTCACAAGCGTGTCCATGTGCGCGGCAGAAAAATGGCTCATGGCGCGGTCGGTATCCGCCCCGGCCTTGACGGCCATTTCAAGCTCAAGCGCAGCGGCGGCCAGCGCCTTGGCCCCCAGATTGGCGGCTGCTCCCTTGGTGCTGTGCACAAGGTTGCGTGCTTCTTCCTTATTGCCGCTCTTCAGGGCCTGAGCCACCTTTGACGGGGTGTCGCGCTCCGTTTCAATAAACTTGGCAAGCAGCTTGACGTACATGTCGCGCTTGTTGAGCACCCTGGCAATGGCTTCCTTCCAATCCAAAACTTCCTCGGTC
>NZ_DASQOG010000236.1:0-14501 GCF_035644575.1 Desulfovibrio sp. | reverse complement strand
AAGCTGGAAAAAGACAAGGCCATCAGCGAAGACGAACAGAAGAAGGCTTCTGAAGACGTGCAAAAGCTGACGGACAAGTTTGTGGCTGATGCCGACAAAAAGTGCGCGGCCAAAGAAAAGGAAATCATGGAAATCTAGCCCATGGCGGATTTTCCGCCCGGGTTGCGCGCGCCCCGCAAGCACATTGCGGGGCGCGGTTTTGCTGCCGCAGACAATGCGCAGACCCGCAGGACTTTTCACCACAGGCTTTTGCATGACGGATCATCCAGACAAACTGCCCACACACCTCGCCATCATCATGGACGGCAATGGCCGCTGGGCCCAGGCGCGCGGTTTGCCCCGCGAAGCAGGCCACCGCGCTGGCGCGGAAACCGTGCGCAACATAGTGACCGAATGCCGGTCGCTGGGCATACGCCACCTCACGCTCTACACTTTTTCCAGCGAAAACTGGAATCGCCCCAAGACAGAAATCAGCGCTCTGTTCAGCCTGCTGATGGAATTTCTGAGCCGCGAGGTGCCGCGCATGGTCGAACAAGGCATTTCCATGCGTGTCCTGGGCGACATTGAATCCATGCCCCTTGCCCAGCGCACGGCCCTGCGCCATGCCATCAAACGCACCGAGGGCGGTAAGGACATGGTTCTGAATCTCGCCCTCAACTACGGCGGCAGGGGTGAAATTGTACGCGCCATGCAAACCATGCTGCGCGAAGGTCTGCGCCCTGAAGACGTGACCGAACAGGCCGTTGCCGACCATCTTTACACCGCCGGACAACCGGACCCTGACCTGCTTATCCGCACCAGCGGCGAGCAGAGGCTGAGCAATTATCTGCTCTACCAATGCGCCTACAGCGAGCTGTATTTCACGCCCGTGCCATGGCCGGACTTCGACGCCGCGCAGCTCCGCATGGCCCTTGACGCCTATGCCGCCCGTTCGCGCCGCTTCGGCAAAACACAGGAGCAAATTGATGCCCATTGATCCTTCAACGCAATCCATCGATATCCGCCGCATTTTCACAGGTCTTGCCCTTGCTGCGGTCTTGCTGCTGGCACTCTGGTTCAGGGGCCTGCCTTTGTTGTTTGTCATTTTGCTGGTATGCGCCCTCGGCCTGTGGGAGTTCTACTCCCTGTTCTGGGGTTCCAGCCGTGTGCCCAGCCGCATCTGCGCCATCGTGCTTGGCTGGTGCATGATCTGCCTCACGTGGCTGCACAGGCCGCAAGATGCTCTGGTCTGCCTTGGCGCTGGCTTTGTGCTGGCTTCCATGAGTTTTCTTTTCCGGTGGGATGTTGTTGAAGACGACAATGCCTTTGCCTCCAGCGGCATATTTATGGCGGGGCTGGCCTATGTGCCCCTGCTGCTGCTCCCGGCGACCTATCTTTCCACCACCAAGCTCATCTTTGTCATTGCCGCCGTGGCCATTTCAGACACCACCGCCTACTTTGTGGGCACACGCTTTGGGCACCACAAGCTGTGGCCCCGCGTCAGCCCCAAGAAAAGCTCGGAAGGCGCGGTGGGCAGCCTTGTTGGCTGTGTGATCTTTTGCGCCATTTACGGCGAAATTTACGGCAAGACCGGCTGGTTCTCCTTTGCTCTGCTGGGCATTGCGATCAATGCCTTTGCCCAGTTGGGCGACCTCTTTGAATCCGCCCTCAAGCGCTCGGTAAACATCAAGGATTCCGGCAATCTGTTGCCAGGGCACGGCGGCATCCTCGACAGAGCCGACAGCCTGCTGTTTGCCATGCCCATGGTGGCCGTTGTTGACCAGTGGTTTTTCTTCTTTTAGGGCCTTGCCCCTAAAGAGCATTATTATTTTAAAATTCACGGGCGTCTGCGTGAGCAGACGCCCCCTGCTTGCGGGGCTAAAAGCATTGGCTATCCCTTCCACTGGGGAGCTTGAATTTTTTGCCGCAGTACCAATCTCATGCGCACACGCGCCGCGAGCACCTGCGCGCGCCCATTAAAGGACAACGTCATCATGGCGCAACTCTGGCCCGGCCTGGGCGGCCCTTCCATCAATTACATTTCTGACGCCCCCGGTGAAAACTGGCAGCAAACTTGGCCGCGTAGTCTGGTACTTCTGGGTTCCACAGGCTCCATAGGACGCAGCACGCTGGAAGTTGCCGCAGCGCATGCACAGGCCTTCCGCATGGTGGGTTTCGCCTGCGCCCGCAACGTGCAGCGCCTTGCGGAACAGGCCCTCGCATGGAGGCCGCCGCATCTGGCTGTGCTTGACGAAGAATCCGCAGCCAAACTGCGCGCACTGCTGCCTGCGGACTACCACCCCCGCATTCTTGTGGGGAGCGAGGGCTACGCGGAGCTGGCCTCCCTGCCCGAGGCTTCCACCGTGCTTTCCGCGCAGGTGGGCGCTGCGGGTCTTGCCGGAACGCTGGCCGCGGCTCTGGCGGGCAAGGTCATCTGCCTTGCCAACAAGGAATCCTTGGTGCTGGCTGGCGACCTTGTGCGCCGCGTGTGCGCCCGCACAGGGGCCGTGGTGCTGCCTGTGGATTCCGAGCACAACGCCATTTTCCAGTGCCTTGCCGGGCGCGGGCAGGAAGTGGAACGGCTCATTCTCACAGCCTCCGGCGGCCCATTTCGCGGCTGGACGCGCGAGGCCCTGAACGCCGTCACGCCCGAGCAGGCTCTCAAGCATCCCAACTGGAGCATGGGGGCCAAGATCACCATTGATTCTGCCACGCTCATGAACAAGGGGCTGGAGGTCATTGAGGCTTTTCACCTCTACGGAGTGCCTGTCGAGCGCATCAAGGTGCTGGTGCATCCTCAATCCGTGGTGCATTCACTTGTGGAATTTCACGATGGCAGCCAGCTTGCCCAGCTCGGCACGCCGGACATGCGCATGGCCATTGCGGCCTGCCTGCTTTGGCCGCGCTGTGTGCCGGTCAACGTACCGCCGCTTGACCTTACGGCAAAGCCGCTTACCTTTCATGAACCGGACGAAAGCGCTTTTCCCTGTCTCGGGCTGGCCAGGCAGGTGCTGGAAAACCGTGGTGGACGTTGCGTAGTGCTCAACGCCGCCAACGAGGCCGCAGTGGATCTTTTCCTTACAGGCCGCTGCGCGTTTATGGACATTCCCCGGCTGATAGCTGCCGCACTGGAGGCGCACGGCGCTTCCAACCCCGGCAATCAGCCTTTATGCGCGCCCCTTGAAGGTGCCGCTTCCGCAACTGACAGCGAAGCCGCACTGACAATCGAGGCGCATACACTGGCGGAGCGCATGCAGCGTCTTGACTGCCAGAGCCGCGAGCTGGTCTACGGATTGGCCCGTGACGGAGGTTCCTTGTGCTGACAACAGTTATTGCAGTAGTGGTCGTTCTTGGCGGCCTGATCTTTTTCCACGAGCTGGGCCATTTTGCCGTGGCGCGTGGCCTTGGCATGGGCGTTTCCACGTTCTCGCTGGGCTTTGGCCCCAAGATTCTCAAATACCGCAAGGGCAAGACGGAATATGCTCTGTCGCTGGTGCCGCTTGGCGGCTATGTGGCCCTGGTGGGTGAAAGCGACCCCAAGGACCTTCCCGAAGGCTTTACCGAAAAAGAAAGCTTTGCCCTGCGCCCCGCATGGCAGCGTCTGCTTGTGGTTGCCGCCGGGCCCGCCGCCAATATCCTTCTGGCGTGGCTGCTCTGCTGGACTCTGGCCCTAGGCTGGGGCACCCCCGTGCTGCTGCCGCAGGTTGGCGGCGTTGTGCAGAACGGCCCCGCAGACAAGGCGGGCATTCAGCCCGGCGACACCATTGTAAGCATCAACGGCGCTGCCGTTGCCAACTGGCAGGCCATGGCCGACGCCATTACGCAAAGCAACGGCAAAACGCTTGCCGTCACGCTTTCACGCCCCGACATGGCCCCTCAGGCAGACGATCAAACACGCGCCGATGAAGCCGCGCAGCCCGAGCAAGGCATGATCATCAGCGTGGAACTCACGCCCGAGCGTTCCATACGCAAGACCATATTTGGCGAAGAAGAAAGCGCCTGGCTTATCGGCATCCGTAATTCCGGTGCTGTGCGGCTTGTGCAGCACGGCTTTGCCGATGCGGCCATTGCCGGAGCGGGCCAGACCGCAGACATGGTTTCGCTCACATGGCAGAGCTTTGTAAAACTGGCCGAACGCGTGGTGCCTCTGGATCAGGTGGGCGGCCCCATCATGATCATGCAGATGGTGGGCAAGCAGGCCCACGAAGGCCTTGCCGGGCTGCTGGCGCTGGCTGCGCTCATCAGCATCAACCTTGGCATCCTGAACCTGCTGCCCATCCCCGTGCTGGATGGCGGGCAGATTGTTTTTTGCCTGTGGGAAATAATTTTCCGCCGCCCGCTCAACGCGCGTTTGCAGGATTACGCCATGCGCGCGGGCATCGCCCTTCTGGTGGCTCTCATGCTGCTTGCCACCTATAACGACCTGTGGCGCATCCTCAAGAATACCGGTTGGTTTGGGAGCGGCTCATAATGCAGAACGGCACCGGGCTTGAGCTTATCCTCAATGCCGCAGAGGGCGCGCTCCAGATCATTGTCACCGAAGACGAGCGGCTGCTCTGCGTGCAGGAATGGCACAAGGCCGACAGGGCTACGGAAATTCTGGCTCCGGCCCTGGCAGAGATTTGCAGCAGCCTTGGCATCAAGCCTGCCGACTTCCGGCGCATTGCCTGCGTGCGCGGGCCGGGTTCCTTTACGGGCATACGGCTGGTGCTGACCACCGCCGCAGCCCTGCGCCGCGTGGGGCAGGCCCGTCTGGCAGGGCTGGACTACATGCAGGCTCTGGCCACCAGCGCCGTGCTCCAGCACAATCTGTTTTACGGCACCCCCGTATGGGTGCTCACCCACGCCCGCCGCAATCTTGTGCACTGCCAGCCCTTCATGTCGTATGGGGCGCAGATTCCGGCACAGCCCACGCAGGCCGTTGACCTCTGCGCGCCGCAGGAGGCCCTGCAACGTATTGAGGCCGCACTGGGCGCGCCCCTGCCGGATGGCACAGACAAACACCGCCGTATGCACATCTGCGGCAGCGGCCTTGCCCGCAATGCAGATGTTTTTGCGGCTCTGCAAGGCATGCGCATGGTTCCCGCAGAAAAGGAAACCGGCTCTCCGTTCGCCATACCCCGGTTGGTCTGCCCGAATACGGATGCGCTGTGCCTGCTGGCCCGCCACGGCGATTATTTTGACGCAGATGTGGAGCCGCTCTATGTACGGCCCTGCGATGCGGTTGAAAATCTCCCCCAACTGGCCCCACGCATGGGCATGACCGGCGAACGCGCGGTTGCTGCGCTGGACACCATGCTGGAACGTTCCCCCAAAAGCGAAATCTGAACATCCTGCTGCAAAGGCATGCTTGACCATGCGCGTTTGCGGAACTGGCGTCTTGCCTGTATTTCATAGCAAACCGCTACTGGTACAAATCCAACCACAACACGGAGAACACCCATGATCCGTACCGTCAGACACTCACTTTCCCTATTGCTTTCATTGGCTGCCCTGGCCCTTATCCCCGCCGCTCCCACAGCTGTGAGCGCTGCGGACAGCACCGCCCGCATGGAGCTGCCCGCCCCCAACAAAACCGGCGGCATGCCCCTGTTGCAGGCTCTTGCCCAGCGCCGCTCCATCAAAACGGGCTTCAGTGGAGCGGCCCTTTCGCCCCAACAGTTGAGCGATCTCTTGTGGGCCACCTGGGGCGTCAACCGAGACGGCGGCCGCAGGACCGCCCCCACGGCCATGAACCGGCAGGATGTGCGTCTGTACGTGGCCCTTGAAAACGGCGTGTGGCTTTATGAGGCTGACCACGCGCTCGTCAAGGTGCTGGATGGCGACTGGCGCGCCCAGATGGGCGGAGGCTCGCTCACCCTGCTCTACGCCGTACCGCAGGGCAACGAATGGGGCGGGGCGCACGTGGGTTCCCTGTACCAGAATGCCGGGCTGTTCTGCGCCTCCGCAGGGCTGGGCAACTTTGTACATGTTTCCGGCCTGCACGCGCTGGACGGCAAACTTCCCCTGCCTGAAGGTTGGAAGGTCTTTATCATCCAGACGGTGGGCCTGCTGAAGTAAGGCTTTGCCGAACGCAAAGCGAATCCCCGTTCTTCATGCGAAGAACGGGGATTTTTCATATCTTGCACACACCGCGATGTGAGCAAAAAAGGCCAGTAGAGCTAAAACGTCAGCTCTCTGCGCTCGCGGGCCACGCAGATGCGGCTGCGCGTAAAACCAAAGGATGCGGCATAGACCGCCAGTTCCGTGAAATGCGAGCCGGTATCTTCCATATTGTGCGCGTCCGAACCAAAACTGATGCGCAGGCCGAGATCCGCCGCCAAACGCATGATGGCCGGGCCAGGGTAGGGTTCGTGAAATGGCTTGCGCAAGCCAGCCGAAGAAACTTCCATGGCTGTATCTGTGGCGCGCATAGCTTCAAGCACTGCTGCCATGCGGTCTGTGCTGCCCGGCCGGGCCAGCCATGCCTGAAAATCATCAAAGCAGCACACCTTGATGAAATCCGGGTGGGCCACCACATCCACCATACCGCTGGCAGCCAGCCCACGCATGACATCATAATAGGCGTCGTAGCGCGCAAAGCGCTCCTGCCGCTCCACTTCCGGCCCCCAACTGCGGGGAGAGCCTACAGGCACATCGTTCACAAAATGCAACCCGCCGATGATGTAGTCAAAGGCGTAGCGGCTGACCATATCGCGCATCCACGGGGTGTTGACCGGCAGCCAGTCAAGCTCCATGCCCAGCAGTACGCGCGGTTGGGCCTGCGCGCCGGATTTTTGGCTGGAGGTCTCCGCTCGCAGGGCCAGCACTTCATCGGCATAGGCAGGGAAAGTTACGGCGAGGTCGCCCTTGTACAAGGGGCAGGAATAACCAGGCGGCAGGGGGGAATGCTCTGAAAAACCGTACCAGACCAGCTTGCGCGCCTGTGCGGCAGCAAACATTTCTGCCACTGTGGCAAGGCCGTGCGAGGCAACGGTATGGTTATGAATGTCGGCGCAGATCATGGTTTCTCCAGCCGCCCCCAGCCCTCCTAGAATGCAGCCTGTGCGAGCAGGGAGCGGGCGTCCTTCACATCCTGGGCAATGCGCTGTTTGAGGGCATCCACCGAGGCAAAGCGTTCTTCACCGCGCACACGGCCCACAAACTCCAGGCGCATCATCTGACCATAAAGATTTTTGCCGTCTTCCAGCAAAAAAGTTTCAACGCCAAGCTCGTTGTCGCCAAAGGTTGGTTTGCGGCCCACACAGGTCACTGCGGGCCAGCTGTGGCCCTCCAGAGTCGCGCGGGTGGCGTACACGCCTTCCACAGGGAGCACCACTTCGGGCTTGCGCTGGTTGGCGGTGGGAAAGCCCAGCCCCGCCCCGCGCCCATCGCCGTGCACCACTTCGCCGCTGAAGCCGTGGAATCGCCCAAGCAGGCGCGCGGCCCTCGCCACATCCCCCTGGCCGATAAGCCCGCGCAGAGATGTGGAGCTTACCACAGTGCCTTCTACCAGCACTGGTTCAAGCTGCTCCACGGTAAAGCCGGTCAGTGCGCCAAGCTCGCGCAGCACGGTGACCTGCCCCCCACGGTTGCGGCCCAGCGTAAAGTCGTAGCCCACCACAAGGCGGCGCAGATGCATGGGTTCAAGAATGGTCTGCACGAATGTTCCGGCATCCAGTGAGGCCAGTTCGCGCGTAAAAGGCAGCTCAAGCACAAAGGGAACGCCCAGCGCTTCAAGCAGGGCGAACCTGTCTTCACGCGTGGTCAGGGGCATGTGCCCGCGCTCGGGAAACAGCACCTGACGGGGGTGCGGCCAGAAGGTCATGACCACCGGGGTCAGGTCTTCCTGCGCAGCAACCTCAAGGGTGCGGCGGATAAGAGCCTGATGCCCAAGATGGACGCCGTCGAAATTACCGATGGTGACGGCTGCACCCGCGAGGGCGCCCAGCGCGTCAACTGAATGGACGATTTTCATTAGATATGCCGATTCCCGAACAAATAGCGCACGCCCGGCGGCTAGATGAGCCGGTCGAAAACGAGTTTGTAAATCTTGCGGATATGCAGCACCAGTTTGAGATTGACGCTCTTGGCCTGACCGGGATCCTGCGTGGAAAAGGAGCACAGGTGCCTGGCAACTTCGCTGAAGTCGCCATCGCCCCGTGGCTCAAGCATGGCCCAGTATTCATTGGCCCGCTGCACAATGTGATTGCTGTGCTTGTCCTTATGCGCCCGCACGTATTCCTGCTGAAAAAGCTCAAACATGCGCGGAGCATCAACAGGAAAAGACCGCGCCAGCGCCAGCCGCCACAGGGCCATGTAAAGCCCCATGAGTTCCGACTGCATCTGGCGGCGACGCATAAACTGCATGCGCTTGACGCCCAGCAGTTCAAGCTCAAGGGTAAAGTCGGCATCGGCCAGCAATGCCTTGAAATTCTCCAAAGCCGCGCGCGCGGCTTCAGTCGGGGCACCGTCTGTCGATGCCTCCTGCGTGGTGAGATCGTCACTGTTCTGCATGGCTGTCACACTTAACTGTTTGCTCGTAAAATCCCAAAATGCCTAGTCTCCGCCCTCGCGGGACGAACCCTGGCCCTGCCCGTCGGCAGATTGCCCTGCAGTACCCTCGGTTGCATTGCCGTCACGACGTCGCGAGGAACGGCGACGGCGTTTGCCGGAATGCAAAGATTTACCCTCGCCAGCGCCGGAATCAGAACCGGAATCCGGGGTTGATCCCTCGCTCTGCCCTTCAGAGGCAGCGGGGCTGGCTTCCACGGCGTCCGCGCTGCGGCCACCGGACGGCTTTGCCCGGCCACCGCGTGAACGGCCCGGCTTTGCCTGACGCGACTGACGCTGCTGGCTCTCGGCGGCGCGGGGCCGCCCATCGGGAAAGCGCGTTTCGCGCAGGCTTTCCTGGTGGCAGGCATCCAGCAGCATGGCCAGAAGCAGCACGTTGTCTTCTTCATCGCTCTGCGTGGCAAGATCGCGCGCAAGCTGGGCATAGCGCCCAACGCGCATGCGTTCAAGCCCGGTCAGATTGCGGAACCGCCCTTCGAGAATGGCGGTCAGTCTGGCTCCGGCTACCCGGGCCACGTCTTCGTCAGAAGGCAAAGGCAGGGGGATTATGCCGATCTTGTAATGCTTGGCGATACGGTCAAGCTCCATGCGCTGCATCACGTCCACCAGCGAAATGACCGTACCGGCGGCACCCGCGCGGCCTGTGCGGCCTGCGCGATGGATGTAGCTTTCGTGATCTTCCGGCGGCTCATAAAGAAAAACGTGCGAGAGCTGCGCAATATCAATGCCGCGCGCCGCAACATCGGTAGCCACAAGATATTGCAGCTTGCCCTCGCGGATTTTTTCAAGCACGGCCTCGCGGCGCGACTGCGAAAGATCAGCGGAAAGCTCGTCGGCGCTGTAGCCAAAACCCTGCAAAACGCCCGTCACGTAATGTACGTTGGACTTGGTATTGCAAAAAATAATGGCCGAGGCGGGGTTTTCCGTTTCCAGCAGGCGCACGAGCGCGCGGTCTTTATCCATGGGCTTCACCTCGCAAAAGAGGTGCTGCACTTCGGCCACGTGCACTTCTTTTTGCGAGAGGGAAAGCATGGCCGGTTCCGCCATGAATTCACGCGCCAGCTTGAGCACATGGGGCGGATACGTGGCGGAGAACAGGCAGGTATGGATGCGCTTTTGCGGCAGATAGCTCTGGATTTCCTTCATGTCGGGATAAAACCCGATGGAAAGCATGCGGTCGGCCTCGTCAAAAACCAGAACGCGCAGGTCGCGCAGCTCCATGGTGCGGCGCAGCAAATGGTCAAGCACGCGGCCAGGCGTGCCCACAATAACCTGCGCGCCGTCGCGCAGGGCATCCATCTGCTTTTTATAGCCCACGCCGCCATAAACAGCGACAGTGCGGATGCCTGTTTCTGCAAAAATTACAGCAGCTTCTCGCTCAACCTGAACGGCGAGCTCGCGCGTGGGGGCCAGCACCAGAGCCTGCGGGGCCTTGAGGTCGGCAGAAATATGGGGAAGCATGGGCAAGAGGTAGCAGCCCGTCTTGCCGCTGCCAGTGCGGGACTGCACCATGATGTCGCGCCCGGCCAGCAGATAGGGCAAGGCCAGCGACTGCACGGGCATAAGGCTTTGCCAGCCGGCCCGACGGCAGGCCGCACTCACGGTTTCAGGCAATTCGTCAAGAGTCACCCTGGGCAGGGCATCATCGGGTTCGCTGACGGAAATGCCGTGCAGCACGGCGTCAGAAGCGGAATCCGCACAATCATTCACAGTGGAATCATAATCGGCCATGTATTTTCCCGGCGGCACACCCGCCATAACTAAGAGTTTTGCTAACGTGCCAGCATGCCACACCCGGCATGGATTCGCAAGTTGCGCCTTTTGCGGCAGACCATGCCGCCTCAGGAACGCCGCGCTTGCGTCCTGCGGCTCTTGCAGGTAGATTTAACTGTTTGCGCGGAACAAACCGCGCCATTAGACACCGTATTTTGTCGGCACTTCGCAGGCGCGCACAGCCCTGCCACCCGACACAACAAAGGAGGCCCCATGTCCGCTACCCCTGACGGCAGCGCGGCTCTGGAAGGCAACCCCGGGTTTCAGCCCGACTTCAGCAAGGGGCTTTTGCCCGCCATCGCCCAGGATTGCGACAGCGGCGAAGTGCTCATGCTGGCCTATATGAACGAAGATGCATGGCGCAAAACCCTTGAAACCGGCGAGGCCCATTACTGGAGCCGCAGCCGCAAGGAGCTTTGGCACAAGGGCGGCACATCGGGCAATGTACAAAAAGTGCGTTCCCTGCGGCTTGATTGTGACAATGACACCATACTGCTGCTTATTGAGCAGATCGGCGGGGCCGCCTGTCATACAGGTAGGCGCTCCTGCTTTTACAGGGAATTGAAGCAAGGTTCGGTGCGGGAATGCTCCCCGCAGGTTTTTGACCCCAAAAAAGTCTACGGTCGATAGAAGGAAACTGTCATGAGCGCGGATACCATGCCCATCATCAAGCTTGGCGTGCCCAAGGGCTCGCTGGAAGAAGCCACCATCAACCTTTTTGAACGCGCGGGCTGGAAAATCCGCAAACATACGCGCAACTATTTTCCCGACATCAACGATCCGCAGATCACCGCCTCGCTCTGCCGCGTGCAGGAAATCGGCGAATACATCGAAGCTGGCGTGCTGGACGTGGGCATCACCGGCCTTGACTGGCTGACCGAACGCAACCACGAAGACAAAGTGGTGCGCGTCTCCGACCTCGTATATTCCAAGACTTCCAACCGGCCCTGCCGCTGGGTGCTGGCCGTGGCGGGCGATTCGCCCTACCAGAAGGCCGCCGACCTCGCGGGCAAGCGCATCGCCACCGAGCTGCAAGGCCTGACGCAGCGCTATTTTGACCGCGAAGGCGTCAAGGTTGACGTATTCTACTCCTGGGGCGCCACCGAAGCCAAGGTTGTGGAAGGTCTGGCTGACGGCATTGTGGAAGTGACCGAAACCGGCACCACCATCCGCGCTCACGGCCTGCGCATCATTGACGAGGTCATGATTTCCTACCCTGTGCTCATTGCCAATAAGAAAGCCTGGGAAGATCCCGCCAAGCGCGCCAAAATCGAGCAACTCGACCTGCTGCTCCAGGGCGCGCTCAAGGCAGAAAATCTGGTGGCCCTCAAGATGAACGCGCCTGCGGACAATCTGGCCGCCATCCTTGAAATGCTGCCCTCGCTCAATTCGCCCACGGTTTCGCCCCTGCGCGACACCCACTGGCTCTCGGTGGAATCCGTGGTGCAGATTGATGTGGTGCGCGATCTGATTCCCCGTTTGCGCCTTGCTGGCGCAGAGGGCATCATTGAATACGCGCTGAACAAGGTCATCTAGCAGTAGCCGTCCGCACGGGCGGCAGCACAAATAACGACAAGGCGGCCTGCGCAAGCGGGCCGCTTTCTGCCCGCGCGGCGGGCATTTATTGTTTCCTCGCCCCGCGCCGCCGCGCCACGGGCACGCAACCAGGAGCGCCCATGTCCTCTGATGCCAGCCGTGAACTTCTCGACAGCCTGCCCGAACTGAAACCTGACGAAACATTCTGCTTTGACTGCAACCCCGATGTTCCCTGTTTCAACCGTTGCTGCGCAGAGCTGACCCTGCCCCTGACCCCTTACGACGTACTGCGCCTGCGGCGTAATCTGGGCCTTGGCAGCGAGGACTTTCTTGGCACCTTTACCACATTGCGCTCGTTTCCTGACACAGGCTTTCCCCTGCCCATGCTGCGCATGCTTGACGGCCCGGACGAACCCTGCCCCTTTGTGACCCCTGCGGGTTGCTCAGTGTACGAAGACAGACCCGGCGCATGCCGCTACTACCCCTTGGGGCGCGGCACAAAAATGGCGGCAAACGGCGTTTCGGAACGCTTCTTTGTGGTGCGCGAGCCACACTGCCTTGGCTTTGACAAAGGCACCGTGCGCACACCGCACCAGTGGCTGGAAAATGAGGAGCTGCGGCCTTTCAACACTTCCAACGACCGCTACATGCGCTTGATGGCCATGGTACGGGCGACGGGTCAACCACTTGAACCCCGACTGGTAACTATGATAGTGCTGTGTCTGTTTCAGATCGACAAGTTCCGTGAGCTTATCACAAACATGCGTGTATTCTCGCATGTGGACATAAGCGACCAGCGCAAGGCGGACATCATGGAAGACAGCCAGCAGGGCGACGAAGCCGCGCTTGATTTCGGGCTGGACTGGATGGAGCTTGTCATCTTTGGTCAGAGCCAGGGCCTGGCCAAAAAATAGATTGTTTTGAATTTCACAAATACGGCGAAAAAGCGCCCCCCACAGCAATGCGAGGGAGCGCTTTTTCATATCCTGCCGAGGTTATTGAGCATTCCAGCATAGCGAAAAACTGGCGATTTCCGGGGCTATTTTTTGGAAGTTTGCAGATCGAGCAACCTTGCTCGTGATAAATTTCTTTTACAAATTCCGGCGAATATGTCAGAGTGACTGGGTACAGGATATTTTGAGCTGGAGATTGATAAAAAACCAAAGAATTCAAGCATATCTACTGACAGAACCCAGCTGTGTGTGACGCGACGCACGGCATTGCCTTAGACGGTTTGTTTGTATTGGGGCCACGACCTCGGCCATTGGCCGGAACAATCGTATTGGAGGAGAGTATGAGTTTTGGCAGACAGGTGTATGAGTTTCTGCTGAGCAGCTCCCAGGCTTATGCCAAATGGGATTTGGAAGTCTCCACTTCCATTCTCAAAAGCAGGAAAAAGCTGCTCATCTTGTTGGCTCTTGCAGTTCCCATTCTGGCGGGCTGCTTTGCCGAAGCCTATGAGTATCACGAAATGCTGGGCGGCAAAACCGCCTATGCACCGGCTTTTTACACCAACACCATCTTTTTGGCTTCCATAGCCGTGGGCCTTGCAGCCGGTCTGATCACCGGGTGTATCGGTGCTGGCGGCGGCTTCATCATTACCCCCGCCCTTATGGCTGCGGGCGTGAAAGGCATTTTGGCGGTGGGCACTGACCTGTTCCACATTTTCGCCAAAGCCATCATGGGCACCACGGTGCACAAAAAGCTGGGCAACGTTTCCACCAAGCTGGCCATCGCCTTTCTTGTAGGCTCCGGCGCGGGAACAGTCATTGGCGGCGCGATCAACAAAGGGTTGTACAACGCTGACCCGCTGCTTTCCGAACTGTTCATCAGCACAATTTACGCAGTGCTGCTGGGCTTTCTTGGTTTCTATGCCCTGTTTGACTTTTTGAAGAGCTCCCGCGGCGGCGCCGCAGCGAATCAGGACGCGCACGGCGGCAGCGCCGGTATGACAGGCGTGGCCCTGAAGCTTCAGGCTCTGGCCGTGCCGCCCATGATCACCTTTGACGAAGACCTCATTCCCGGCGGCCGCCGGATCTCCGGCTGGATCGTTGCCGCGGGCGGCGTTATCGTGGGCATGCTGGCCGCCATCATGGGCGTGGGCGGCGGTTTCGTCACCTTCCCCATGTTCGTGTACATCTTCGGCGTGTCGTCCATGACCACCGTTGGTACCGACATTCTGCAGATCATCTTTACCGCTGGTTTTGCCTCCATCGGCCAGTACGCCATTTACGGCTACGTGTTCTACACGCTGGCTGTCGGCATGCTGCTTGGTTCGCTGCTGGGCATCCAGGTGGGCGCTCTGACCACCAAGGTGGTCAAGGGCATCCACATTCGCGGTTTTTACGCCATCTCCATCATTGCCGGTTTCATCAACCGTGCGGCCACCCTGCCCAAGAAGCTCGTTGAGCTTGAAGTGCTGAACTGGTCGCCCAGTGTGGTTGGCATTATTGAAGACGTGGGCAACGTTATTTTCTGGGTTGTTGTTGCCTTCTTCGGCATCTGGGTGTTCAGCAAATTCTTCTTCAACCTCGGCAAGCTTAGAGGGGAGGCCTGATCATGCTTATTCATGCCAAAGCCCCTTTCTTCCGGGGCAGCTTGATGCTCATTTCGTTTCTGGTTCTGTTTGCCGCCCTGCTCATGCCCATCTTGCGTGACGA
>NZ_DASQOG010000235.1:0-4092 GCF_035644575.1 Desulfovibrio sp. | reverse complement strand
AGGTCATGGCCCCTTTCGGGCAGCACCAAACATGACCCAATGTTTCAGGAGAAACGCATGGCCCGCAAAAAAAACACTGGCATCTACATAGCCGCGCTGCTGCTCTTTTTGGGCGGGGTGGGCTATCTTGCATATTCCGGCTTTTCTGAAAACAGCGTGTATTTTCTGAACGTGTCGGAAGCCAAGGCCGCAACGCCCGAAAAACTCGTGGCTGCGCGGCTTTTTGGTACTGTGGCCGAAGACGGCATTGAGAAGCACCGGGGCGCGCCCGGTGTGGATTTTCGCCTTGAAGACAAGGACAACGCCAGCCAGACCATCCAGATAAGCTACTCCGGTGCGGTGCCGGATACCTTCAAGGCTGGCGCGGAAGTTATTGTTGAAGGCGGCATGGGGCCGGAAGGCCGCTTTCAGGCCAAGACGCTCATGACCAAATGCCCCTCCAAATATCAGAAAGAGAACCGCAATAGCTGAGCCTGCTCAGCGGCATTGCCGTTTGGCGAGTGCGATTGGCCTGACTGGCCCTTCGCCCTGTCAATAGTTGCGGGCCATATGCGGGCCACGGTCGCGGGCGTTCCCTGCAAGATGGCCGGGTTTCAGTTCCGTGCGCAGAGCCGTAACCGGGCACCCGATGCCCAAACGATAGCAACGCCCCGCCCTGCGGCGGGCCGCCCCCTAAGCGGGATAAAGGAGTCTTATGTACGTTTTTGCCTTTGCCCTTCAACTGGTGGCCCTGCTGGCCGCACTTGGCGGCTGTGGTCTGGCCCTTCTGCAATTGTGGCAAAACCGGGAAGACTCCCTCGCCGTGGTGGAAAAAGCCCACCTCGTTATCAGCGGCGCTCTCTTGCTGGCCTCGGCCCTGCTGCTGCACGCCCTGTTCTGGAATGACTTCAGCGTGGCCTACGTTGCCAGCTATACTGACCGCGTACTGCCCGTATTTTACCGCCTCACGGCCTTCTGGGCCGGGCAGCCCGGCTCCATGCTCTTCTGGGCGCTGGCCGTGGGCCTGAGCGGCAGCGCTTTTGCCCTCACGCGGGCCTACAGAAACCTCAGCCGCCCAACGCGCCTGTGGTACTGGAGCTTTTTTTACATCATCATGGGTTTTTTTGCCCTTATCCTCACCAGCTGGAGCAATCCCTTTGTGTTGCAATCGCCTGTTCCGGCGGACGGCAACGGCCTGAACCCCCTGCTCCAGAATCCCGGCATGATTTTTCATCCGCCGCTGCTGTTCCTTGGGTACGGCGGCTTTGCCGTGCCCGCCTGTCTGGCGCTGGCCCAGTGTCTTTCGGGGCAGAGCAGCAGCGAGGGCTCGTGGTTCCGCCTTTCGCGGCCCTTCATCATTCTGGCGTGGCTGTTCCTTACGGCGGGCATAGTGCTCGGCGCATGGTGGGCCTACATGGAGCTTGGCTGGGGCGGCTACTGGGCATGGGACCCTGTGGAAAACGCATCTCTGGTGCCCTGGCTTATCGCCACGGCTTCGCTGCATACCCTGATTGTTGAAGACCGCCGGGGCAAGCTTGGGCGCGTCAACGTCGCCATGATGGTGCTCACCACGGTTTCGGCCTTTTTTGCCACCTACCTCGTGCGCAGCGGCGTTATTGATTCCGTGCACGCCTTTGGCGACGGCAGCGTGGGGACGCCCCTGACCATCTTTGTACTGGGCGGCCTTGTCATTGCCCTGTGGATTCCCTTTGCCTCGCCCAAAACCGGCAAACCCCTTGCCGGGCTTGAAAGCCGCGAAGGCTTCCTGACCCTCGTGGCCTGGGTGCTGCTGGCGCTGGCCGTGATTATTCTGGTTGCCACCATGTGGCCCGTCATCAGCAAGTTGTGGTCCGCCGCGCCGCGCGGCCTTGACGCCCGTTTCTACAACCGCGTGTGCCTGCCCCTCGGCGCGCTGCTGGTAGTGATGATGGCGGCCTGTCCCTGGCTCGGCTGGGGCGGGGGCCTGCGCAACAAGAAGGGCTTTTTTGCCGTGATCGGCGCATTTGTGGTCAGCGCCGGGGTTATCTGGGCGCTGGGCTACCATCAGCCCACGGCCCTGCTGGGTGCTTCCGCCGCTGTGGCTATTGTGCTTGGGGCCGTCATGCTGCTGGCAGACAAGGCCAACCGCTCGCAGCCTGTCACCATCGGGGCGTTGGGCGCGCACATCGGCATGGCGCTGGTTGCCATCGGCATCTCCTTTTCCGGCCCGTACACCACTGACCGCGAAATGATCCTCGCCAAGGGCGAAAGCAGCACCGTGGGCAGCTACACTGCCACCCTGCTCGAACTGGGCGAGGGCCGCCGCGTTGACCATGAATTCATCGCCGCCCGGCTGGAAATCTTCAAGGACGGCAAATCCATCGGCATCGTTGCGCCGGAGCGCCGCCTGTACGACAAGTTCGGCACCATGCAGTTCTCCGAAGTGGACGTGATCCCCGGCCTTGGCAACGAAATCTACGCCTCCCTGCTTGGGCTGGACGAAAATTCCAAGGTCGTGGTCAAG
The DNA here is from genome assembly GCF_035644575.1 of Desulfovibrio sp. Taxonomy (GTDB): domain Bacteria; phylum Desulfobacterota; class Desulfovibrionia; order Desulfovibrionales; family Desulfovibrionaceae; genus Desulfovibrio. The sequence continues at coordinate 1,610 of NZ_DASQOG010000235.1, read as the reverse complement.
GTCAGCGTGGAACCGTTGGTCAACTGGCTGTGGATCGGCGGCACCATCATGTGCCTTGTGCCGCTTGCCGGTCTGCGCCGCCGCAAGAATCCCGCGCCGGAGTCGGACAGCGAGAACAGCGCGGCCTAGCCGCAGGAGGCCCTCTTGCTGGAACTTGTGCGCGTTGCCAAGGTCTATGGCGTCAAGGTCGTCTTTAAAGACGTAAGCTGCGCTCTTGCTGCGGGCAGTGTCTCGCTGCTCGTGGGCGGCAACGGCGCGGGCAAGAGTACCCTCATGCGCATCATGGCAGGGCTTTCCCGCCCAAGCGCAGGCGCGGCCAACGTGGCCGATCAGGCCCGCGTGGGCTATCTTGGGCACGCCACCTTTTTGTATCCCGGGCTCACGGCGGTGGAAAATCTGGCCTTCTGGCGCGATGCCTACGGCCTCAAGCTGACGCGTGACGATATCATGGCTGGGCTGGCCCGCGTGGGGCTGGAAGCCCACGCCCACGAACGGGCGGGCGTGTTCTCGCGCGGCATGGCCCAGCGTCTCAATCTGGCGCGGGTGCTCATGCAGGCCCCGGACGTGCTCCTGCTGGACGAACCCGGTACAGGCCTTGATGTGGCCTCGCTGGCACTGCTGCGGCGCGAGATTCTTGCTGCGCGGCAACGCGGAGCCTGCGTGGTGCTTATCAGCCACGATCTGGCGGGCGATGCGCCCCTGGCCGACCGGCTGCTGGCGCTGGAACACCGCAAGCTGGCTTATGACGGCTCTCCCGCTGGTTTTGGCGGCTTTGCCCCGGTGGAAACACTGGCAGGCGCAGCCGCAGAGGCTTCTGAACGCGCTCAGGGAGGCCCCGCATGTTGCGCCTGATGTTTGCCATGACCCGCAAGGATCTGGCCCTGACGCTGGCGCGCGGCAGCGGGCTGGTGCAGGCCTTGCTGCTCGGGCTATTGCTGCTTTTTGTCTTCAGCCTGTCGCAGGGCATTGGCGAGCGCATGGCTCCGCAGGGCGCTGCGGCTGTGTTCTGGATAAGTTCCGCCTTTTGTCAGGTGCTTATTTTCAACCAGCTCTACGCGCTGGAAGAAGTGAACAACTCCCGTCTGGGGCTTTTGCTGTGCCCCGCCCCGGTGCAGGCCGTATGGCTTGGCAAGGGCTGCGCGGGGCTTGCTCTGCTGGTGCTGGCGCAGGTTGTTTTTCTGCCTGCTGCGGTGGTTTTTCTGGGGCAGGAGCTTGGCGGGCCATTGCCCGAGGCTCTGCTGGCCCTTGTGCTGACGGATATCGGCATGTGCGCTCTTGGCTCCCTGCTGGGGGCGCTGGCGCAGGGGCAGGCCGCCCGTGAATCGTTGCTGAGCATTGTGCTTTTTCCGCTGCTGACGCCGCTTTTGCTGGCGGGTATCAGCGTGGGGGCGCAGGCGCTCGGCGCGCCCAACCCGGATGGCCCGGGGGCGTGGCTCGGCGTTGCCGCTGCCTTTGACGCCGTTTTTCTGGGTGCCGGGCTTTTGCTGTTTGGATACATCTACGCGGGGGACGAGTAATGCCCAAGTGTTCGGCGTTGCCGCAGATTCTGGCCCTGCTGGGGGGCGTTGCCTTTGCCGCCTGTCAGTGGCTTGTGTTTGCCTATGCCCCCG
>NZ_DASQOG010000234.1:0-18471 GCF_035644575.1 Desulfovibrio sp. | reverse complement strand
GCCGCCGTCCGGCTTTTTTTCAGGGGAGAATTATGACAGACGAAATGCGCGGCTCTGACGCTTATATTGAACTGCCCATCATGCCTTTGCGCGAGGTGGTCATGTTCCCCCGCTCCATCATGCCGCTCTTTGTGGGGCGCGAGGCCTCCATCAAGGCCATCGAAGCCGCACAGGCCACCTACAGCAAGCAGATATTTCTTGTGGCCCAGCGCGAGCCGGAGCTGGAAAAGCCCGATGCTCAGGATCTTTCGCCTGTGGGCGTGGTCAGCAAGGTGCTTCAGATGCTGCGCCTGCCCGACGGCACCATCAAGGTGCTGTTTGAGGGCGTATACCGCGCCACGTGGGAAAACCTGCACGAAGAAGAGCAGTGCGCCATGGTGGGCGTGCGCCGCCGCGCCGAAAAGCAGAGCCGCCCCGAAGAACGCGAGGCTCTGGTGCGCGCCGTGCACGAGGCGCTTGAAGAATACGGCAAGAACAACAAAAAGATTTCGCAGGAGGCTGTGCTCTCCATTCTTGCCTTGCAGGAAATCGGCCCTCTGGCCGATGCCATCATCCCGCACCTCAAGGTTGATTACCGCAAAAAGCAGGAAGCCCTTGAGATCGATGACGCCACCCAGCGCCTGGAGCTTGCCTATGAGCTTTTGCAGGGCGAGGTGGCCCTTGCCACGGTTGAAAAGCGCATCAAGAACCGCGTCAAGGTGCAGATGGAGCGCAATCAGCGCGAATATTACCTCAATGAGCAGATCAAGGCCATCAACAAGGAAATGGGGCGCGATGACGACCCTCAGGCCGAAGTTGACGAAATAGAGCAAAAGCTCAAGGCCCGCGACATGCCGGAAGAAGCGCGCGAAAAGGCGCTCTCCGAAGCCAGAAAGCTGCGCAGCATGCCGCCCTCTGCCGCGGAATATACGGTTGTGCGCAACTACGTGGACTGGATTCTGGATCTGCCCTGGAACGACCTCAAGCAGATAGACATCAACCTTGAAAAGGCGCGCTCAATTCTGGACGGCGACCACTTTGGCCTTGAAAAGCCCAAGGAACGCATTCTGGAATACCTTGCGGTGCAAAAGCTGTCCCAGGGGCTCAAAGGCCCCATCCTCTGCTTTGTGGGCCCTCCCGGCGTGGGTAAAACTTCGCTTGCCAAGTCCGTGGCCCGCGCCACAGGGCGCGATTTTGTGCGCCTCTCCCTTGGCGGCGTGCGCGATGAAGCCGAAATCCGGGGCCACCGCCGCACCTATGTGGGCGCGCTGCCTGGCAAGATTATCCAGTCTCTCAAGCGGGTGAAGTTCAACAATCCCCTCTTCTGCCTGGACGAAGTGGACAAGATGACCTCCGACTACCGTGGCGACCCCGCCTCGGCCCTGCTGGAAGTGCTCGACCCGGAACAGAACAATACCTTCATGGATCACTACCTTGATCTGGAGTATGATCTTTCCAAGGTCTTCTTTATCACCACGGCCAACTCGCTGCACTCCATCCCTGTGCCGCTGCTTGACCGCATGGAGATCATCGAGCTCAACAGCTATCTTGAGACGGAAAAACGCCACATCGCCCGCCGCTTCCTGCTGCCCCGCCAGCTGGAGGAGCACGGCCTCAAGGAAGGCAACATCCGCCTGTCGGACAACGCCGTTCTCGAGATCATCCGCTCCTACACGCGCGAGGCCGGGGTGCGTAACCTTGAGCGCGAAATTGCCGCCCTGTGCCGCAAGACCGCCATCAAGCTTGTGGAAGACGACGACACCGAAAAGTGCGTCAACATCTCGCGCCAGAGCCTGCCCTCCATGCTGGGCGTAAAAAAATACCGCCATGACGAACGCGAAAGCGAACCGCAGGTGGGGGTGTGCGCTGGCCTTGCGTACAACCAGCGCGGCGGCGAAATTCTGCTGGTGGAAACCAGCCTCATGGCCGGTTCCGGCCATGTGGTGACCACGGGTCAGCTTGGCGAAGTCATGACGGAATCGGCCAAGGCGGCCCTTTCGTATGTGCGTTCACGGGCCGAAGTGCTGGGCCTTGATCCCCGCTTCCACCGCAAGATAGATATTCACGTGCACGTGCCTGCTGGCGCAACGCCCAAGGACGGCCCCTCGGCGGGCATTACCCTGGCGACATCCATCACCTCCGCCCTGCTGGGCATTCCCGTGCGCAACGATGTAGCCATGACCGGCGAAATCTCCTTGCGCGGCAGGGTGCTGCCCATCGGCGGCCTGCGAGAAAAACTGCTGGCAGCGCGCCGCAGCGGTATCAAAAAAGTGGTGATGCCGCGTGACAACGAAAAAGACCTCAAGGAAGTGCCGGACGAAGTGCTGCGCGACCTGGAGATCGTTTTTGTTGACCATGTGGATGAAGTGCTGCCCCAGGCCCTTGCCGCTACGGCGGAGGAGATATTCTCCGGCCGGGCCACGGCGCTGCCCATCAGCCGCATTCTGCGGCCCGAAAAGCACGATGACGACAAGAATCAGCCTGCGCAGTAGCGCACGGCGACAGTGATAAAAAATCAGCGATAAAAAAAGGGAGCCAGTTGGCTCCCTTTTTTATTCCTTGATGGTGCTTGGTACGCCACAACGGATTTTGCTACGGCTCCACAGCGCGGCTTTCTGCCGCCACCTTGCGCAACAGGGATTCCATATTGGCAACGGAGGTCAGACGCATCTCGCCGTTAGCGGATGTCACCCGGCCCGTCACGTCATAGGATTCGCCGTTGCCGCCGTCATGCACCACAAAGGGCACCAGCCAGCCATCGCCATCGCGCCGGGCCTGCCCCACATTTTTGATTTCCTTGCGCCCGGTTGAGGCATCGGCAAACAGCGGAGCAAGCAGCCCCTGCGCGGTATTGCCCGAGGGCTTGCGGCCAGCAAATGCGCCGGAAGAAATACCATTGAGCACAAAGGCCCGGGTTTCGTTCAGCAGCAGGGAGCGCACGTTGCCCTCCTTGGAAGCTGCCTGCGTAAAGAGCAGTGCAACCATGGGCGGCAGATCCTTTGCCGCCTCCGGATCCTGCGCGCGGCGCACAAAAAGATTCAGCGCCTGCTCAAGGATAGCGTCCACATCCACCTGGCGCTCAAAAGCTGCCACGTCAGATTTGTCCACAGCGCCGCCAGCTTCCAGAATGCACTGGCGCGGATCAGTTGCCGCAAAGGCAAAACCGGACTGCACCACAACCACCGCCAACAGCAGGGCCGCTGCAAAGTAATAAGGCACGCGGGCCAAAACCCTGCCGCCCGATTTTACGCCCGCTTCCACACTGGCAGTCCGCCCAACAAAATTCAGCATATTTCCTCCGGCAACTGGCCCTTGAGCACAAGGGGCAGACCGCAGCTTACAAAAAGTACCGTGCCGCACACGCGGGCCAGCGCCTGATTGGCAAGGCCCAGCGTATCCTGAAAACGACGTCCGAGGCTCGACATGGCAACCATGCCAAGGCCAGCCTCCACGCTCACCAGCGCCAGCGGCAGTGGATAGGCCGCAATGCTGGCGGCCAGAGCCTCCACGCGGTCAAGAATATCCCTTTCCGTCATGTCCGCAGCCATAAGATTGGCTACCCACAGGCTCACACAGTCAAACAGCACAACCCCCGGCCCTTTGCCACCGGGCTGGGCCGCAGGCGTCAGCGATGCCAGAGCGCCAGCCGGGTCAAGCGGCTCTTCAAGGCAACGCCAGCCCTGACCGCGCTCCTGCTTGTGCCGGGCAATGCGCGCCGCCATCTCTTCATCGTCCGCGCGGCCCGTGGCCAGATACAACCGTTGCGGGGCTTGTGCCTCGGCCCAGCGCTGGGCCAGGCCGCTCTTGCCGCTGCGTGTGCCGCCAACAAAAAGAACTGCTGCGCCCATTACTGCTGACCGCCCACTCGGGGGGCAGGCGCACGTTCTGCTGCGCCACGCGCGTTTTCCGCAGGCAGCGCGGGGGCCGCATGCCCCTGTGGCGGGGTCAGCTGCGGGGAGGTTTGCACATGCCCGGCGTTTTGCGCGGTATTAGGGGCTACATTTGGTAGGGCATTGGCTGCGCCATTAGGAAGCGCCCCCTGTGCGGGGCTTTGCGGCTGGAACTGAGCGCCTGTTCCGGCCTGCGCGCTGCGCCGCGCCAGATCGCGCAACACGCCCGCCGAGGCCTGTACCGAGGCAAGGGCCTGGGCGTCCGCGCGCAGGCGGCGGTCAACCCACTGGGCCACGAACAGCAGGGAATCATCATCCAGCGTCTGCCCGCCATTCTGGCGTATGGCCGCAACAAGGGTGCGCTGCATGGCGGCGCGTTCCTCAAGCGCACGGCGGTACCGGGCGCTCAGGCCGTCCACCCGCAGTTGCGCTGTGGATATCTGCGCTTCGGAAGCATTGTTCTCCCGCAGTTGGTCGACCGCAAATACAGCTTCGGCCATCTGTGCGTTAATTTCCACAACCCCTTGTGCGGATTTGTCCTGCTCGCGCAGGCGGGCGTCAAGGTTGGGTACAGAGGCCACGCCTTCAAGCGCGCCAGCCAGAATCACAAGACGACCGGCCAGCGCCATATGCAACTGGCGGATATGCTCAGGCGTAAAACCCTTGGAGGCAGCATCGCGATTGACGGCGTCCAGAAAGCGGTCCGCATACAGGGTGTACAGCCCGCGCAGCATGGTAGGATGAAAGGCGTAGCGCAGCAGGGCTTCGCGCCCGCCCTTGCCGTCAGTGACGTTGGCAAACTTTGCGCCGTAGCGCTGATTGAGCGCCTGCACACTGACGTTCAGGGTGCCGCTCTGCGGGCCGGGCTTGAAACGGGCCACAACAAAGGCCGCCAGATCTTCCACAAATTCCATGCGGATGTGGCTGTCTTCCGTCACCTTCTGGGGCATCTGCGCCCCGTTCTGCTGCGGATACAATCCGGCGGGCGTTGAGCCGTCCACAGGCGCGCCCACGCTGCCCTGCACTGTCTGCCCGGCAAGAGTGCCGGGGGAGGTGGGCGGGCTGACAACAGAAATAGGCGGGGGCGGCGGCGCATCGCGCAGCACATCGCCCACACCGGCCAGCGGAGTGCCGCTGGTGGCGTTGTTTATGATGTCGGCGGCTTTGTCCTTCCACTGGTCACGGGTTGATTTATCGCGTGTAAGCCAGTAGGTCGCGCCGCCCAAGGCCAGAACCGCCAGCAGCGCCAGCACCACGGCCTTGCGCGCGCCAGCGCGGGCGGGACGGGGCTTGGGCATATTCACTATGTCCGGCACGTCCAGAGGCTTTTTTTCCAATTTCATAAAATTCTCCTACTGCGGCAGGCATGGGACTGTGGCACAAGGCGCCCTGCATTGGCCGCCGCAAAAAAATGGCACAGCAAGCCATTATTTCCGTTTATTGCGCGTAAATGCTAGCATTGCTTCCCTGCGCTGTGAAGACATTTTCCAGAGAGTTTCTGGATACGGGGCGGGGAGTGCCCGCATTGCACCCCGGCGGGCGGCGGGGTATAGTAACAAAATTCCCACGCAGTATTTTATGAGAGGCTTTTTATGCATACCCCTGCCAACATCCTCACCATTGCCGGTTCCGATTCCGGCGGCGGCGCGGGCATTCAGGCCGACCTGAAAACAATCATGGCGCTCGGCGGTTACGGCATGAGCGTTATCACCGCCCTGACCGCGCAGAACGGATTGGGCGTTACGGGCATTCATGCGCCGGATGCCGATTTTGTGCGTTTGCAACTGCGCACGGTGCTTGAGGGCTTTTCCGTCAAGGCCGCCAAGACGGGCATGCTCTTTTCCGCGCCCATCATCCGCGCCGTTGCGGACGAACTGCGCAACCGCGACTTTCCCCTTGTGGTTGACCCTGTTTCCGTGAGCCAGAGCGGCAGCCGCCTGTTGCAGGAAGACGCCGTGACTGCCCTTGTGGAAGAAATGCTGCCCGGCTGCGACCTGCTGACCCCCAACCGCCCCGAGGCGGAAATGCTCACCGGCATGAGCATCATCAGCCTTGAAGACGCAGAGGCCGCAGGCCAGAAGCTGCTTGATATGGGCGCGCGCGCCGTGCTCATCAAGGGCGGGCACATGGAAAGCTCTATTGTTGTTACTGACTGCCTGTGCGTACCCGGCGAACAGCCCAAGCACCTCCCTCAGGCCAAGGTGGAGACGGAAAATAACCACGGCACGGGCTGCACGCTTTCTGCCGCCATCGCCACAGGGCTTGGGCGCGGTTTGCCCCTACAGGTTGCTGTAACCCGGGCGCAGGAATTTCTGAATCTTGCCCTGCGCAAAAGCTACGCCCCCGGCAAGGGCTGCGGCCCTGTAAACCACGCCGCAGATTTAAACGTCAAATAGGCGTTTGCCCGCCCGTCAGCCGCACGGCCTTTTTCCGCTGCCGCATGGCAGGCGGATTGGCCCGCTGTTTGCAGTTTCCCCCTGTGGATATTCAGGGCGTCAAAATCAAGGCGGTGCGGCGTGCCTTTTCGGTTCAAATTACAAAAAATACTCGACTACCGGGAACAGCTTGAAGAAGAAGCCAAGGTTGATCTGACAAACAAGCAAAGACTTCTGGAAGAAGCGCGCGCACTTTTTGAACGCCTGAAGACTGAACTGCGCCAAACCGAAGACCGATTGTTTGAATCAGCCCTTGTGCCCCAAGCGGAACGCTGGCTGCTGGAACAATATGTAAAAGGATTGCGGGGCGATGTTGCCAATGCGGCCTTGCAGGCCCGCATGCACGAGCAACTTGTTGACGAAGCCCGCAAGCTGCTGGCCGCGCGCGCCATTGAAAGAAAACTGCTGGAAAAGCTCAAGGAGCGACAAAAGCAGCAGTATCTTCGTGAGGAACAACTGAAGGAGCAACGCGTCAATGACGAAACAGCCACACTCCGCTACAAAGCTCCGGCTCTCTAAGCTTTTCCGCTGGCTGGCGGTGCTCTGCTTTATGAAGCTTACCATCCTCGGCCTCTTGCTGCTGGATGTGCCCGTGCCCTCCTGGCTTGGCGGATCGCCCAAGGATGCCACGGTAGCCGTGAACGAACCGCGCAATGGACAGGAGCGGACTGAAACCGTAGCCCCCGTTGCTGATGCGGCCCCCTCTGGGCTGGCGCAAAGCGTCAGTTCTACACTTTCGTCCATGGGTTCGGCCCTTGATTCCGTAGTAGACAACATCAAGGACAAAACTGAAAAAAAACAGAACGACCCGCAAGGTTCTGCCGCCGCCCGCATGGCCGCAGCGGTCAAACCCCATACAGACCAAACCACCGGCGTGACCGATGCCGCCCTGCCCGCCCCGCTTATCCGTGCAGCGGCCGCAGGCGGCGCACCTGAAACTGCGGCGGCTTCCAAGGCCCCCGGCCAGACATTTTCCCCCAATTTTCCCGAACCGCAGGCCCTGCCTGCCCCACAGGCGGAACCGGGCACATCCGCGCCCTCAGGCAGCCTGATTGTTTCTGCCAGACCCAACCGCGCCAGCGAATCGGAATGGCTGGACGCCCTGGGCCTGAGCAATCTGCCCATCCCCGGCCTTGGCAGCGTGCAGGCCGCGCACGCGGCGGCGCTGGACATGCCTGTTCCCCAGACGCCCACTGGCGGGCAATCGCCCTTTGCTCCCGCAGAGCAGACGGCCCCGCTGACCATACCCGGCGCACCGCCCATCCCCGCAAACATTCCGCGCGGTCAGGGCACGGATGGCGCACCGTTGCCGCCACGCGGCGCGGCAGGCAGCAGCGACGGCTTTTTGCCAGCCCTGCCGCAGGGGCAAGGCTCGGGCACACTGCCCGTCCCCACGGTGCAGCAGCCGCAGGGCGCATATTCCAACGACCCCAATACCAAGGCTCAGGAACTGGCGCGCCAGCAGCAGGATATTCTTGTGCTGCGCCAGCAGATGGATCAGCGCCTCAAGGACATTCAGGAAACTGAAAAGAAAATGCAGGACATGATCCGCGAGGCCAAGGGCATTGAAAACGAAAAAGTTCACCGGCTGGTGCTCACCTATTCCATGATGAAGCCCAAGGCTGCGGCCAAGGCTCTGGAAAGCATGGACGAACGAGTGGCCATCCGTATTCTTTCCGGCATGTCGCCCAAGCAGTCAGGCGAAATCCTCACCTACGTTTCCCCGGCCAAGACAGCCAAGCTTACGGAGCTTATCACCCGCATGAGGATACCTGATTAATGCGCCTCAAGCTTTTGATCGCCTATGTGGGCACCTGCTACAGCGGCTGGCAGATACAGGAGAAGCCAAGCCCGCCGCCCACAGTTCAGGGCGAAATGGAAAAGGCACTGCGCACCATCACAGGGCAGAACATACGCGCCCACGGCTCGGGCCGCACCGATTCCGGCGTACATGCCCACGGGCAGGTTGTGCACTGCGATGTGCCCGATGCACGCGCCGACATGGACTGGCGGCGCAGTCTCAATGCCGTTTTGCCCCGCGATATCCGCGTTCTGGAGGCCATGCAGGCAGCCCCGGACTTTCACGCCCGCAAGGATGCCCTGCGCAAAACCTACGCCTATCAGTTCTGGCTGGAACAGACCTTTATGCCGCCGCAGCTGACGCCCTTTGTGTGGAAATGCGGCCCGCTGAACATGGAAGCCATGCGCGCCGCCCTGCCCCACCTGACGGGCCTGCACGACTTTGCCGCGCTGCGCAATGTGGGCACGGATGTGGAAAGCACAGAGCGCACGGTGCTGCAAGCCGAGCTGCACACCATGCCCCCCTGCGAATTCTATCCGCCGCACGCACCCATGCTGCGCTTTATTGTGACTGCCGATGGCTTTCTCAAACAGATGGTGCGCAATATGGCGGGGCTGCTGGCTGCCTGCGGCCAGGGCAAGGTATTGCCAAAGGATATTCCCGCCCTGCTTGCCACACGCGACCGCAGGGATGTGTCCTCCGTCACCGCGCCGCCTCAAGGGCTGGCTCTGGTGAACGTGGTGTATCCCGAGGCACGATAGCCGCACAGATTATTGTGTCCCCGCTGGTACAAACAAAAAGTCCATAAAAGGAAAAGGCTGTCCATCTCTGAACGGCCTTTTCCTTTTACCAATGACCTTTGACTAAGCCTGATTTTTCATCTTTTCTATAAGCCGCTGGAGTGACTGAGCCTGTTGCGTCAGGTCTGCAACCGCACCGGAAGCCTGCTCCATAGCTTGAGCGGTTTCCGCAGAAATTGTCGCTACCTGTTCGACAGACTGATTGATCTCCTCGCTGGCGGCGGATTGCTGCTCGCTGGCTGTGGCAATGGACTGAACCTGATCATTGACCAGATGGACGAACTCAAGAATCTTTTTGAGCGACTCGCCGGAACGTACCGACATATTGGTTGCATTTTCAATAGTAACGGCAACCTGCTCGACATTCTGGATATTCTTGCGGGTGCCAGCCTGAATGCCTGTAATGGCCTGCCCCACTTCCTGCGTGGCAGTCATGGTTTTTTCCGCCAGTTTGCGCACTTCGTCTGCAACGACGGCAAAACCTCTGCCCGCATCGCCCGCACGGGCGGCCTCAATGGCGGCGTTCAGCGCCAACAGGTTGGTCTGGTCGGCTATGTCGGCAATGACCCCCATAATCTGGCCGATGCTCTCCGCCTGCTTGCCCAGAGCATCCATATCTTCCTTGATGGCAATGGACTGCGTGTGGACGGATTCTATGCCCTTAACGGCTTCATTGAGTATCTGCGAACCTTCCACGGCTTGTTCCCTGGTCTGATGCGAAACATCCGCAGCCTGCTGGGCATTTTTGGCAACTTCCAGCACGGTGGCGTTCATTTCTTCCATGGCTGTGGCGGTTTCACGCACACGGCCCGACTGTTCGTCAGCACCACGGCTGGACTGCGCAATCTGTTCAGAAAGCGCTTCTGACGCGGACGACACGATCTGTACAATCCCTTCTAGCTGCTGCGCGGCCTGGAACATGCCTTCCGCCTTGGCCCGCTCTGCCCGGCGGGTTGCCTCCTCGGCAAGAACGGTTGCTTCCTGCGCGGCTTTAGCCTGTTGCTCGGCCTGTTGCGATTTGCTGTCTGCTTCAGCAATCTTGGCTTTAAGATTCTCCACCATTTTTATGAGCACACCGTAAACGCCGCCGTCGCCAGAATACGGCTTGAATGCCAGATCAAGCTGACCCGCTGCAATTTCCGATGCCACATGGTGCAAATAACCGGGATCCTCGCCGAGCTGCTTTGTTACCCCCCTGATAATCAAAATGGAAATAGCTGTTGCGGCGAGCATGACCGCGATTATCAGCGAAATCGTAATCAACTTTCCCCGTTCATATGAAGCTTCCGCATCAGCAGCTGACGACTTGCTTCCCTTGTCATTGACATCAATAATTACCTTTAGCTGATCAAGGGCTTCACCATACTGCGCCCTGGCTGGGCCGAGCACCAACTTGACAGCTTCTTCTGTGTTGTTGCTTTTGGACAGAACCTCAACCCTCGCGTGATTTTCCGTATAGGCCTTCCATGCCGCAAGGAACTTGGGGAATGCGACCTTTTCCTCAGGCTCAGAGATTAATTTTTCATATTCTTTAACTTTTTCATTAATACTGCTGGTCAAATTTTGTATCTTGTTTTCATAGGTTCGCATCACTGATTCGTCTGTTGTGAGAATGTGAACCAGCTCATTGCGCCTGTATTCATTCACCATACTGTTAATTTCAGCAACAACCTTGATTGTTGGAAGCCAGTTTTCAGAAATATCCTTGACGTCTTTATTTATTGAAGACATTCCAACAACAGAAATAAATCCAATAATTATTGAAAATGCCGTCAACAATACTGTAAGAATGACAAGTTTTATCGAAAGCTTCATATTATGCTCCTAAAAACTGTTTCAAATTTACGGTGTTTATCCATTCAAAGTATAAAAATATACTCTTTATAGACGACTATAATCTTTATCATGCTTATCGTTCACATTTATCAATACTTTATATAATTTCAAACTATATTTTTTATCTTTTCTTAACAGTATGATACAAAATCATACTAATATGGTATATATGAAAATAATCACAAATTTTGTAGTACTGCACTCACACTTACCAGCAAAAAATTGAACTGACACCCATAACTAGCATGCAACGTTGCACCTGTTGCAAATGCAAAGCCCCCGCTCATGTTGAACGGGGGCATTGGCATATATAGGAACCAGCCAGATCAGATGATTTCGCTGAGGCCGGATTGTTCCTGCGCCTTGAACTTCTGTTGCAGCATGAGCGGCAATGATTCCGGGTCGGCAGGATCATACTCAAACATCACGGCTGTGCCGAAGCAGGAAAAATACTTGCTGCCATCGGGATGAAAGGCCACGTTTTCATTATAGCCCACAATGGCCTGCGCGCCCTTGTTCATGGCCCTTGCCGCCATGCCAAAAAAGGCTTCGTCCGAGTCAAAACCCCGGCAGCACACAAGGCCAAGCACCTTGGCAATACGCCTCCCCTCCACCTGATGTGTTGTCACCACGGGAAAGCGCCCGGCCAGAAAAACCTCACGCACTCTGGCGCTTGCGTCAGAAATGCCCACGGTTCTCTCGGCCTTGCGGCTTTTTTTATCGTGGCCTCCCAGCAAAAAAAACATGCTGAACCTCCAGATCAGATGGATGTTCGGGTAATTGACACCCGTTTACATTCAATCTGCAAAGGCCTTGCCAAATAAACCTAATCATTAAAATACAGCATGTTACAAAACAATCAATGCGCTCAGTCAGAACATTGACTCGTCAGCGCATCTGGTTGGCAACCTTGACAAAATCATTGTAGGCGGCCCGGCTTGCCAGAGCGGCCTTGTTCATTTCAAACCTCACGGGAACGTAAAACTCTTCTTCAAGCCCCTGGTCAAAAAGCTGCGCGTAGCTGCCCGCCTGCTTGAGAAAGGCACGGTACTGCCGCTCCAGTTCCGGCGCTGCCATAAAGGGAGGCCGCCCGCCGTCTGCGATGGCAGCTGCAAGCTCGTCACGCTGGGCTTTCAGCGCCTCTCTGTCCGGTTTGCCGGGTGTAAGCAGGGTTGCAGTTTTGCCAAACACGGCAAAGATGCGTTCCGCAGCCTGAATTTGCCGTTTGAGCGGATGGTTGCGCAGCAAGATATCTTCTGCGGGAGCAGCTTCTCCCTCCACAATCGCCATATAGGCATCGCGGGCAACAATAAAGGCGGCATGCCCCTTGAGTATTTCCGCAGCAAGGGCCTTGCCCTTGACGCCGTTATCCTGAATGCTCTCGTCGGCCACGTACTTTTCGAGCAGGCGATAGTCTGCCCGCATGTCTACGATGGCTTTACTCATGTCCTGCACGCAGGCGGCCATTTTTTTGGTCTGCTCAGGGGTAAAAAGGTTGACCGGAGGCGTCAGTCGGCGGGCAAGGGCGGCATCCTGATCCGCATTCAGCTCCGGGCGTTTGGCCAGTTGCCACTCTGCCAGGTAATACTTGGTGTAGGCCGCCAGCACATCGGCCTGGGCATAGCGCCCTGTTGCCAGCGCCATCGAAGCAGCGTTGGAAAAAGCCACCAGCCTGTCTGCCCTGTCCAGTTCTTCCGGGCTTGGAGGCGGGGTTGCTTCTTCCACGGCTTGTGCCTGAGCCGCAGTTTCCGCCTTTGGGGCGCTGGAGGAGGATTCGGCAACGGGCTTGTCGTTTGCGCCTTCTTCCTTTTTACCGGAATCGCAGGCGGTCACAAGCAGGGCCACACTCAGGGCCAGCAACAGAGCAAGAACGATTTTTTTCATCGGCGTATATGAGCGAACGTCCCGCGTTGCAAGGCAGGACGTTCAGTAGTGGTTACAAGGAGTTGTAAATCTGCCGGATGGCAGGATACCTAGACGCGGGCAGCTATCCAGGCGCTCAGGCCCGTGAGGTCCTCGCCCCAGGGAAACGAGCCGCCCTTGAGTTCCGGCCCCACGCCGTAAAACAGCGTACCCACGGCTTCGGCTGCGTCCCTGTCTGTGGGGGCGTCGCCCACCATGAGCACATCGGCGGGGTCAAGCTTCTGCCTGTTCACAATCTGGGCCAGCAGCACGGCCTTGGCTGGCGGGGAGCCGTGGATGGCGTCAAAATAGCCATCCAGCTTGCGCTCGCGCAGCACGGCCAGCACTTCTTCGTGCGGCGCGCCGGAGCAGACAAACATGGGCAGCTTGCCGTGCCAGGAATCAAGCGTTTCCTGAATGCCGGGTATCAGCTCGCAGCGGCGCAGTTCGTCCAGCACATATTCGGCAAAGCGGTTGCCAAGTTCCTCTGATTCCTCAGGAGTTATGGTCTTGCCCAGCACATCGTCATAAAACCACTCAAACTTCTTGTAACGGCTCACGCCGCCGTGCACCTTGTGGTACATCAAAAAGCGGTCTCGCGCCTCGGGGCCAAACGGTTCCATCAGACGGCCAAAGGCCCGTGTTTTCACGGGTACGCTGTCAAGAATGACGCCATCGCAGTCAAAAACAAGGCATTGCAGTGACATAATATTCCTTGAAAAACTGTTCGAGTCCGGGGTGGCATGCCCCCATCTTGCCAGAGCATTTCTGCATGAAAGGCTCCCACTAATCCCAGTGCTTCTGACCGCCCTGCCCGCGCATGCCGATAAGCTTGGCCGGAACACCGCCCACAATGCTGAAAGGGGCCACATTGCGCGTAACCACAGCGCCAGCGCCCACCACAGCCCCTCGGCCAATGCGCACATCCGGCGTAATGACGCAGTTGGCGCCAATCCACACGTCTTCTTCAATAATAATCTGACCGGGAACATGCCCCTGATGCATGATCGGCACATCCTGACGCGCAATGCAGTGGTTGGCCGCGCGGATAACCGTGCCTGGCCCCACGGCGGTATGCGCGCCGATTTCTATGCGGCCCGCGTCCGCCCCCACATGCACATTGGGCGAAAGGGCCACGCAGTCGTGCAGCACCAGGTCGCCGTCAGAGGCGGTAACAAAACAGCCGCGCCCCATGCGCACGCCGTTGCCAATGCGCATGTTGCGGCAGCCCGCCAGGCTCAGGCCCGTGCCAAAACGCGCCGAGCCGCAGCTTTTGAAAAGCCAGCGCCAGGCAAACAGGCGCAAGGCAAGACCCACAGGTGTGGGGATCCAGGCAAAGGCGGCCAGCCACAACTCTTCAAGCGCCGCCGACACCCGGCTGAACAGCCCTGGCCCTGCATGCGGCTTTGGCTGTACGGCCTTATGTTCGGCCTTGGCTCCTGACTGCGCTTCAGGCTGAGCTTCGGCCTGGTCGGACGGCTCTGACGCTGCCGAAGTTTCGGCGCAAGCACCGTGGGTTTGTGCTCCCACGGCGCTTGCGCTTTTTGAACCGTCAGCGGCCTTGTCCCCTTGTGCAGGGGCAGAATTAAGCTCGCCAGCCATTTACTTGCGGTATTCCTTCATAAGATCATCGCCTTCCATGAGGCGGGCCACGCGGGCCAGATCTTCAGGGGTGTCCACGCTCCACGAACGGCAGTCGGTAGGCACCATGTGCACCTTTTCGCCGTGCTCGAGAATGCGCATCATGTCCACGGATTCATAAATTTCCAGCGGGCTTTCGGGCATTTCGTTGAAGTGCAGCAGATAGTCGCGGCGGAAGGGAATGATGCAGACCTGCTTGCGCATGGGCACCTTGTCCGAACCCTTTTTGCGCGAAGGAATGGGCTCGCGCGAGAAATAGAGCGCATTGTTGCAATGGTCCACAACGACCTTGACTTCGTTGGGGTCTTCAAATTCCTCAAGGGTATCCATATCGGCCATCAGGTTGACCACGTTGATGGAAGGATCCGCCAGCATGGGGGCCACGGCGGCATCGATCATTTCGGGGCGCACCATGGGTTCATCGCCCTGCACCATGACCACGATGTCGGCCTTCTGACCGGTGGCGGCTTCGATCTTCAACAGGGCTTCCGCGGTACGCGTGGAGCAGCGCACGTGATGGTCGCCCGTCATGACGCTCTTGAGCCCGGCGTCCTTGCAGTAATTTTCAATGATCTCGTCGCAGGTGGCCACATAGGTGGCGGAAAGGCACTTGCTCATGGCCGTGCGAAAGGCCACATGCCCCACCATGGGAACGTTGTGGATAAGGGCAAGCGGTTTGCCGGGGTAACGGCTGGAACCCATACGCGCGGGAATGATGGCAATGATGTTCATCTGACGGCTCCTTGTGGCCTCAATAATTTGTGTGCGTAAAAAACTGCATCCAATCATGCCGCAAACGGGTGCATGCCCTTGCGGCAACTGCCGTTCCCAGGTCTAGTCGTCAGTGGATACGAGGTATCCGCCCTCAGACGCCAGCTCGGGGTGCAGCTCCTTGTGTTCCTCTTCCATCACGCGCAGGATGCCCTGCCCCAGATCAACAGTCAGCGGCGGCACCAGCTTGCGGCCCACCTTGGGCATAAAGGCATAGGGTGTGACCTGATAATGCCCGCTGTTGGGATCATTCAGATAATTGATGGTCAGGTCCTTGCCGAGCATTTCACCGATCATCTTGAACAGATCGCCCACGCGCATGGGCTGATTGCCAGAGATGATGATGTTCTGGTTCTCAAATTCCGGATCAAGCACGGCCAGAGTGGCTGCCGAGGCATCGTCCACGTGCACGTATTCGCGCAGGGCCGTAGGCGCGCCGTAGTAGGTGATGGCGCCGTTGGCCAGCGCCTCGTAAACAAATCTGTTGATGGCGTTGCGGCGGTCGGAACGCGGGCCGTACAGCGAGCCGTAACGCAGGATGGTGTACGGCAGGTTGTGCATGGCCTGATAGTTTTCGATATACAGTTCGCAGGCCTGCTTGCTGCAACGGTAAAAGCCGCCGGACTTGCCGTACACGTACAGGGAACTGGCAAAAACATAGCGCTTTACGCCAGCTTTGCGGCAGGCCTCAAGCACCATGACATTGCCCAGCACGTTGATACGCGCCGTGTCCACCGGGCGGTTGTTGGCCTCGCCGATGTCGGCAATGCCAGCATAGTTGAAGACCATATCCGCACCGGCTACGGCGCGGTTGACGGTTTCTTCATCCAGAATATTGCCTGCAAGCATGGTCTGGTCGGGCCGCAGAAAGGGCGAGGGATGCAGGTCAACAATGGTGACCGCATGCCCGGCTTCAGAAAGCTTGTCGCAGATATGCGAGCCCAGAAAGCCGGACCCGCCAAAGACGGTAATATTCACAGTTATTCTCCCGAATTGGGGCGTTCAGCCGCCCGCCACAAAAAGACCGAATCAATGCCATAAGCGATAAATCGGCTGCCTGCAGCAATCTGCCGCGCAAGCTCCGCAGGGTCAGGCTGCACAATGTGCAGGCCCATGCGGGCGCCTGCCTTGGCGCAACCTTGGGCAATCCGCGCCATGGCAGCTTTGAAGTCAGGGTGGTCAAACTGGCCCGTAAGCCCCATGGAGCCGGAGAGATCGTAGGGGCCGACCATGATGGCGTCCAGACGGGGATGCGCCAGAATGGCCTCCAGATTTTCCACCGCGCGGATGTGCTCGATCTGAGCCACCAAAAATATCTCGGGCGCACGATTGGCGCGATAGTCGTCAAACGTTTTGCCAAACACATTGGCGCGGCAATAGCCAACGCCACGGTATTCGGGCGCGGTTTCACCCTCGGCGCGCCAGGTGTCCTGCCCTGGGTACACCGAAAGATCAATGGCACGGTCAAGCTGTGCGCGGCTTTCAATCATGGGGAAGATAAGCCCCTGAGCCCCGGCTTCCAGCGCGGCCTTGATCTGGGTTTTGCTGGCTTCGCCAAGGCGCGCGAAAGGAGCCGCACCGCCGCATTCGATGGCGCGGAAAACATCCGGCAGCCCGGTGCGGCCAAAAGAGCCATGTTCCATATCAACAGCAACCCAGTCATAACCGGCGCGGGCCATAAGCTCGGCCACGTCAGGCGAGGGCAATTGCAGCCATGTGCCAACTGTGGCCTTGTCTGCCGCCAGCCGAGCGCGAATTTCATGTACAGTCATATCAAGCGGCATGCCGCCGCAGGGTTGAAGATTACGAAAAACGTTCTCTACTATACGCCCTGCGTCCACCGTGCGCAATACGGCCAGAGAACCTGCCGCCAGTGGAAATGCAAACCCGGCATGCGCAAGCTCGGCGCACGTTGAATCCAATGCAACAGTATCTGCCGCTTGCTGCCCGGCAAAAGCCAGCTTGCGCCAGGAAGGCGACAGCAACACGGCGCTTTTGATGATCTGACAGTTATGAGAATGAAATTGTTACTTTTTTATCAAAGAAGAAATAGAGAAAAGACAGGGCTTGGCGTTTTACCGTGAGCATGCTAATAAAAAAGCCCCCCGTGGGTAACGGAGGGGCTTGGATAGGAACCAGACTGCGGCAGAACAGTCTGGTTCGCAGGAGGAGGCTGGAAAAACCAACAAGAACGTCAACGCCTTATGACGCTGACACTTGTATATGGACACTCCGAAACTGGCATTGCCAGACGGGTGTTTGAATCCACTCTCCGCCGGGGCTCCTGGATCGCAAGATTCAGGAGCTTTTTTGTTTTGCCCGCAAAACCCTCGCGGGGCACAGACAAAACAAACAAAGGGCTTCGGCGCAAAGCCCCTGCTCTTCAGCCTACAGGCTCAATGAACTGCGATCAACATAGAATGGAAGAATCCTTAGGTCAAGGAGCTGCGCAATTTTTCACATATTTTTTGCGCATTTCTTTTTATCCGCTCAGATAACTATGTAAATATAATAGTAAAAAATAAGGACTATTTTTCTATAATTTTTCAGCCCCTTGTAATCAGGAACTAAAAGCACTGCCCCTTGGAAGACATCCGGCTGATTTGCCGTTTTTCTGGCGACTTCACGCAAACACCCCGCCAACGCATGCAGCGCTGACGGGGTGTGCAGATACCATCCTGTACGGTGGATGAAGCGCCTAGAAGGGCCAGACGTTATCCATAAGCCGTGAGAACCAGCCGGGCTTCTGCTTGTCGGCCAGCACGCCCTTGCCGTAGTATTCAATGCTTGCGTCCGCAATCTGGGTGGAAAGAACGCTGTTGTCGGCGCCGACGTCCTTGGAGCGGATCATGCCGCGCACAACCATATATTCTGTTTCTTCGTTCACGCGGATTTCGCGCGCGCCCTCAATCTCCATCAGGCCGCCCGGCAGCACGCGCAGCACGCGCGTGGCCAGCGAGGTGGTCACGTAGTTTTCACGTTTGGTCTTGCCCGTGGAATTAATCCCACTGGCAGAATCTGTATCCAGTATTGGCAGACCTACAGACGGCTGCGGCCCGATGGGCATAAAGGGAATAAAGCCCGCGTGCCCCCTGTTGAACATGTCTGCGACCTGATAATTGTTGGAACTTTTCTTATTGGACGAGGTTTCCGCCTTGTTCTGGGCCTTGGTATTTTCCACCAGTTTGACCACAACAATATCACCGACGCGTCGGGCGCGGCTGTCCTCAAAAAGGGTATCTGCTTCGCTGGCGGCAAAAATCGACCCCGGATTGTTGGCCGAATTGGCCTCCTGCCGATATTCCTGTGGCGGTGTTACCGGCGGATGCAGTGCAGGTCGCCGGGTTGGGCTGCCGCCGCAGGCGACGCAGAACAGATAGCTCAGCGCCAGAACGGGTATTATGTATCGTGCCTGC